>JAKAKZ010000039.1 GCA_021824285.1 bacterium
ATCCGGTCGGGATTACCGACCGGATTTTTTGTCCTTCACTGTCTGATTTCAGCCCGGACCGCGCCTCTTGATGTCGTCGGCGAGCCGTTTGGCTTTCGCGCGTTCCGCAGCGGCGATGGCATTGTTCAGCGAGCGTTCCAGCGCGGCATCGGCCCCGGATACGTCCATGTTGCCGACCTTGACTTGGGCCCTAATGTCCTTGGCCAGAACTTCCATACGTTTCTTGACGTCTGCCGCTTCGGCCGGGGAAAGCATGCCGTTGGATTCGAGGCGTCGATCCACCAAGGTCGATACTTCCTTGGCGAAGGCGGCATCGTTCTGGTTGCGGTCGAATGGCGAAACGTCCAGTTCGAGTTCCGCGCCGCCGAAGTCCTGCTCACCGAACGGTTCGTTTTCGTTGAGGGATTCAGCCAGCGGGACGATTTCGACCTTCTTGCCGGTTTCGGTCGTGAGCTGCGGCCGAGGTCTTTCGCTGAAAGACATATTTTTGCGTAAACTAAGCGGAAATATAGTTCACTTTACCCATAAAATATAGCACAAAATACGCGTTTTGTCAATCAGAAATATTGAGTGTTTATTAGCGGCAGAAGGTTGACAGGAGACTGTTTTTGCGCTATGCTCCTATGTCATCCGGCCTCGGCCGGCCTGACTCGAGAACGTTTTCCAGATAGAAGGAGGTCCACCATGGACCCCATCGGCAGTTCGTCAAT
Source organism: bacterium (assembly GCA_021824285.1). Taxonomy (GTDB): domain Bacteria; phylum Patescibacteriota; class Patescibacteriia; order SG8-24; family SG8-24; genus JAKAKZ01. The sequence goes on from JAKAKZ010000039.1 coordinate 711, forward strand.
GCAGACGCCGTCCGCCGGCGAGATCATCGCCGGTTTCGTCCGGCGCGAGCCGGCGGTCGCCGCGGCCTTCGGGCCGCTCGCGGAAGCCTCGGCAGAGGTCAAGCGGTTCGTCGAGGACTACCTGTCCTCGTTCCTGCTGCAGGCCCGCCGCCTGCCGCAGTTCGGGGCCGAGGAGGCCCAGCGACTCGTTCACCACGAGGCCAGCCGCGATCACATCATCGTCGGGGAGCTAGTGCGCTTCCCCGACCGTTACGAACCGGCCATCAACGACATCGGCCGCCTGATCTACCGCCAGGAGCGGGCAGGGCGGGGGCCGATCAAGGATCTCGCCCTTTACCTCTTGGCCCGCCTGGCCCGCCTCTACCGCGTCGAAGCGGAGAGACGGGAGGGCATCCCGGCCGGGGCATTCAATCCGGCCAAGCACCTGGCCGGCGCCAACCGCCGCCCTGACCGGATGAATTGACCGACCGCGCCCCCACGGCGCGGTCTTTTGTTTACCGTCGGGCACTTTGGGTGAGCGAAAAGACCGGACCCTGTGCGGGGCCCGGTCTTTTATTTGCTGGTTTTCCTTCTTTAGGACTTTTTGCGGCGGTTGAGTATGCCCTGCATCGTTTTCTGGAGGCGATTCTGCAGGGTCGAAGCTATGCCTGTCCGGCCGCTGTTGCTTTTGGCGTTCTTGATGGCGTTCCAAGCGTCATTGTCCTTGAGCGCCTGCAGTTCAGCGCCGCTCAAGCCTTCTACCGCCTGGTCACCGAGCACGCTCGACAGCATTTCATCCTTGAAGGCATCCATCGCCCGCGGCGACATGTCGCCCTCGTCGATGAATTCTCCGACGCGGTTGCCGAGCAGTTCCAGGATGCCTTCTTCAGCGGCTTCGCGCTCCTGGGCCTCTTCGGCCTTGCTGCCGTATTCCGTAGCCAGGGCCGCACCGTATTTGATGTTCTCTTCGGCGCGGGCCAGACCCGGCAGCAGCTCGTAGATGCGCGGGGAAGGCGTTTGGCCGGCTTGGATGCGTTCGGACTCTTCATGGAATCCGCGCAGCCGCTCCGACTGGGACTCCTCGATGTCGCGCAGGTTGCGCAGCTCTTTCGCGCTTTCCTGCAGGATTTTCTGTCCGGCTTCTAGGGTTTCGGTCACTTCCTTCAGGTCCGCGGCCTTGGTTTCTACGTCTTTCGCGGCTTTGCGGCCGACCTTCTCCTTCCATTCGCGCTGGTGCGTTAGATTGGCGCGCAGCTCGTCGAGCTCCTGCGTCTTGAGTGCGATGCGTTCGCGGGTGGATTTCAGGTCATCGCTCAGTTTGATTCCCTCATGCCGGATCTGATCATAGATGCGTTTGGTCTTTTCTTGGGACTGCGATTCCAGTTTCGCCTGTTCCGCCTGCCAGGCGGAACGCGATTCTTCCTCGGTTTTCTGGCGCAGCTTCTCCTTTTTGGCCTCCATCATGGCGGCCAGTTCGGCTTCCCGAGCCCTGTTTTTTTCGATAGCGTCGCTGATTCCGCCGGACATATGCAAATAAATTAATGCCTCAAATCCATTTAATCATAGCAGAAAAAAGACCTTCTGTCCAGCTGTATTACGTCCCCATTGCGTAATTTATTGGGTGTGCTACGCTCCTTCCCGACTTAATTTTTTCCGTTATGGAGAACATCGAAATGGATCTCGAGGAGATTTACGAAGCCGTGCGCGACCGGGCCGAAGCCGAGGGCGCGTTTTCGCGTGAGGAGTGGAATGACATTGTGGACGAGATCCTCGAAGATCGCCGGACCGATAGCATCATCCATGACGATGACGATTGGGCCCAGATCCGCGAGGCGCTGCAGGCGCGTTATGAGGAGATGGAAGAGGATGTGGTTGAACTGTAATCGGACGGGTTTAAGTGTTTAGGGGTTTATAGGTCTGGAGGTGAAATTAAAAATCGCGCCCAAGCGCGATTTTTGATGTTTATGAGCCACGACTGAAAAAATAATACTCGACCCCCACAACACTACACTCCCAAACTTCTAAACTTTTGTAGTGCATCACATCGATACCTTGCTTGAGCATAGTCGCAAAACACCCCATCTTGGCAATGGGGTGTTTTACATGGTGGGTCGGCTGGGGATCCTCCTCCCCCGCGGCTCGGGTCTTGGGGCTCCTGCCCCAAGCCTCGCCGCTCCTCCGTCGCCCGCCGCATCCGGCGAGTGCCGCACTAGGCACTCGCCGTCTGTCGTCTTCGATCCCCAGCGCGAACAGAAAGACGCCCCACCGCGGGGTGGGACGTCTTTTTTGGTGGGTCGGCTGGGGATCGAACCCAGGACCATCAGCTTAAAAGGCTGTTGCTCTACCGACTGAGCTACCGACCCGGAACAGGTACGAAACGTGCGGACAAATTAACAGGAAAATGCTCCGCTGGCAAGACGTCATCGGTGGTTTTGGGGTTTGCAGTTTAATGGTCTGGTGGCGCAATGAATGAAAAAAATCGCGCCGAGCGGCGCGATTCGAATCGACAACTATCAACTCTCAACTCCGAACTTTCAACCACCCAATCACGGCTCGCCCAACAGCCGGTAGATCTCGCGGAACTCGCGGACGTACTGGACCGTCTCGGGGCGCAGGCCGCGGCCCGGCTGTTCCCAGTCGCGGGGCCGCTTGAGCAGCGTGTCCGCGGCTCGGGATTCGCCGCCGTTGTAGGCGGCGGCCAGGTAGGCACCGAGCTCCTCCTCGCGGCTCGTGGCCAGCAGCTCCTTGAGCTTGGCGGCCGGCAGTTTGGCGAGCGACCAGTCCGCCAGGCAGTATTGGGCCATGATGGCGTTCGTGTGGTCGCGCATGCCGTCCATGAAATCAGGCAGCAGCTTGGCCGTCGGATACCGGCTGCGCGTCAGCCAGTACGTCGAACGGATGAACTGCGCCAGGCCGCCGGCGCCGGCATAGGAAAAGGAGTAGGCGAACGACTCGCGGCCGTTCGCCGCGGTCATGGCCATGACCTCTTCCATCGTGCGGCGCGCACCCTTGGCCCGGAAGTCGTCCGGATCGATGTGCTCGATGATCATGAGGGTGATGAGCACCCGCTCCGGGATCATCTCCGTGACCAGGCGGTCGGGATCGGCGAGGGAGCGCACTTCGAGCTCATCCAGCCGGTTGCCGGCCGCGTCGGCCAGCCCCTCGAGGTAGCCGCGTCCTGCGGCGATCATGTGCGGACGATGCAGGACCGTGCCGTACGGCACGTAGACGGCCGGGACGGTCCGCGGTCCGCGCCGGCGCGCACCCCGCGCGGCCAGAACGTTCGTGCGGATCGCCAGGACTTCGTAGCCGGACGGTTCCGTGACCTCGTAGAGCGTGTTCACGCCATTTTGCTGGACCAGCCGGACGGCGAAGCCCCGCGTGCGCGACAGCCCGCCGCGTACCTGCACGGTCACGAGCTTGTCTTCGGCCGCGTTCCAGACGGCGAGCACGGCTTCGCGGCCGCCGAGCCGGTCCGTGCCGATGGCGGTCTTGGCGAGCAGCCGCTTGGCGTCCTCGAGACGCTCCGGCAGTTTGGCGTATGGGTCGGGAGCGGGGGAGACGGCGGCGACGTGATCGGTTTCCGGCGCGGGCGGCGGTCCGCCGTCAGTTTGGGTGAGGGCGGCGAGCAGCACAACAAGGGTCGGGCTCATGCGCGGTTCCGGTCTGAAAAGAACGACAGCGGGATTCAAGGTAAAATAGAGCGGGGAAAAGGTCAATCGGATGGGTTTAAAGGCGTGGTGGTTGGAGGGTTTAAGGGTCGCCGCGATACCCTTCGACTGTTCTACCTGCCGACTTTCCAACCCCTCGATTGATCCGCATCTGTTTGCGGGGAGAAATATGGTAAAATGAACATGTATGCCCTTGGAGAATGGCAAACTTTCCATCGTCATGATCGGCCAGAAAGGCATCCCGGTCGGCATCGCCGACGCCGGCGGCGTTGAGCGTCACGTTGAGGAGCTGGCCGTGCGGCTCGCGGAACAGGGGCACAAGGTCACGGTGTTCGTGCGGCCGCGGTTCCAGAAGGAGGCCGTGCGCGAGTACCGCGGGGTCACGTTGCGGCGCCTGCCCTGCATTGAGACGCGCTCGCTCGACGCGGTTACGCATTCGCTGGTCTGCAGCCTTGCGGCCGTTCGGATGATGCCGGACATCATCCATTATCATGGCGTCGGACCATCCACCATGGCCTGGATTCCGCGGTTGTTCGCCAGCGGCTCGCGCGTCGTGGCCACCCTGCACAGCATCGACCGGATGCATCCGAAGTGGGGCTTCATGGCGCGCGCCTATCTGCGCTTCGGCGAGTGGGCCTGCTTGCGTTTCCCGCACGCGACGATTTCCGTTTCGCAGAGCAACCGCGCCTACGGCCGGGCTGCCTACGGGCGCGACTCGCACTACATCCCGAACGGCGCCGACGAGAAGCCCTATCCGGGCAGCGACCTGCTGGCCCGCTGGGGGCTCGTCAAGGACGGTTATTTCCTGACCGTGGCGCGGCTCGTGGAGCAGAAGGGCATCCACCACCTGATCAAGGCCTACGACGGCTTCGAGCGGTTCAAGAAGCTCGTCATCGTTGGTGCGGGAGCGCCGAAGTCGGAGTACGCGGCTCATCTGAAGAGCTTGAGCGAGGGCAATTCGGCCATCGTCTTCACCGGCTTCCAATCCGGTCAGGCGCTCGATCAGCTCTTCGCCAATGCTTACCTCTACGTGCATCCGTCCGAAGCCGAAGGCCTGTCCGTCTCCATTCTCGAAGCCATGGCCGCCGGCCGCTGCACGCTCGTGTCGGACATCCCGGAAAACGTGGAGTCCGTGGACCACAGCGGCCTGACGTTCGTGAACGCGGACGAGGCCGATCTGCGCGAAAAGCTTGAGGAATTAGTCAATCATCCGGAGATCGTGGCCGAGCGCGGCGAGAAGTGCCGACGCTGGGTGCGGCAGCAGTTTGACTGGAACGGCATCGTGCGGGAGACGGAGCGGCTTTATCTGAAGTTGATTCAGGGTTAGGAGCGTGGAGCGGGAAGCGTGGAGTTAAAGAATAAATCGCGCTGCGGCGCGATTTTTCATGAACTTCCGACTTCAAACTCCACGCCCCACACCATATCGGACGGTTGACAAAATCGCTTTTTTCTGCTAAATAGACAGTATGCATGGTCGTGCCTTTTAGGCTAAAACATGCGAAAAGTTCGTTGAAATTTCATTGGTTCACAAACGCTTGGAGGCGTCGATGGAGACGCGAGAAGACCTAGAGAAGGAACGGCCGGCCGAATCCGGCCCGGTCTACGATGAGGTGGAGGTCGTGTTGAGCGACGCCCATCTTTCTGAAGGGCCGATTCTGAACGTCGTCCGGAAGCCGCGACCGATCGTGCGGGCCTGGCGGGCGGTCTTCGGCCGTCAGGCCGAGCCGCGCATCATGCAGCTGCCGAACTCGCTCGAGGATTTTCCGGACGACACGGTGTTCGTGTCGTTTCTCGACCGCATCGTCGAAAAGCACGGGGACGCGGGCGTACTGCGCCTGCGGCTCATGGGCGACATGTTCGACTTCCTCGCCGTGCCCTGGCACGGCGAGCTGAAGGATCCGCCCTTCGAGAGCGTGGCCTGGTCGAAGATGAAGCGCATCATCGCCGGGCACACCGCCTTTTTCGACGCTTTGGCCGCCTTCGTGCGCCGCGCGAACGCCCGGCTGGACATCTTCGTGGGCAACCATGATGTCCATCTGGTCTGGCCCAAGGTCCAGGCCTGCATTCTCGACCGGCTCTGCGGCCGCGAAGAGGCGCTCCGCGAGCGCGTGCGGTTCATCGACCAGCGGCAGGGCTTCCGCGACATCTATCGCGGCGTGCTCTACGACCACGGCATGAACGCCGAGGTGCACACGGCGATCGACCGCAATAACGTCATCCTGAAGACCGGCGTCGGCGGCATCCACCTGAAGCGGCCGGTGCTCAACCAGCCGCTCGGCAACTACATGACCATCGGCCTGGCGCAGCCGCTCAAGCTGCGCAACAAGCTGATCGGGCGCATGCCGACCGAGAAGGACATCTGGCTGCACGCCGCGAAGTTCAACTGGAAGTGGGGGCTCTACGCGGGCCTGATGGTCCTCTGGATCTTCATCTACAACCAGTTCTTCGCCTTCTGGGACATCCGCCGCAAGACCGGTCTTCTGACCGTCCTGCGCGTGGTGCTCGCCACCTACCGTAAGAATCCGGTTGAGGCCTGGTCGATGAAGCTGCTGGGCCAGGACGGCGTCCGCGTCGTAGTCACGGGCCATTCGCACATCGAGCGGCGCGTGACCGGGCCGGACGGCACCTTCATCAACACCGGCACCTGGTCGAAGAAGCTGCGTTTCGTCTGGCCCCAGTTCCCGCGCCTGTGGAAGCGTTTCCGCTGGCTGGAGCCGGCCTGGCGCAGCACGGTGCATTTCTTCCGTACCGGCGAGCTGCGGCTGGCGACCAAGATCATGAAGGTCATCGGGTTCCTGGTGCTCGTGGCGGCGCTCGCCACCTTCCTGCTGACGAACTTCCCGGAGCACAGTCCGGATTTCGTCACTTGGCATCCGAACGACCTGAAGGTCTACGCGGCGCTGGCGCTCGTGTTCATCGTGACCGTGGGCCTGTGGAAGTTCCTGACCGTCGAACCGGATACGGAGCTGGCCACGCGCTACACCTTCGCCCTGGTGCGGCACCGCCCGGACGGCACGCTGAACGCCGAACTGATGGAGTACTTCCCTTCGGACGGTTCGTTCCGCGAGTGCGTCTAGCTTCTTTCCCCGACTTCGGTCGGGGATTTTTTTATCAATTGCCATTTCCCAACTGCCAGCGCATACTCTTTCCATATGAAAGACCTCAAGCGAGCCAAATTACCGCGCAGTGTCCGCAAGTGCCTGCGCCTGGAAAAGGCCAAAATCCGCCGCACGACGGCTGACAAGTCGGCCTGCGCCAAGCTCATCGCCGAGCTGTACGGGCGCTTCGGACTCAAGGCCAACTGATATGCTCGACCAAGCCCACATCGATTCCGTCAAAGCCCGCCACGCGGCTTATGAAAGCGCGCGGCGTGAGGTCATTACGCTCTCCGGCAACGCCCTCGCGGCCTCGAAGCGCGCCATTTTCGCGCTGCATCGCGATGACGTCGCGGGCGCGGAGAAGCTGCTCGCGGACGCCAAAGTCGGTCTTGAAGCCGTGGCCGCGAAGGCTAAAGTCCTGCCGGACATCGCGTCCGAAGGCTCATATCGCGCCGGTCTCGAGGAGTTCGTCGAGGCCAGCCTCTATCTGCAGTATGTGCGCAACGGCAAGGTCGGCGCCGTGGCCGGCGAGCACATCGACCACGACATCTATCTTGGCGGCCTGTCCGACCTTGCCGGTGAGATCCTGCGCCGTCAGGTGCGCTACGCCACCGAAAGGAAATTCGACGACGTGAAGAAAGCGCACGCCGACATCGAGGAGATCGTCGGCCGGCTGCTGGAGATGGATCTCGGCGGCTACCTCCGCACCAAGTTCGATCAGGCGAAGAACGCGCTGCGTAAGGCCGAGGAGATCCTGTACGAGACGACCATCCGGCGGTGAGCGCAGGGTGAAGCGTGGAGTTTGAAGTTTGGAGCTGACAAAGGCACGGCTTCACGCTTCCCGCTTCAAACTCCACACTTTTTATGTTGTCCATCGATTGGTTCCGCGGCAAGAAAATCACAGTCATGGGGCTCGGCGTCCATGGCGGCGGTTTGGGTACGGCCAAGTGGCTTCTGGCGCACGGCGCCGCGGTCACGGTCACTGACCTGCAGGACCAGAAGGCGCTGGCCGCATCGGTCCGCGGCCTCGACGCGTATTTCTCCAAAATAAGACGGCAAAGCTCCCAGCCCACGGCGCCCGGTCCCAAGCTGCGCTACGTCTTGGGCAAGCATGACGAATCCGATTTCACGGACGCGGACATGATCCTGCGCAATCCCGCCGTGCCGCGGGGCAACCCGCTCATCGCGGCGGCGGAGCGGTCCGGTGTGCCGATCGAGAGCGACATCAGTATTTTTTTTCAATTGTGTCCGTTCCCGATCACGGCCGTGACCGGCACCAAGGGCAAGACTACGGTGACCACCCTGCTTGCGGAAATAGCGCGGCTGCATGACCGCCGCACCGTGGTCGGCGGCAACATCCGCATCAATCCTCTGGGGGCCCTCAATCGACTCCTGAAACTGTCGGCAAAAATCTCCGCGTCTCCGCATCTCCGCGTCTCCGCGCCGCCCGTCGTATTGGAGCTTTCCTCCTGGCAGCTTGAGAGCCTGGAGCGGCACCGCGTGAGCGCGCATGTCTCGGTCGTGACGAACGTCAAAGAGGACCACTTGAACCGCTATGACGGCATCGAGGACTACGCCCGTGCCAAGGAGCTGAACGTCATGTTCCACTGCGCCGACGACATCGCCGTGCTGAATGCCGACGACTTCCGCGTGGCGGCTATGGCTAAGACCGGTCGCGGCCGCGCGCTATGGTTTTCGGTTAAGCCGTTGCCGAAAGGCCGGGATGGAATCTTTCCGCGCAGCGGCTCCGTCGTCCTGCGGTTCGCCGGTCGGGAGGAGAGCCTCTTTCCGCTCTCTGACATCAAGGTGCCCGGCGAGCACAACCTCGCTAATGTGCTGGCGGCCGTTGCCGCGGCCAAATCCATGGGAGTGCCCAACGCCACCGTCCGTCGTGGCGTCCGCGCTTTCCGCGGCGCTCCGGGCCGGCTGGAAGTGGTGGCCGTGAAACGCGGCGTCAGCTACGTCAACGATACGACCGCCACCATGCCGGATGCGTCCCAAGCCGCCATGCGCGCCCTTGGTCCAGGTTCCCGCAGGAAGCTAGTCCTCATCGCCGGAGGTGCGGACAAGGCCCTGCGGTTCGACGATTGGGCCAAGGATGTGGCGCGATACGTGAAATTTCTTGTGCTCTTCGACGGTACGGCAACGCCGAAGATCGAGGCGGAGCTGGCCAAATTCGCGGCGCGCGTTCCTCGTGCCAAGGCCGAGTCCATGAAGGAGGCCGTTCAGCTGGCCGCCGCCGAGGCCAGGCGCGGCGACATCGTCCTGCTGTCGCCTGCCTGCGCCAGCTTCGGCCTGTTTCGGCACGAATTCGACCGCGGCAATCGCTTCGTGCGCGCCGTGCTGCAGCTGAAATGACGCCACAGCAAGCCGGCAGTCCGTTCCGGCGGCGCCGGATTTCACCGGTAATGACTGCCGGATTTGGGGCCATAATTAAAACCGACCGGACCTCTCCCACGAATGTCCGGTCGGTCGGCTTTCTGTCCGGGAAAGCCGGCATTTACCGCCGCGTTTGTCGCTGGTTTTTTGTGTCTCCGTCAGGCCGGCGGCGCGGCCCAGGCGGGCGCAATGGTATCGGAAGGCGGACGGCTGGACAGGCGGCGGAGCGAGGGGCGTCAGTATCGCCGCCCATGTTCCGCCAAGTCCGTCGCCTTCAGTCGCGCAACGTGTTGGTAAAACCGATCAGCTGGCCGGCGGCGGTTAGCGCTACCTGCAGGAACGGCGGCAGTTCGGATTCGCGAAGCGGCGCGTTGAAGTCGTCCCAGCGGAAGTAGTAGATTCGCCGCCGCCGGTTGTCCTCCAGAGGATGCAGTGAACTGCGGCGCTCAAGGAAATGGGGGACGAGCGCCCCGGCCAAAGTTACCGCGCGCTCGCGCAGCTCTTTGACGGGGAGAACTCCGGCCGGTCCAGGCGCGTATGCCTGCGGATCGGGACTCTCGCGTGGAGCCATCTGGATAAGAGTTCCGGTCGCGGAGCAGAACCAGTATTCGTTGCCGGCATCATCGGCATAGGTATCCAACAGCGACTCATCGTCGCGGTAGGGGTTAGGCATCGTGCCGAGGCACGAAAGTTTGAGATCGGTCCGGTCCGTCAGGCGGACGGCCGTTTCGGCGGCGCGCATCCGGCGTTCGGCGCAGTGCGGGGCGCATGGGTCCGGTGTCGGCGGCTCCGGCGCGTCGCGCTGTCCGGCGAAGCCGCTATCCGCGTCCGGGGCGCGATCTTCCGGCAGACGGCGCAGGCAGCGGGCGGCGAAGCCGGTCAGGGTATAGGCCACAGGGACCATATAGTTGGTGTGGCGCGTGACGGTCCGTCGACCGCGCGGCGCGCAAACGGGAATGAACGTCCATGGACAAAGGGGAACTTAGGCGAGGTTCAAAAAAGTGTCAAGCGTTTGACACTTATTTTATAATTTAGCTTTGTAAAGCGAAAAAAATATTATTATAGTCGACAATTGTTGGTTGTGGATAACTTCATGCTTATCCCTTGACAACATAATGAGCTTATGCTAAGGTCAGACCATTAACCGACAGCAATATGGCCTTAGCCGACAAATACACGCTCAAGAACCTCAAGACCGACTTCCCCACGGACGATGCCTGTCTTGAGGCCGTGTTCGAGTCCCTGCACACCAAGGACTGCTCTTGCGGCGGAACATACTCCAAAATCAGCGGCAGGAAGCAGTATCAGTGCTCGCTCTGCCGCTTTCAGATCGCACCGACCGCCGGGACGATATTCCACAAGTCGGACACGCCGCTGACCTACTGGTTCCACGCAATCTTCCTGTTCAGCAACGCCAAGAGCGGCATTTCCGCCAAGGAGCTTGAACGGCAGATCGGCGTGACCTA
>JAKAKZ010000040.1 GCA_021824285.1 bacterium
TCCGATCTCTGGCGGCAGGTTCCGGGAGGGGCGGCGATAAAGGCGGCACTGCCGGTGCCGTATCCGCAGAGGCGGAAGTGGGCACGTCCGGCGGGGTCGGCAAGGGCGTTGCCGCAATGACGCCGGCCGGCATGGATGCGCGCGATTGGCCGATGCCCTTCGCGCTTTGCGCGACCTGGACGGCATTGCGGCGGCTGACCGTAATTGCTGCCTCGGAGAGCACGGCTGCCAGACCGATAATTAGCGTCACGGCCGCAACGGTCCCCCAGACGCCGAATCGTTTTAGCGGATTTAGCATATGCCCATTATAGCTCAAAGCAGGGGCGTCTGATTGCGTTACGCATAAAAATCACGATGCCGACGGCATCGTGATTTTTATGGCTGAAGAGGTAAGCCGCGCCCACACTGCTTCCGGCGATAAGTGGAGGCCTTAGCCGCATCTTCCCACGTGCGCTTGCGCAGCAAGCGCATGACGCCATAGGAATCCCGCTCGCCCGCGCTCGCTCAGTGCGGTTGCCGTCAACATCCGCCGGCTCAAATCGGAATATATTTGCGGGGTCGGTAAGCCCGCCCCGCCTACGGCGGGGACCGGGCGGTCTTTCGCCACAAGGTGGCGGCCTCCGCCGCGTCTTAAAATCGCGCCAAAGCATTGGCGCGGTGGCGTAGGAATCTCACCCTCCGGTTTCGATTCCTCCCGACCCCGCCGTCTATAAAACCACCGATGCCTGCGGCATCGGTGGTTTTATGGCGGGGGAGGTAGGAATTGTCGCGCGGATTTCCCGAATGGAAATCCGCTTGTCCAGGGTCGGACGGGGCCGCGGTCGCCGCTGCGCCGGCTCGCGGCTCCCCTTGCCTTGCGGCCCCTACGCTCGAACTTCGCCGCTCGAACGATGCGGCTCGTCCTCGCGTCCGACCCGTTCGATTCCTACCTCCCCTTCCATATAAAAATCACGATGCCGACGGCATCGTGATTTTTATGGCGGGGGAGGTAGGAATCGAACCCACGACAGCGGTTTTGGAGACCGCAGTTATACCATTTAACTACTCCCCCATCGGGCGGATTTAGAGGTTTAACAGTTTAGGGGTTGAAAGGTCGCCGAACCGTTTTATGTGGGTGGTGAAAAGCTTAGACCTTTCCGACCTTCGCGTCCAGTTTAAGCAAGACGCGCTCCGGTTCACGAAGCGCGTTCCTGTATTCGTTTGATCCGACGCCTACTTCGTCTCCTTGTGCGTCGTGTGCTTCCGGCACCACTCGCAGAACTTGGCGATCTCCAGGCGCTGCTTGAGCGTCTTCTTGTTCTTGCGGGAATGGTAATTCACGCGATGGCACTCGCTGCACTCCAGTTTGATGAGATTATCCTGGGACATACGGGTAACGTTTCAAGTGAGGATAGCCTACTCTTTTCCGGTAATCTTGTCCAGACCCGCAGCGCGGGCGACCGACCGCCTTAAAATTGGTGGTGGAGCCACCTCCGGGGGTCGAACCCGGGACCTACGGTTTACAAAACCGTTGCTCTACCAGCTGAGCTAAGGTGGCCCGGCATTTCGTCTTACGCACCGTCCGGTCTCCTATCGCAAAGATAAGGGAACAAAGGGTGGTGGGCAGGCTAGGATTCGAACCTAGGAAGGCGTAGGCCAGCAGATTTACAGTCTGCCCCGTTTGACCGCTCCGGAACCTGCCCCAGTCAATAGTTTTTCAAATGCGTTACCCCCTTTATATGCCTTGATTTCTCTTTCCCGTTTCAGTGCTTCGCCTTTTATTTCAAACTTCTCCTCATGCGCCAACCTCCAAGGACGATATGCCTTCGTTGATCTTACGCTACCGTCGTTGTGTTCGCGCAATCTGGAATGAACATCAGAAGTGAATCCTATATAATATCGCCCGGTGGTTTCACTGCAAATGACGTATACGAAATGCATCAAAATGCCGTCTGAACATTTTCACCCCTTTCCTGGAGCCGACGACCGGGATTGAACCGGTGACCTTCTCCTTACCATGGAGATGCTCTACCAGCTGAGCTACGTCGGCGCGAGGAAACAAGCGAAAATCTTTCGAAACCGCAATGCGCTGCCAAGAATTTTCAAGTTGCTGACCACCGGGATTGCCCCGCCACCAATCTCTAGTCAAAGAAGGCGGGGTCCCGCCCCAAAGGCGGGAAACCGGTGACCTTCTCCTTACCATGGAGATGCTCTACGCCGCAGTCAGTTTACGGAGTAAACTGACAGTTTCCAAGATGCGCCTACGGGCGCCACATCTCGGCGCAAGCCGCAGAATCGCGCGAAGCGAGTTTACGAGCTTATGCGCGGCGGCCTACCAGCTGAGCTACGTCGGCACGATGTCCTGAATTTTGAACCGGTCAGACCGCCTCATTCGGCCGTTTTTGACGGCAAATGCAGCAGCCGCTCGTGCAACGCGGGCAGCTTCTGGTTGTCGGGGTTCGCGGCCTGGAGCTTCTCGAAGGCCTCCATTCCCCTTTCGCGGTCGCCTACCAGTATACAAGCTTCCAAAAACAAATCAAGATAGCGGGGGTTGTTCGGCTCAAAAACCAGCGCGCCCTCAAGCGCCCGCTTGGCCCCTGGCAGATCCCCCAACTCCTGGCTGACGCCGCCGAGAGCCAGATAGTCGCGGGCCATCTCCGCATGCTCCGCCGGCGTGGCGTTGCAAGCCAGACCCTGTTCGGCGAATTGGCCGGCCGCCGCGGCCCGCGCGTGGGCGCAACCCGAACGGGCCACGACCTTAATCAGGAAGCGGAGCGTCTCGCGCGCCTGCTGCCACTGCTTGAAGTCAACGTACAGCTTACCGAGACCGCGATAGGCCCCGACATGACGTGAATTCAATTTCACGATTTCGACGTAACGGCGCTCAGCCTCTGTCAGCCGGCCGGAGGCGGCCAGCGACTGCGCTTCGCCCAGGAGTTCCGCGATGCGTTCGCGCACCGAAGCCGGTGTGACCGACGGTTTCGGACCGAGATTGCGCTCGAACTCGATGGCCCGCGCGTAGGCCTCACGGAACCGCTTGCCCCAGCGCGTCATCGGCGCTGCGGCCTGTTCCTTGAGGCCTTCCCACCAGTCGAAGGCGAAACGGGTCAGGCGCTGCTCAATGAGCCGCCGCTTCTTCTGCCGGTCGCGCTCCTGTGGCAGCGCCGCGGTGTCGATGAGCGAGAGTTGCCTGAACTTGCGCGCCGCGATGGAGAGCGCGCCGCCGAACGAAAGCAGAAAGATGACGCCCGCAACCCAGTAGAGCCACATATCAGTCCGTCATTTGGCCGGTTCCGAGGCGGCCTCGCACATGGCCGCGAAGTCCGGCGCCTTGAGCGAGGCGCCGCCGATCAGCGCCCCTTGGATGATCGGCACGGCCAGATAGCTCGCGATGTTCTTGGGATCGACCGAACCGCCATAGACCACGGCGATCTGGCGTTCCGCCACGTCCGGGGCGAACATCTCGGCGAGCGTGTCGTTGATGAGCTGATGCATGGAGGCCGCATCGTCGGGCGAGCAGGGCATGCCGGTGCCGATCGCCCAACGCGGCTCGTAGGCGACGATCAGGCGCTGGGTGCCCACGAGCGCGACATCCTTGAGCGCGGCGCGCACCTGGCCGATGACTACGGCGTCGCGGCGGCCGGCATCGCGCTCCTCGCGGGTCTCGCCGACGCACAAGATGGGCGTCAGTCCCTGCTTCAGCAGAGCCAGGATCTTGCGATTGGCCATCTCATCGGTCTCGCCCAGATACTGGCGGCGCTCCGAATGTCCGACGATGCAGTATTCGCAGCCGAGTTCCTTGAGCGCCTTCGGCGAGACCTCCCCGGTGAACGCGCCCTTCTCTTCCCAGAAGCAGTCCTGCGCGCCCAGCGCGACGTTCGTGCCGCGCAGGACCTCGCCCACGGCGCGCAAGGCCAGATGCGACGGGCAGACGACGGCCCGCACCTGCGGCCGGCTGGCCGCCTGGGCGGACCAGAGCCGAGCCACCTCTTTGGCCAAGGCGGAGCTGTCCTGGTCCGAAAGCTGCATTTTCCAGTTGCCGACTATATAGGAGGGCATAGCTTTGGGCTGGAAGGTTATCTTATATAATCTACTCCCTCGGCAGGCTCACGCACAACCCAAGTTCACAGTTCTCCGAGTGCCGCGGCGAACGGCTTGCCGTCGCCGATCGGGCCGATCGCGGCAAGCGAAGCGCGGGCCGCGCGGCAGGTCTCGCGGGCCGTGCGGCGCACGTCTGCGGCGGTCACGGCGAACAGCCGGGCGATCTTCTGCTCCGGCGTCTCCTGCCGACGCGCCAGGAGCTCCTGGCGGCCGTAGAAATCGGCCAGATGGCTGGATTCCTCGAGCGCCAGCACGGTTTTACCCTTGGCGAACTCCTTGGCCCGGGCCAGCTCTTCGGCCGGCACGTCCTTGTCCTTAAGCCGCTTCAGTTCCGCGACAATCACGCCGAGCGCCTCCTGGACGCGGTCCTTGGCGAGCCCCGCCTGGACGGTGAGCGCGCCGATATCCTGATAGGGGCTGGAGCTCGCATGCACCGAATAGCCGAGACCGCGCTTCTCGCGGACTTCGGTGAACAGGCGCGAGCTCATGTTGCCGCCGAGGATGATGGACATGATGGAGAGCGAAGCGAGACGCGGATCCGTCATGCGGTAGCCCGGAAAGCCGATGGCCAACTGGACCTGTTCGCTCTCGCGGTTCTGCACCACGACGCGCGGGGCGCGGTAGCCGGCGCGCGCCGCGTCAAAGGGGCGGAAGGCGCGGCCTCGGCCGTGGGCCGGCTTGCGGCCGAACTTGGCGATCAGGAGCTGTCGCACCTCGGTCTCGTCGAAGCGCCCGGCGACCGCAAGGACCGTCCGCTCCGGGACATAATACGCGTCGCGGTACTTGAGCAGCTTGCTGCGCGTAATGCCGGCGAGCGTCTCCGCCGTGCCGCCGATGCGCCGGCCGAGCGTGGAGCCGCGGTAGAGCGCGGATTCCATCACCTCGTCGATGGCCATCATCGGGTTGTCCTCGTACATGCGGAGCTCCTCGACGATGACCTGCCGTTCAGAATCCAAGTCGGCTTGGCGGAAGGCCGAGCGATAGATCATGTCCTCAAGCAGGTCCACGGCCAATGGCAGGCGGTCGGCCTGAAGTTTCACGTAGAAGCCGGTGTGATCCTTGCCCGTGAAGGCGTTGTAGTCCGCGCCCACGGAATCCAGGGTCCGGGAGATGTCCAAGGTCGTCGGGTGGCGTGCCGTGCCCTTGAAGCACATGTGTTCGATGAAATGCGAGGCGCCGGCCAGATCCTCGGTCTCGTAGCGCGAACCGACCTCGTAGAAAGCGAGGACGGTGACGGCCGCGGTATCGGCGGTCGGCACGAGCACGACGCGGATGCCGTTCGGCAGGGTGAGGCGGTGGGTGTGCATCGGGTGGGCTTGAGAGTGTGAGCGTTTGAGGGTTTGAGGGCCGCGGCGAGGCCCATAGACTTTTCGACCCCTAAACTCCCAATTTTAAGGCCAAGTAGCCGACCAGTTCGTCGATGGCCACGCGCTCCTGGGACATGGTATCGCGGTCGCGGACCGTGACCTTCTTGTCGTTCGGCGTGTCGAAATCCACGGTGATGCAGAAGGGCGTGCCGATCTCGTCCTGGCGGCGGTAACGGCGGCCGACCGAAGCGACCTCGTCATACTGCACCATCCAGCGCTCGGCCAGCTTGGCCCGGATCTCCTTGGCGATGCCCGTGAGCGGCTCCTTCTTGGAGAGCGGCAGGACCGCGGCCTTGATCGGCGCGATGGCCGGATGCAGACGCAGGACGGTCTCGACTTCCTTGTTCGATTCCGTAGTCGTGCTGCGGCCGCCGTCGATCTCCTCGTAGGCGTCGATGAGGAAGGTCAGCACCGCACGGTCCAGGCCCAACGCCGGCTCCACGACATAAGGCACGTAGCGCTCGTTGGTCAGGTCATCGCGGTACGACAGGTCCTGGCCGCTGAACTTGGCGTGCTGTTTGAGGTCGAAATCCGTGCGGTTGGCGCAGCCCCAAAGCTCGGCCCAGCCCCACGGGAACTTGTACTCCAGGTCGACCGTGCGCTTCGAATAGTGCGACAGGTCCTCCTTCGGATGCTCGTAGTAACGCAGACTGTCGCGGCGCACGCCGAGCCCGGCGAACCAATCCATCATGAAGCCCTTCCAGTACTCGAAGGTCTCCTCGTCCGTCCCTGGCTTGCAGAAATATTCCATCTCCATCTGCTCGAACTCGCGGGTGCGGAAGATGAAGTTGCCGGGCGTGATCTCGTTCCTAAACGACTTGCCGCACTGGGCGATGCCGAAGGGCAGGCGCTTGCGGGCCGTGTCGCGCACGTTGGCAAAGTTCACGAAGATGCCCTGCGCGGTCTCGGGCCGCAGGTAGACGGTGTTGGCCGCGTCCTCGAGCGGGCCCATGAAGGTCTTGAACATCAGGTTGAACATCCGGATGTCCGTGAGCTCGCCGCCGCATTCCGGGCATTTCACCTCGCTCATGAGCGTCGGTTTCTCCTTGAGCCCTTTCATGGACAGGCCCTTGGACTCGAGCAGGTGGTCGGCGCGGAAGCGCTTCTTGCACTTCTTGCAGTCCACAAGCGGGTCCGTGAAGCCGGCCAGATGGCCCGAGGCCTCCCAGGTCTTGGGGTGCATGATAATGGCCGCATCGAGTCCGACCACGTCCTCGCGGGACTGGACCATGGCGCGCCACCAGGCCTGACGCACGTTGTTCTTCAGCAGGACGCCGAGCGGGCCGTAGTCGTAGGTCGATCCGATGCCGCCATAGATATCGGAACCGGGAAACAGGAAGCCGCGGCGTTTGGCCAGGGCGACGATTTTCTCCATGTTGTCTGCAGGCATAGTGACCCTACGGTAACACGGCGGACCGGCTCGGGCAAGCGTTTTTAGAGCTAAAAAAGACCCTTCCGCATGGCAGCGGAAGGGCCTTGGAAGCGTCGTGGCGGTCAGCTGGTCAGGCCCAGCCCCGCGCCCTCGGCCAGCTCCACGATCGCCTCGAGGACCGCGGGAACCCGGCGGTCGAAGGACTCGAGCGGTACGTAGGCCTGGACCGTGTAGATGCCGGGCTGGTCGGCGAGCGGCTTGAGCGTGAGATCGATCGGCGCGCCGTCGGCCGCCTTCATCTCCAGCTGAAGCGCTCCGTTCGGCTGCACCTGCAGGTACTTCGCGGCCTCGGCCGTGCTGATGTCGCGCAGCGCGCGGCGCGGCTTGGCGCTGAAGTCGGCGCCGATCTCCAGCGCCACGACCGCGAACGCCAGGAGCATCACCTGGTCGCTCTCGCCGTTCTGCGGCTCGGACTTCACCAGGCCCTTGTTGACGAAGAAGATCATCTGATGCCCCTCTTTCTTTCAGCGAGTGAACGTCGAAGCCGTACCGGATACCAAAATCCCGGCAAGCGAGCTGGAGAGCGAACCGACGGTTTCCCTGCTAGGCAGAGGCCGACGGCATGACGCATCTGCTGGAGACTGTCAGTGGAACCGACGGTCACCGGCTTCCGCGTCGCCTCGATACTAAGCACGAAGCGTCGCATCAAGGAGATCCCCCTCCATTTCGCTTGGCGGGAATTCGGGCCTGGATTTAAGTGCGGGCAGGCACTGTCTGTCATTGAAGGAACAAACGACTATAGCAGGTATTTATGGTTTTGTCAAGCCTCACTGGGCATTTTCTATTGGCTAGACTGACTATATAAGTTTTTAGCTAAATCTAAATTAAAAAATGACTTTTTAGGCTCAATATTTGGGAGTGTTTTAAGAATTTTGTCGCTAAAAATGGACAAAAACCTCTGCGTCTGCCATCGCTAGATTCCGGCAAGTGCCTGCATGGTGAGGGCGGTTTCGCGGGGACAACGAAAAACCGCCCATGATGGTGGGCGGTCCCGGGGAACTGACGCTGATCAAATGGTCATGATTTCCTTTTCCTTGTCCGTGCCCATGTTCTTGATCTGGTCGTTGAAGCCCGCCGCGGTCTTGTCGACCTGCTCGAGCATCTTGTATTTGTCGTCCTCGGTGAGCTGCTTGTCCTTTTCTGCCTGTTGCACGTCGGTGCGGATTTTCTCGCGGACGCTCCGGACGCCGACGCGGGCGGCCTCCAGCTTCTCGTGCATCAGCTTGATGAGCTGTTTGCGGTTCTCCTCGGTCATCGGCGGCATGAAAATACGCACGGCATTTCCCTGGACGCTCGGCGCCAGTCCGATCTTGGCGTCGATAATCCCCTTCTCCACGGCCTTCACCAGGCTCTTGTCCCACGGCTCGATGAGCAGCGTGCGCGGATCGGGCACCGTAATCGATGCTACGGCCTTCAGCTCGGTCGGCGCGCCGTAGGCCTCGACCATGAGGCCTTCGACCATCTGCGGGTTGGCACGGCCGGCGCGGACCGTCGAAAGCTCCTCACGGAGATGATTGATCACTTCCTGAAAGTCGGGCCGATACGCGGCCATTAGATCTTGCTGAGACATAGCGCTGTTGGGTGTGAGAGTGTAAGGGTGTGAGAGTTTAAAAGCCATCGAAAGGGCCCCTACACCTTTCAACCCTTAAACCCTTAAACCTGTCTACTGCTTGAACTTGGTCGTGCCCATGTATAGCACGGCGGAATTCGATCTGTCCACCAAGAGCACGGTCGCGGCGCGGGTGGTCGGCAGCTTCTTCGGAATCCAGTTCACGCCGCCGTTCTGGCTGCGGTAGAAAGTCGTAGCCGTCCCGTAATAGATGACGTTCGGATCGCGCGGATCCACGGCGAGCGAATAGATGAGCGTGGTGCCGGGCGGCGTCAGCAGCTCAACCTTCTCCCAAGTGTCGCCGGCATCGCGTGAGCGCAGGAGCCCGTACTTGGAGGCGAACATGATGAGTTTCGGCTCGGAGACGCCCAGCGTCAGGTCGGTGAAGTCCATGGAACCGACGAACTTCTGGTAGTTGGGGCTCAAATCCTTCCAGTTGGCGCCGCCGTCGTCAGTGCGCCACAGCCCCTTGTTCTGCAGGGCGACGAAAATGCGGCGGCTGTCGTTCGCGGCCATGACGATGCGTTGGATGCGGGCGTCGAAAGCGTGCGTCAGCTTCCAGGTCATGCCTCCGTCCTGGCTCTGGAAAAGGCTGCCGTTCATATTGCCCAGCCAGACGATCTGCGGGTTGTAGGAATCGACGGCCACGGCCGTGGTCAGGCGATCCGCCGCGGAATCGAGATAGCGGACGGCCCAGGTGCGGGTGCAGTCCTCGGTCTTCACCAGCTTGTTCTCTACCGTCGCGTAGACCGTGCACTTCTGCTTGGGGTCCACGGCCACGGACGTCACGGCTCCGCGGCTCACCTGCGGGGTCGTCCGCCAGGAGTCGCCGCCGTCAAGAGACATCCAAAGTCCGTTCTCGGTGGTGCCGATGTAGAGCGCCTGCGGGTCGGAAGGATCCTGAACCACGGTGCTGACGGAGGCGCCGCCGATGGTGCGCTTCGTGCCGTCGGTCGCCGGCACCGCCACTTTCTGCGTCCAGGTGTCGCCGCTGTTCGCGGACTTGAAAATACCGCCGTCGCCGGACGGGGTCCCGGGCTGGCCGGACGAGCCGATCGTTATGCAGCCTGCGCCCGTAAGCAGGAGCGTGGCCAGAAGTGACGGGAGGACGAGACGTTTGGGCATAAATTAGGCGAAAAATGGTTCCCGTTCAGTATATCAAATGAGGGCCGATGGTTTCAAAACGCGCTGGCGAAGCGCTCCAGCGCCGTTCGGGCCCCGACGTTCTCGTCGATGAGACGGCGCGATTTCGGATATGCCTCAAGAGCTGACCGGACCGCCGCGAGACCTGGCTTATCGCGTCCAATCAGTGCCAGCCGCTCGGCGACATCCGCATGGATGAGGTTCCGGTCCAGGCCGTTCGCGGCCGCAAACGCGTCGCGCAGGAGCTCCGCCAGCAGGTCGAAGAATCCCCGACCCTTTTCCGCGGCGTCGGCGAATGCCAGCTTGGGCGGCAGGAGCTTGCCGGCGGCTTCGAACCGCTCGGTCAGGCCGCTCTCCAAAAAACGCAGGGCGGTTTCGCGTGTTTCGCGGAGCGCGCGGAAAGCGGCCGGGTCGCGAGCCAATTCCAGGGCCCGTCCTGGCCGGCCGCCAGAAAGCCGGGCGAAGAGTGTCGCCTGGCCGGTCGGCACGCCCTCCTTCTCCAAAGCGGCGATGATGTCCGCCGACTGCACGAGCCGGAACTCCAACGGTTGGCAACGCGAACTGATGGTGGGCAAGACGGAGCCAGACGACGGCGCCAGAAGAACGATGACGGTGCTGCCCTTCGGCTCCTCCAGCGTCTTCAGCAGGGCGTTGGCGGCCGCGGGGTTCAGCCGGTCGGCGCCGTCGATCACGAATATCTGTCTGCCGGCAAGCAGGGCGGAACGCGCCGCCTGACCGACCAGCTCCTCAATCTGCTCGGCGAGAATCGCCGCGTGCGGTTTGCCGGTTTTCGCATCCACAGAGCGTTCGACCAAATGGAAGTCCGGGTGCTGCTCCGGCCGGTCCGTATCCAACAGGAACGCCGCCAGCGCCCGGGCGGCGAATGCCTTGCCGATGCCCGGCGGCCCAGTGAACAGGTAGGCGTGCGCGGCGCGGCCGCCGGCCGCGTTCTTGCGCAAAAATTCAATTATGTGGCGGTTGCCGACGACGGCCTCAAGCCCATGGGCGGACATAATACGGTGGGAGTATAGGGCTGACGATTATGAGTGTAAAGGTTTAAAGGTGTGAAGGTGTAGAGGTTTTGAGG
>JAKAKZ010000041.1 GCA_021824285.1 bacterium
AGCCGGTCGAGCCGCGCTTCGAGAGCGGTCCGGACGGCGGCGGCCTCCGGACAGACATGGCGGTCGGGATCGTCGCTTGCGATCGACGGGTTCCGCCAAGTGGTGTGGTACAGGACTACCTCCTTGGCGGCCATGGGACCGAGGACGGCCACGAGCCCCTCAAGGGCATCGGCCGCGTCCGGACCGGTACCGAACGGCACCAGCACGCGCGGCGGGCCGTCGCGGTTGCGGCTGAACTCGGTCTCGTCAGCCGGATAAATGGCGGCCAATCCGGCGAAATGCCGTTCCGGCCGGTCGCTCACGGCCACCGCATCGGCACGGCTCGCCAGCGCCGCGGCCAAGGCCGTCCAGTCGCCTTCGAGGCCGGCGATGTCCGCGGTCCGGCACTGGTGCAGGCTGGAGGCCAGGGCCGCGAAATCGCGGTCGGCGGCAGGCGCCGATGCGCCGGCGACGCGGCCGGCGGCGGCCGCGAGGGCCGGCACCAAGGGCGTGTCGAGCAGGGCCAGAAACAGTTCCGCGCCGCAGCGGCTCGCCAGATCGTCGGCATACGCCAACCTCCGACGGCCGGCGCGGTCGTCCTGATAGGTAACGGCCACGGTCAGTTGCGCCATCTTCATACCCCCTTCCGGGCTATAGACGACGGTTTTTCAAGGAACCGGACCAGTGATGCCGGTCGCCGCGAGCCTAGCGTAAATTGCGCAAAAAGTCAATCATCAATCGGGCGCATGAAAACAAAAAAAGCCCCCGACGTGGGGGCTTAGAAAGCTATCTCTTCTGGACCTGGGCCGGCGGCGCGGCGTTGCCCGCGACACCGATGTCCAGAGCCAGGTCGCGGGCGGTCTTGACCTGGAGGAGGTCGATGACCCCGGTGGCCGCATTGCCGTTCGTCGTGCCGACGGGCAAGCCCATCTGCACCTCGGGGACCCAGCGCTGCTTGCCGAGCTCCGCGGCGTAGGCCTTGTTGACCTCGATCCAGGCGCCGAGCTTCTTCTCGAGCGCGCCGTCCGCGGCCATGACGGCCTTCTTGCGGGCCGCCTCGCCCTCGCCGAGCTTGATCTGCTCCTGCTTGGTGAACTCGGCCGCCTCCATGGCGAGCCGCGCCACCTCGCGCTTCTGCTCGGCCTCGGTCACGGCCTTGGCCTTGAGCACCTCCTGCTCCCACTTGGCCTTGGCCGCATCGGCCTGACCTTCCTTCTCGGCGGTCAGCGCCTTCTGCTCGGCCTTGCGGGCCTCGGCCATGGCGGTCTGGATGTTCATCACCGCCTGCTGCTGGGCCTGGATCTGCTTCTCCACGGCGTCGTCGTAGGCGAGCTCGTTGATGGAGAGGTTCGTGACGCGGATGCCGAACTCCTCGACCGGCGACGGCTCCTGCCGCGCGACAGTCCCCTTCTCGTCCTTCACCAGCTTGACCTTGGTGACCGTCTTCTCCTTGCCGGAGATGGGATCGGTCTCCTTGTCGTACTCGGTCTCGCTGCGGTAGACGCCGTGCGCGACCTGGTCCTCGATGTAGGCGATCAGGTCGCTGCGCCGCTCGGCGTAGCTCTCCTTGGAGCTCATGAGAGGGCCGGACATGTAGACCGACTTCTCCACGACCGTGCGGATCAGCTGCTGCTCGACCGCGTCCTGCGACCCGTAGCGGGTGTGGATCTTGCGCAGGTTGTCCTCGTCGAGCGGCAGGTCGAAGCGCAGGCTGCCGGAGAGGTTGGCGTGGCCGCCGTCGTTGAAGCGCACCTTGATCGCCTGGTTCGAATCCGAGCCCTGATCAGCCTTGGAGCTGAACCAGAACTGCGTCGACTTCTTGTAGCGCGTCACCTTGCCGAACCACTGGCCGTAGACCCCGGGCTCCTTGAGGAACTTGAGGTTGCCGGCGATGGGCGACTGGATGACGACGATCTCGCCGGCGTCCACGGTCTCGAACAGGCTCGTGGTCATGAGACCGAGCGCGACGAGGACGACGAGGGAGACGATGCCGATGATGGCCTTGACGTTCATGAGCTTCCTCCATTGCGGTGGGCTGCGGACTGGCATGGACTTCTCCTGCGGTCGGGTTACCGGCGGCGTCTGGCTGGCGGCCAGCGCCGTCGGGGCTTCAGTTGCGATCCCTCTCCTTCGGGGCTGCGGGTTGACGGTCGCCGGTCTCCTCGAACTGGCGAACGCGGGTCTGAAGCGCCTCCTCATGCAGGCGGGCGGCTTCGGCTTCGAGCTTGGCGGCTTCGAGCATCTGCTCGGCAGCCGCGCGACGCTGCTGCGCCTCGGCGAGCATCCGCGCGGCCCGATCGGGACGGCGGAAGAACGGGAAAAGAGGCTTGCCGTTCGCGAGCGGGAAAAGCACCTGCGTCAGGCCGAAAAGGGCCAGCGCGCAGATCACCATCAGCTCCAGAACCGCCACCAATCCGACCATGTCTTGCCTCCTCGGTTTTCAACGTGCTTCCGGCCGTAAGCCGGAACGCGCCAATGTCGCATATATTATAGAAACTGTCAATGGATCCAGGAACGCATGAAGTGGAACCGCGACATTGCGGGGTCTGACCACTTTCTGCGGAAAAGCAGACCGTGCCGCAGGACTTTAAGGAGGATAGAAAATAGAAAACCCCGCACCAGGCGGTGCGGGGCGGAGGAACTCTCGGAAAGTGCGGCCGAAGCGGCGGTCAGCCGCCTGCGACGCGGGCGGTCTTCGTGACCGTGGAGCCCTCGCGGACCGGCGCGTTGCCGTCCTTGACGGTCTCGCCGTCCACGAGGTAGTCCACCTTGCCGTCCGAGTCGAACGGGTCGCCGGCGGCCTCGAGGAACGCGTTCAGCGTGACGGTACCGGTGGCACCGGGCACGGGCACCTGGCGGGCACCCTTGCCGGGGAACGTGATGTACTTCGCTTCCATCTTCTCCTCTCCTTCTCCGCGGCATCAGCGCCGCAGCAAACGACAGTTGGACCGCTACAGGAAGGTGAGACTGCCGAAATCCCCCCTTCTTTCCTTGGGCACGGAGCCGTCGAGCCACCAGCTGCGGATCAGCGCGCAGATGAGCGAGCTGATGCCGTAGGTGTTGAACACGATGGCGCGGGCCGTACAGCGTTCGGGCGTCGCTTCGCTCTGCGGGAAGAGGCGCGTCTCGTACCAGGCGACGTCATCCGGATCGTGCGGCCGGACGGCCAGCACGTGATAGACCAGACCGCTCATCCGACCGTCGATGTAGAGCTCGACGTCCGGGTTGAAGCGGAGGCCCTCCCAGATGGCCTGGCGCGAATCCATGGAATCCACGGCGCTCACGACCAGGCCGGCGAGCGGCTGGCCGATGTAGCGTTCGCGGCGCGCCGTGATGCGGCAGCCGCCGTAGCTTTCGGCCTGCTCCGCCAGGGCGATGACCTTCGGCTTGCCGAGGTCCTCGAGCCGGTAATGCTGGCTCGAGCGATTATGCTCTTCGACCACGTCATCGTCAAGGACCGTCAGGTCCGGCACGCCCATCTGGGCAAGCTGGATGACGGTCGGCGAGCCGATGCCGCCGGCACCGATGACGGTGACGGGGCTTGTGGCCTGGTCGGGCCGGAAGATGTCCAGCTGGCGCGACCGGTTCACGGTTACGAGCGGGCGATTGGTCATGATTGACCTCCGCCTTCGTGGCCGTCGTTGCCCGGTTCGAGCAGCGCCGGGATGGCCGGCGTCTCCTTCGGCGGGTCGCCGGCCGGAGGCCGGCGGCGCCACCAGGGCTTGGGCCGGACTTTGGCCTTGACCTCGGCCCGGACCGCGGCCATGAGCCGCACGTCGAGCCGCGGCACGACCGTGAGCGGCAGGTCGTCGATGGACAGCCGCACCGGCTCGTGGAGCGTGAGGCGGACCAGCTCGTCGCCGCGGTGGTTGCCCACATAGGAGACGAGGAAGCCGCCTTGCGCGAGCAGGGCAATCGTGGACAAATCGGTCGCGGACCAGCCGACTTCGAAGGTGGCATGCGAGTGCCACCAGAAGCGCAGGAGCGACACGTCCTTGCCCGCCGTCGCCCAGTCCGTGACGAACCGGGCGACAGCCGCGGGATCGAGTTCGGTGGAGGCAGCGGAGACGGTCTGCTCGAGCAGGAAGACGTCGGTGACGGCCAGGTCGCCGTCGACGATCTCGACCGTGCCGAGACCGCCGACCTCGCCGGGGCAGGCTGCGATGAAGGCACGCAACCTCTTCCAGATCCGCTCGGGGATCTTCAGTTCCGGGCAGACGACCCTCACGGGCGTCGGCCGGCGAAACGGGAAACCGTCAGACCTCATGCGGTACCTCCTTCCAATGCGTGATGTCCCCCACCCCGGGATGCGGGTTGTAGCTTTCGAGGTAGCGGAACAGCAGGGAGACGGCCGCCGCGAACTCGCGCGCGGCCAGGAGCTTCACGAGCGACTCCTGGATGTTGCCGAAGCAGGGTCGCTGCGGGTCCGACACATGCGGATGATGCATGGCCGTACCTTGGGCGGTGTTCGACAGGTTGGCGATGGAGATGCGGCCGTCTTCCGACAGCCGCAGGAGAAACCGGCCGATGCGGTAGCGCTTGCCCTGCCAGTCGATGTGGACCGTCCGGGTGTAGACGCACAGCTCGCGGCCGCTGAACTCCAGCGACAGGATGCTCTTCGAGGCGCAGAGGGCATCGAACTCCTTGGCGAGACGCTCCTCTTCGCTCTTCAGCTCCTGGTCGATGAGCCTTTGCAGCTCGGTCCTGACCGAGCGCCGTTCGCGGATCTGCCGGCTCATTTCCTGGCTGGCGGATGCGATGGCCTCGTCGCACTCCCTGACCTTCTTTTCCAAGTCAGACCGTTGCCGGTGCACCCGCCGCAGGCACTGTTCGACGTAGCGCTGACGGTGCTCATTCAGGCTGTCACGCCAGAGCATGGCCTGCACCTCGTCGTCGCCGGCCCGAGCCTGGCTCGCGGCCACGGCCTCGTGCAACAGCCGCGTAATGGCCTCGTCCGCCAGGGATTCCTGGTCGGACGGACCGTCGGGCGGCAGGCGGTCGACGAGAACGTAGATGGAATTGTTGATGACTTGGGCGATCGGCGTGCCGTCCTCGTCCTTGATGACGACGCCCTGCAGCGAAGGCTGGAGGACGCTCACGGACTTGGACCAGTCGCGGCCCAGGATGCGCCGGACCTGCCGGCCTTCTGGTTCGGCCGGCGTGGCCGGCCAGAAGATGACCGTCCGGCCGGCCGGCGCTAGCGGCATCTTGTCGCCGTCGCAGACCTGCAGACTCAAGTCGAGACCGCCAGCTTTGGCGGACACGGCCTTGAGGATGCGGCGCAGGCGCGGTTCGGAGCCGTCGGCCGCATCCGCGAGATCGATCTCGCCGTGTGCGCTGGCGTAGGAACGCAAGTGCACGCTCTCGACATCGGTTTCCGAGTCCGTGCGTTCGACCTCGGTGAGCCCGAGCAAACGCTCGAATTCCGCGATCCGTCCGGCCGGCACGGCAAAGCCGGTCAGCTGCTTCGGAACGTGGAGCCTCATCGGGTAGACCTCGATTCCGGCGTTCTGCAGCAGATGCGTCGCGCCGAGGAACGAGGAGCGGCGCACGGCGAACCATGCGGCCGCAGCGGTCTTGCTCTTGACCGCGGTCTCGGCCGCAGGTGCGGCCGAAACTTGGGCGGATCCGACTTCGAAACTGGCCGGCACCAGGACGGGCGCCGGCGTCTTGCGCAGGATTCCGATCCGGTAACCGAACACCATGCTGCGGTGCAGGAAGCGGCCGAACAGGTCAACCCAATCCACGGACAGGGCCCGCAGAAAGACGTAGACCAGCACGACCGCGACGCTCACCGGGGCCAGCAGCGCCGCAAGAAGCAGCGCATCCGCCCGTTGCCAGGGGAACTGGCGGATCGGGTGGTAGCCCAAGTACTTGTAGACGCGGACCGTGAAGAGCAGGGCGGCCAGCAGCGCTCCGGCCAAATGGGCCCAGAGAATCAGCCGGCCGTCCCAGAACTTCAGCGGCGCGGGCATTTTCATGGCGCTCACGGCCGGCCCACCGCCGCCGAAAACGCCGATGACCTCGGGCACGCGTTGACGCGTGTCGCGCAGGGCGGCGACCTCGGGCGTTCGGGCGAAATCGCCGAGATCGGCGACGTACTGTGTCGGCAGCAGGCGGTTCGTGGCGCCGGCCCGGAGACTGGCTGCCTCGTCCAAATCCAGCAGAAACTCGTTCGTGCCGTAATTGGGGCTGCGATATCTGTCCCGCAACGTGTAGAAGCGGTCGATGATCTGCAGCCGCCGCTGCTTCTGATCCTCGGGTACCTTGCCGGCGGCCCAGTCCACGACGGACTGGTCTTTCTTGGCCGTCTCGATGGCTTCTGTCCGGTCGGAGACTTCACAGCCGCGTAAGCCGAGCGCGATGGCCCAGCACAGCAGCAGCGGCAGGCCGAAGTACAGATGGACGTACATGATCGGGATGCGTCTCATGCCGTATTCCTTCCGAAAATTGTCAAAAAACCGTCCCTTGAGGGGACAGGTATGGTTAACAGATTTTGAGGGGAAATGTCAATCGGTCGAGCGTAGTGGTCTAGAAGTCTAGAGGTGTAAGAGTTTAAAGGTCGTGACGCCTACACATCAAACCGCGCTCATTAGGCGCAGTTTACCTTTACTCTTAGACCGCTAAACATCTAAACCCCTAGACTTATCTCGCACCGTACCGCTCCACACTAATCAAAAAACCCGCATAAGGCGGGTCAGGCGAGGCGTTCCTCGCTCTCAAGGAGCGTGACGGCCCGGGCCAGGTTGGCGCGGGCTGCGTCCTCGGAGCGAGCGGCGAACCGTTCCGTGAAGTAGATGCGCGGCCGGCGCAGGAGGCCCCGCAGGATGGCGGCCCGCTCCACACGGTACTGCATCTCCGGCACCTGCGCGTATTCGCGACGGATGGCCAGCGAGTTCGCGTCGAACTTTGCCTGGTCGACGGCCAGCGCGGCCAGGTCGATGTCGCGGATCAGCGCACCGTCCGGCGAGCGCGGCGTACCGCGGTGCGTGGTTTCCAGGACGAGATCGCGGACCGCGGACGGCGGCTGACCGAAACGGTTCAGGAAGTCCGCGCTCCGTTCCTCGTTGTCCTGGCGGTTCGGGTCGTAGACCGAATCGTGCGCCCAAAGCGCAATCTCCGCGGCGTACGGCTGCCGGAAATCGTCGCGGGCCCAGTCGAACATCTCCAGGCAATGCCGGACGTGTTCGAAACCGTGGTAGGTGCGGTGCGGCTCGCGGTAGGCGGAGAGCAGGGCGCGGTACGGCGGCAGCGGCGGCGTTCCGATGTAGCGCTTCCAGACATCGAACCAGCGCGCATACAGCGGATTGCCGGTCCGTTCGAGGAATGCCGCCCACACGGCCGGCGGCAGATCGGCACGGATATCTTCCTGCCAGTCGGCAAATCCGATGGCGTGACGGATACCGTTACAGAACCGTCCGACTTCCGGCGGCACGATGATGACCACCGAGCGGCCCGAGCCGTCTCCCCTGCCCTCGGCGAATTCGCGCCGGGAACCCCATGGACAGGACTGCGACTGGTCGTTCAGCAGGTAATCGGCCCCTGCGGCCAGCACCCAACTGTCGGCCACGGGACGGAAAAACGGCATCACGCAGACGTTGTCGAGACCGGAAAAAGCCTTGCCCAAAAACGCAAGACGCTCTTCGAGGCTGAAAAGGCTTTCCCGACCGGGCCAGTCAGTCGGTTCAAGCACGGCGACCGTCAGGCGGTCGAACAGCTTGGCCCCCTCCCGGACAAGCCAGAGCGAGGCTTCGGTCGGCGGATCGAAACAGTCGGCGTAGACAGCGGTGCGGGGCATAAGGCCTCCGATGCAATGAGCTGCGGCGATGGTAGCCGGTGGAGCGGGCGGAGTCAATCCGTATTTGTAAGGGATGCGCAGATCCGGAGACGCGGCAAAAGCAAACGCCCGCCGGTGGACGGCGGGCGCGGAAAGAAGTGGGCGGGCGGCGTTCAGAAGCTGAACGTCGGACGCATGACAGTGACCGTGATGGTACGGTCGCTCTGCAGCTCGATGTCGTCCGGCGCGGTGAGGTGCTTGCGGAGCTCGCTGTCGTCGCGCATGTCACGCGCGATGAGATCGGCGTTCTCCCTGTTCTGCGGCACGACCGTGAAGCTGGCGCGCTCCGCGGTCTTGTCGGCGAGCGTCACGGTGCCGGCGTCGGCCCGCTCCAGCGCGGACTCGATGAGGATCTTCACCTCCTGCAGGTACTCCGTGTCGATGACGGCCGGTGCCGTCGTGCTGTTTGAAGCCATTTTATCGCCTCCAGTGGAATGTGCGCTGCCGTTCCCCAACGACAGCAGAGCATAGCGGAAAAAGAGTGGGCTGTCAATATGTCCGCGAAACCGACTGCGCCATGAGGCGGGAACCGGCGGCTGGCCGCCGACGGCAAACGGCTGACTCCCCTCTCCCTTGCCAAAAAACCGCACCGGTGCTAATCTCCTCCCATATAAATGAACCGCACATCGCTATGAAGAAGGAAACCCATCCGACCTATTTCCCGGACGCGACCGTCACTTGCGCCTGCGGCAACACCTTTACCGTCGGTTCGACCGTGAAGGACATCCAGATCGAACTCTGCGCCAACTGCCACCCGTTCTACACCGGCAAGCAGAAGCTCGTGGACACCGCGCGCCGCGTGGAGAAGTTCAAGGAGCGCACCTCCAAGACGTCCACCGAGAAGGTCACGGCAAAGAAGGCGAAAGCCGTCCGCCGCAAGACCGCTAAGGAGTCGAAGTAGCGGGGCACGGGTGTCAGGCACCCGGCTCTTCGCTTATCCCGACAGCAAGAAAGTGCCTGGCACCCCATGAAGGTGCCGGGTATTTAATATGGCGTGGAGCGTGAAGTTTGGAGCGTGAAGATTAATTCACTCCCCACTCCACACTCCACACTCCACACTCCACACTCCCAATATGGACATCCAAAAAGCCATCGCCAAACGCCGCGCCCGCGCGCAGGAAATCGAGGGGCTGCTCGCCGACCCCGCGACTTTTTCCGATGCGCGTAAGCTCCGCGACCTGAACCGCGAATACGACAGTGTGCGCTCCTGCCTGGAGAAGGCCGACCGCCATGAGGCCATCGCCAAGGCGCTCTCCGAGGCCGAAAGCACGGTTAAGGACGCCGGCGACGACGCCGACCTCGCGGCCATGGCCCGGGACGAAGTCGCCCACCTGACGGCCGAAGCGGCTGAAGCCAAGACCGAACTTGAAGCCGCGCTCGTGCCGCCCGGACCCATGGACAGCAAGAATTGCTACGTGGAAATCCGCGCCGGCGCCGGCGGCGACGAGGCTTCGCTCTTCGCGGCCGAACTGTTCCGCCTCTATTCCCGCTATGCCGAGCGCCGCGGCTGGAAGACCGTGCTTTCCTCCTCGAGCGTCAACGAGCTCGGCGGCTTCAAGGAAGTCATCTTCATGGTCGAAGGCGCGAACGCTTACCGCGACCTGAAGTTCGAAAGCGGCGTGCATCGCGTCCAGCGCGTGCCGGACACGGAAAAAGCCGGGCGGGTTCATACCTCGACCGTGACGGTGGCCGTGATGCCGGAAGCCGAGGAAGTCGACCTCAAGATCGAACAGAAGGACCTGCGCATCGACACGTTCCTCGCCGGCGGCCACGGCGGCCAGGGCGTGCAGACCACCTATTCCGCCGTGCGCATCACGCACCTGCCGACCGGCATGATCGTGCAGTGCCAGGACGAGCGCTCGCAGACCCAAAACAAGGAGCGGGCCATGTCCATCCTCCGCGCCCGCCTTTTGGCCATCGAGGAAGAGAAGCGCCGCGCCGCGGAAAAGGCCCTGCGCCAGGGACAGATCGGCTCCGGCGACCGCTCGGAGAAGATCCGCACCTACAACTTCCCGCAGGACCGCGTGACCGATCACCGCATCAAGGAATCCTGGAACAACATCCGCGAAATCATGGACGGCCGCATGGAGCCCATCCTTACCGCGCTCAAGTCCGCAGAATTCGCAGCCCAGCAGGAATAAACGTAGTTTGAAGACGCGAAGACGCGAAGACGCGGAGATGCGGAGCGCTGAACGGTAAACAGCCAACCGCTCCGCCACTCCGTCACTCCGCATCTCCAAACATATGCCGTCCGCCAAAGACCTCATCGCCGAAGGCTCCGAAAAGCTGAAAGACCACCGCTGTCCTGACGCCGAACCCGGCCGGGACGCGGTATTTTTGGCTGCCCACGCGCTGAACCGCAGCCGCGAATGGCTGCTTGCGCATTCTGAAACAGCCGTCGCGCCGGCGGCGGTACGCCGCTACCGCGCTCTTCTCGCCCGCCGGCTCAAGCACGAGCCTTTAAGCTATCTGCTCGGCACGGCCAATTTCCGCGGGCGGACCTTCGAAGTGCGGCGCGGCACGACGCTCATCCCCCGCTGGGCCACCGAGACCCTGACGCTCGCCGCGGCCAAGGAGCTGTCGCGCCTGCCGCAGCTCGTCGCGCTCGATGTCGGCACGGGCAGCGGCTGCATCGCCGTGTCGCTCGCCGCTGACCTGTCCCAGGCGCAGATTATCGCGACGGACGCCTCGGCGTCGGCCCTGGCGATCGCTAAACGCAACGCCGCGGCACTCGGCTTCCGCGGATGCGTCGTCTTTCGCCGAGGCGACCTGGCCGCTCCGGCCCTCCGCGACCTGCCCGACGGCAGACCTCTCGCCGTCGTCGCCAACCTGCCCTACCTGCCCGACAGCTCCTTCGCCTCCCTGCCGCCGG
>JAKAKZ010000042.1 GCA_021824285.1 bacterium
TTCCGTCATCGAGGGACCGGCGAACATCGGGTCGAACTGCATCATCACGGACAGCCGCCTAGGGCCGCACGTTTCCATCGGCGACGGTTCGCGGATCAGCGGTGCGGATATCCGCCATTCCGTCCTCTTCGACGGCGTGACCGTGAATACGCAGCATCCCATCGCCGACAGCCTGATCGGCAGGGAGGTGACGCTGAAGCCAGCCGCCAGCGAGGAAAAGGCGGTCCGACTGGTGGTGGGTGACTGTTCGGTGGTGGAAGTCGGCGGTTAGGGCTGGAGCGAGATGCGAGTGGTGGTGGGTGGAGAGATGAAGCGCGATAACACGCGACTTTCGAATCTTCTATCTTCATTTCTCCCTCTCTCAACCCCTCGACAGCCGATTGACACAACCTTGCTCCAGACCTAATATTCCGCATAGCCAAGCGACAATCGCGCCGCCTGACCTAATCCGGGCGGCTTGTCCGTTACTGGCGGGTATGACGCAGAATCAAGCCGAAAATCCGCTCGTGAGCATCGTCATCGTGAGCTATAACGTCCGCGAGCACCTGCGCGCCAATCTGGAGCGTCTGTTTTCGCTTGCCGGCGAACCGGCGTTCGAGGTGTTCGTGGTGGATAACGGGTCGAAGGACGGCACGCGGCGCATGATCCGCCGGTCGTTTCCGCAGGTGCGGCTCATCATCAACGACTACAACGCCGGCTTCGCGGCCGCGAACAATCGCGCCCTGCGGCTCTGCCGCGGCGAGGTGTGCATCCTGCTGAATCCCGACATGCTGGTCGAGCCGGGCGCCATCGCGCACGCGCATCGGGCGCTCATGGGCGATGAGTCCATCGGCGTTCTGGGCATCCGGCTCTTGGGACCGCACGGCCGGCCAGTGCCTTCGGTGCGGCGTTTCCCTGATTTCGGTTCCCAATTGGCCGTGCTCCTGAAGCTGGGGCGCTTCTTTCCCTGGCTCCTGGACCGCTATCTCTGCGTCGGTTTCGATTATGGCGTCTCGCAGGACGTCGATCAGGTGCGCGGCTCGTTCTTCGCCTTCCGCCGCGCCCTGCTGCGCACGGTCGGTTTTTTGGATGAGGATTATTTCATCTGGTTCGAGGAGGTGGACTATTGCGCTCGCGCGCGCCGCTTCCAGCTGCGCGTCCGCTATTCGGCGGAGGCCTCGGCCCGCGATCTCGCGGGGCGCAGCGCCGCCCAGGTGCCGCACTGGTGGAAGCAGGCGGTGTTCACGCGGAGCATGGCGACCTATTTCCTGGAGCACGGCGAACTCTGGCAGTGGGCCGCCGTGCTGCTGATCCGGCCGTTCGCCGTGGCCGCCGCCGGCTGCGTCGATTTGGCTAAGGCGGTAAGCCGCCGGAAGGGGGAGGCCGTATGAAGCTGGCCCTGCAGCTCGTGCTTCGCGACGGGGCGGTTTACCTGCCGTACCTGCTGGATTCCCTGAAACGGCAGTCGTTCCGCGACTGGAAGCTTTTCGTCCTGGACAACGGCTCCGTGGCCGAGGAATGGTCTACGGTGCAGCGGCTCCTGGCCGATTCCGGACTGCCGTACGAGACGGTGCGTGAGGCGGTCAATACGGGATTCGCGCCGGCGCATGACCGGCTGTTCGCGCTGCACGACGCGGAGTTCGTCCAACTGCTCAACCAAGACGCGTTTTTGGAGCCGGATTTTTTGGAAAAACTCATCAATCATCTGGCGGCGCACCCCGGCTGCGCCGCGGTCTCGGGCGCGATCGGGCGTTGGGACTTCGACGGGCGCGACGCGGCGGACGGCGGTCGAACCGATCGGGCGGATACGTTGGGCATAGCCATGACCTGGTACGGCGCGGTGCACGATATCGGGGCCGGCGGTCCGCTGCCGCGGGTATCGGAGGTTGCGACGGCCTGGCCGGTGTTGGGCGTGTCCGGCTGCCTGCCGATGTACCGGCGTTTGGCGCTGCTCGAGGCCGGTCCGTGGCGTACGATTTTCAATCCCCATTATTTTGCCTACAAGGAGGATGTCGACCTGTCATTGCGTCTCGAGACCGCCGGTTGGACGGCGGCGACCGTGCCGGCCGCCCGTGCCTATCATCGGCGGACGCTCGGACCGGCCAGGACTCTGCCGTGGAGCGCCGTAGCCCGACGTCTCTCTTACCGCAATCATCTGTGGGTGCTCGCGACGCATTGGCGCCCGCGCGACCTGCTGTTGCGGCCCGGCATGCCTTTCTACGAATCTGCCAAGGCGGCCATGTGGCTGTTCAAAGCGCCGCGCGCCTTTTTTGCCGTCTGGCGCGAGACCTGGCGGGCGCGGCAGCGCCTGCGCCGCGAGCGGGCCTTCGTGCGCGAACTGCGACGGACCGTCCGGCCCGCTGACGCGGAAGAGCCGGAAGCCGATCTGGCCGTGGTTTCGGTCTGCTACAACGAACTGGATGACCGGTATCTCGCGAGTCTGGCCTCGGCCATTCGTACGGCCCGCCGCCGCATCGTTCCCGTAATCGTGGACAATGCCTCGGACCGGATGCAGGTCGAGGCGCTCGTCTGGAGCAAGCTGCCGGAAGCGGTCGTCGTTCTGCGGGACGGCAACTACGGTTTCGGACGTTCCTCGAACCGCGGCGCCGCGGAAGTCCGAGCCAGCAATTACCTGATGCTCAATCCGGACACCGCCATCATCGAACCGGGGACTTTCGACCGCCTCTGCGATTGGCTGGACACGCACCCGAACTGCGGCCTCGTCGCCCCGCGGCTCGTGGGCGAGGGCGGCACGACGGCGGAGACCTGCCGCCGCTATCCGAAATGGTACGCGCCGCTGACCCAGCGC
The DNA here is from genome assembly GCA_021824285.1 of bacterium. Taxonomy (GTDB): domain Bacteria; phylum Patescibacteriota; class Patescibacteriia; order SG8-24; family SG8-24; genus JAKAKZ01. The sequence goes on from JAKAKZ010000042.1 coordinate 2,789, forward strand.
ACCTCGCTCGGACATACGGCTTGGGGCCGCAACTACTCCGACCGTTTTCTGATGCGCGAATACGACCGCCAGGCACCCCGCGAAGTCGACTGGGTCCAAGGCTCGGCCATGTGCCTGCCGGCGCGGGTCTGGGACCGGCTCGGCGGCTTCGACGACCGTTTTTGGCTCTATTACGAGGACATCGATTTATGCCGTCGCGTGCGACTGCTCGGCTACGATCTGACCTACTTGCCGCAAGTGGCCATCATGCACGCTTACGGCCGGGCTTCGGCGCGCATCCGCAACCATCTGCTCAACTTCCTGCGGAGCAGGGCGACGCGCGGCCACATCATGAGCTGGATGAGGTATCATCTGAAGTGGCGCTGTCAGCCGGAACCGTCGGCTGACGCGGACGCCCGGCCCTAATTCCGGTCGAGCATCGATGCCCATGAATCGCGTCGCTGTCATCATCGTCACCTACCTGAATCAGGAGGCGCTTGCCGACCTGACGCGTCTTCTGCCGTCGCTCGAAGCCGTGAATCTGGAACGGGACCGGTGGGAAATCGTGCTGGTGGACAATCCGGCACCAGGCGGCCGCTGCGCGGATTATCTGCAGAAGGAATGGCTGCCGCGCGCCGGTAAGACGCTGCCGCACGTGACCTTGCTGCGGTCCGAGACCAATACCGGGTTCGCGGGCGGTAACGTGTTGGGCGCGAAAGCGGCGCGGGAGCACGGCTGTGCCTATGCTTACCTGCTGAATCAGGATACGGATGTCGATCCGTCTTTCCTGCGCGAGGCGCTCGCCGTCATGGACGCCGACCCGTCGGCCGGACTCGTGCAGTCCCTGCTCCTGCTCGGCAAGCAGCCGGAACTCGTGAACAGCTGGGGCAACGCCTATCATTTTCTGGGGTACAGCTACTGCGGCGGCTATCGGCGGCCGCGCAGCGAAGCCCCGGCGGGCGGGAAGAGCGTCGAAATAGCCGCCGCGAGCGGCGCCGCGGTCCTGGTGCGCCTGGCGGCTCTCGGCGCCCGGGATATCTTTGATGAAAAATTCTTTCTTTATCATGAGGATGTCGACCTTTCGCTGCGCATCCGGCTCGCCGGCTACCGTCTGTTATTGGCGCCCGCGAGCGTCGTTCGGCACCACTATGTCTTCGCCCGGAGCATGACCAAGTTCCGCTGGATGGAGCGCAACCGTTTCGTCGTCCTGCTGACCGCCTTTAAATGGCCGACCCTGGCGCTTCTGGTCCTGCCGCTTTTGGGTGTCGAGATTTTTTCCCTGCTGTTCGCGCTGCGGGGCGGCTGGTTTGGAGAGAAAATGGCCGCCTATCGCATGCTGATGTCGCGCGACGTCCGCCGCTGGATTGCCGACCGCCGCCGCGCCATCCAGTCCGTCCGACGCGTATCAGATCGGGAACTGCTGCGCCTGGCCGAGTCCCGCATCCTCTTCCAGGAGGGGCAGACCGACGGTTTCGTCCTGCGTTACATCGCCAATCCGCTCATGTGGCTGGTGTGGAAAGCGCTCTACGCCTTGGTGCGGTGGTAATCGGCGTGCGGTTGAAAGTTGCAGTTGGCGAAAAAAAATTCAACTTTTCTCGCCTCTTTAGTAGGGGGGCGGGGCAACTCTTCCCGCCATTTGGGCGGGACCCCGCCTTCTTTGACTGAAGATAAGTGGCGGGGCAACTTTCAACCAAACCACTTGACTTACCCCACCCGATGGGGCTAGCTGAAGTCAAGTCGTCCTTTTTCTGCCGAATCACGGAGCGTTCGAATGGCCAAAAAGAACAACGGCCCAGCCGAGCTGCTGTCCCTGGAGATCATGTACGATCTGGACGACACGCTCATCCCGAACTGCATCAAGTATCACATTCCGGCCTGGCGCTGCGGGCTGATCATCAGCAAGCGCCTGGGGCTTGCGAGCCCCTACCCGGTGGACGTGCTCACCATGCAGCAGCGCGAACAGATGGCGATGGTGGAGCGCAACGGCTTCACCATCGACGTGTTCCCGAAGAGCTGGGTGCGGACCTACGAGCGCCTGTGCCGCGAGTCGCACGTGCCGATCTCCCGCGCGGTGTCGCGTCGGCTGTTCTTCATCGCCGCGCACTTCGCCGACGGCCCGTACTGGACCTTCCCCGGCGTGAAGACCGCGCTCAAGTACCTGAAGAGCCAGGGGCACAGCCAGCACCTGATCACGGCCGGGGCCAAGTCCCTGCAGCTGCGGAAGATCAGCGAGGCCGGCCTCGAGGCGACGTTCGATTCCGTGAACGTCACGCCGCGGGACAAGAAGGAGATCATGCGCCGCATCGCGGGGAAGCACCGCCGCCGCTGCCTGATGGTGGGCGACTCGTTCCGCAGCGACATCCTGCCGGCCAAGGAGCTCGGCATCCTGACGGTGCACGTTCCCTCGAAGACCTGGGGCTACGCCGCCGCCCAGGTCGAGCCGGACTACGTCCTGCAGTCGGTCCGCGACCTGCCCGGACTCGTGGAGAGGCTGGTGCGGGAAGGCAAGTTGGGTTAGCTTAAACCGCCCTGGTGGGCGGTTTTTTTCGTCAAAGCCGGATCTTCGGTTCACTGGTCGGCGGCTTCCGACCGAGGCTACAGCGGCCTCTCGTATAGTCCGCGGAGTTTTCCGGCCGCGCCGACGATGTAGATGACCGAGCCCTTGGCGTCCAGCGCGAAGCCGGCGACGGAAGGGAAGCGGACCAGATCGAAGAGATTTCGGCCGCCGCGGTCGTCCAGTTCGGCCGCGAAGACGCCTTCGGCGGTTCCGCAGATGACATCGAGGCCGGCAGGATGCCAGGCGCAGTCCGCTATGGGCGAACTGAGCCGCGTGATCACGTCGTGCCAGCCGGAGTTCGGATCAATCACCGAAACCTCGAAACTGTTCCAGACCAGCATCCGCCCCTGTCCGGGCGCTTTTTCCCAGCGCACATGCTCACCCACGCCTTGGACGCGCGGCGGGCCGCCGGCGGTCGGATAGGTCTTCAGCTGGCCGTTGTCCTGTCGGGTAATCGAGACCAGACCAGGCGCCATGTCGGCGAATCGCAGCCGGGCATCGTCCAGGTCGGAGATTTTCTCCGCTTCGCGCGAACCGTCGACAGGGATGCGCCAGAGCGCTTTGGGCGGCGGGACGGCGGACACGTCGGCCGTGGCGCTGCGGCTCTCCGGTAGGCGGCGGATGAAGTAGAGCCCATCGTCGCCCAGAATTGCGTCTTCCGCCCCGGCCGTGCCTGGTATTGCTTCGGCAAATCCGCCGCTGCCTTTCCAGATGACGGCACCGCTGTCCGAGAGGGCTGAAATCGCCGTGCCGCTCGCGTTCCAGCGGGCCAGCCGCAGACCGCCGGTGGCATCTCGGCTTGGTCTGGAAGGACGGGGGACGACAGTCAGAGATTCCTCGGTCGCGGGACGGTACACCTGCAGCAGGCCGCGCCCGTCCGATTCGGCAGTCAGCATGAGGCGATTTCCGTCCGGCGACCAGGAGATGTCCGGATGCGCTATCTGCCCGGCCGGAAAACGGGCCAAAAACGTCAGTTGGCCGGCGGGTGTGGCCAATGCCAGCTCCGTCCATCTGGCGTCTTCGGAAAGAACGGCGGCTGTTCCGTCGGCACGGACCGCGGCGGCGGAGGCGTCGATGGCCGTATCCAGCCGCGGCAGGACCTCACGGAACATGATCAGCCCTTTGACGAAGGTGGATTCCGTGCTGCGGACCGGCAATGTCTTGCGCCACGCGAGATAGCCAGGATACTCCAGGCGGAGGGCGTAATCGTCCGGCAGGAGACGGGAAACCGTGAGCGGCGTCTTCTGCGGCTGAAGCTTGTCGTTGACGTATACCTGGGCGCCGGAAGGCACCGTTTCCACGACGAGCAGTCCGGTCTTTTCGAAACGTATTTTTTTCCAGTTGTAGCTATAGCCGTTCGTGTAGAGCAGGACGGCCGGGGCCACGACGAAAAAAACCAGCGAGAGCAGGAGTATTACGGAATAGCGGTAACGGCGGCGCATATCGGGAGTGTGGAGCGGGGAGCGGGGAGCGTGGAGCGGGGAGCGTGGAGCGGGGAGCGTGTGGCGGGGAGCGTGGAGCGGGGAGTGTGGAGCGGGGAGTTTGTAGTGTGGAGTTTGATTACCTTAAAAAAGGCCTCAAACTCCACGCTTCACCCTCCACACCCCGTTTGCCAATGCCCCATTCCGAGGGTAAGATAATGCTACCTTATATGGCTAGTGCAGACCAGAATCAGGCTAAAAAACAGCAGCCAGCGGCACCAGGCACCGGGCCGACCAAGCTCGTGATTCGCGGCGGCAAGAAGCTGGCCGGCGAGATCGCGGTGCGCGGCATGAAGAACGCGGCTACGCCAATCATTGCCGCGACCCTGCTCATGTCCGAACCCTGCGTGCTGCGCAACGTGCCGCGGCTTTCGGACGTGGAACGGATGCTCGACATCCTGCGTTCGCTCGGCGCGGTCGCGGAATGGACCGGCGAGCACGAGGTGACGGTGGATACGCGGCAAGCAGACATCTCGAGTCTCGACGCCAAAGCCGTGAAGAGCATGCGCTCCTCGATCCTGCTCATGGGTCCGCTTCTGGCCCGTTTCCACGAAGTCGTCCTGCCGGAGCCGGGTGGCTGCATCATCGGCAACCGACCGATCGATACGCATCTCGTGGCTCTTGAGGCGTTGGGCGCGTCCATCGAACGGCGCGGCGCCGAGTACCTGCTGCAGGCCGCCAAGCTGCATGGCGCGGCCATCACCCTGCCGGAGTTTTCCGTGACCGCCACCGAAAACGCCATGATGGCGGCCGCTCTGGCCGAGGGGCGGACGGTCATTCATCTGGCGGCGCAGGAACCGCATGTCCAGGATCTGGCCTGTTTCCTGAACGCCGCCGGGGCACGCATCTCCGGCATCGGCACGCACACGCTCACAATCGACGGCGTCGCCAAGCTCGGCGGCGCGACCCATACGCTCATCCCGGACCAGATCGAGGCCGGCACCTTCGCGGTGTTGGGCGCGCTGATGAAGAGTCCGCTGCGCATCGTCGGCGCCGAACCGCGCCACATGGACATCATCATGCTCAAACTGCGCCAGGCCGGAGCCCAGGTCGCGGTGGAGGAGGGGGCCATTTCCGTAGCGGCACCGGCGCCGCTCCGGGCCTTCCGGCTGCAGACCATGCCTTATCCTGGTTTTCCGACCGACTTGCAGGCGCCGTTCGGCGTGCTGGCGACCCAATGCTCCGGCACCTCGCTGATCCATGACCCGCTGTTCGAAGGCCGGCTCGGCTATGTCGGCGAGCTCGTGAAGATGGGCGCCAACGCGACCATCTGTGATCCCCATCGGGTGCTCATCTCCGGACCGACGCCGCTTTACGGCCAGGAGATCCGCGGGCTCGACCTGCGGGCCGGAGCCACGCTCGTCATCGCCGGACTGGTGGCCAGCGGCGAGACGGTCATCCATGGTGCGGACGTCATCCGCCGCGGCTATGAGAATCTTGATCAGCGGCTCGCCGCGCTCGGCGCGGATATCGCTTGGGCGGCCTGACGCCGGTCCGCATTAATCCTGCAATGCAACCTATGGAAGACAATACCGTTCAGCATCATCTCCGCTCGCGCGACAGCGTGAGCCGCAACTATTCCTTCGGCGTCCTGGCCGCCATCCTGGTGATCGCCAGCTTCATCGGCGGCGTGTTCGTCGGCGGTCTGCGCCCGACCGTTTCGGCCGGTCCGCAAGTCACGGCCGCGGACCTGCAGAAGAGCGGCACTGGTCAGGTCACGGACAAGAACGCACCGCCGCCCTACGCCCTGAAGGACGTGGATTTCGCCAAATTCTGGGACGTCTGGCAGACGGTCAAGGAGCGCTTCGCCAAAGACAAGCCGACGGACTCCCAGATGTTCTACGGAGCGGTCGAAGGCATGGTGGCGTCGCTCAAGGATCCGTATTCGGTCTTCTTCGACCCGCAGCTGGCCCAGAAATTCGATGCCGATCTTAAGGGAACGTTCGAGGGCATCGGCGCGGAGGTCGGCATCCGCAACGACACGCTGACCATTATTTCGCCGCTTGACGGTTCGCCGGCGATGAAGGCCGGCATCAAGGCCGGTGACCGGATCCTGCAGATCGACGGCCAGGACACTTCCGGCCTCCTGCTTGAGGAGGCTGTGGCCAAGATTCGCGGCCCGAAGGGGACGACGGTCAAGCTGATGGTCTTCCGCGAAGGCATGAAGCAGGCCAAGGAATACCCGATCGTCCGGTCGACCATCGTCGTCGATCCGGTCAAGCTGACCTGGAAGGAAAAGGACGGCAAGAAGATTGCGGTCATCGCCATCCGGCAGTTCAACGAGGAGACCGCGCCGAAGTTCACGGAAGCGGTCCGGAAGGCGCTGCTGCAGAATCCGGCCGGTCTGGTGCTCGACCTGCGCAACAACCCTGGCGGCTTCCTGGACACGGCAGTCAAGGTCGCCGGCGAGTGGACGCCGAACGCGGTCATCGTGTCCGAGCGGTTCAGCGATGGCAAGGAACAGAAGTACAACGCCCCGATGGGCGGTCAGTTGGGCGACATGCCGACCGTGGTCCTGGTCAATGGCGGTTCCGCTTCGGCCTCGGAGATCGTTTCCGGCGCGCTGCAGGATTACGGTAAGGCCATCCTTGTCGGCGAAAAGACGTTCGGCAAGGGCTCGGTCCAGGATTACATGTCATACGACGACAATTCCGCCCTTAAGCTCACGGTGGCACTCTGGTATACGCCCAAAGGACGCAGTATCGAGAAGCAGGGCATCGATCCGGATATCGATGTGAAGCTTTCCGCCGATGATATCAACGCGGACAAGGATCCGCAGCTGGACGTGGCCGTGCAGGCCGTTTTGGATCCGTCGGCCGCCCGCACCGCCGCCGCAGCCTTGCAGGCCGAGGCTAAGACCGCCGCCGCGACGACCGACGGCCTCAACAAATGAACCGTGCCGTGAGGAAAACCGGACACGGGACGCATCGCGTCGGTCATGCCGACCGCCGTCCGCCGCGCGCTGCTGGCACCCGTCAGGCGCGCGCTAACGGTCGGACGCGCCCGGACTCCGGCGGCAAGGTCCGCGTCGAAGTATCCGCCGGCGGCATCGTCTACAAGCATTCGCCGCACGGCATCCAGATCGCTTTCATCCTCGATCCGTTCGGCAAATGGGCCTTCGCCAAGGGGCACGTGGAGAAAGGGGAGACGGTGCTCGAGGGCGCACTGCGGGAGACGCGCGAAGAGATGGGTTTGGGTCGCCTGGAGGTGAAGGCGGAGTTGGGTAAGATCGATTTCTGGTTCCGAGACCGCTATCGCCCGGAGAACCGCGGCGTGCTCATCCACAAGCACGTGCATTTCTTTTTGATGGAAGCGCCGCCGCATGCGCAGGGCCAGCCGCAGAAGAAGGAACGCATCAGGAAAATCATCTGGGTCGATCTCGGTCGGGCGCTGGCCGTGTCCGGCTACAAGGATGTCCGGCCGATGCTCATGCGGGTGAAGGCCTACTTTGCCGGAAAACCGCTGCCGCCTGTTTCGCGGAAACATGCGCCGCAGGCGCGATGATGGTTGGTTAGAGATAGAGAGATGGAGAGAAAAAGAGAGAAAGAGAAAAAGAGAGAAAGAGAAAAAGAGAGAAAGAGAGAAAGACGTCGTTGCTCTCTCTCTCTCTCTCTCTCTCTCTCTCTCTCTCTCTCTCTCTCTCTCTCTCCCCCCCCTCTAGAGCGCGCGCCTCTTCGTGGCGCGCGCGCTCT
>JAKAKZ010000006.1 GCA_021824285.1 bacterium
CACGTTCATCTATATTCCGCCGGGCGTGAAAGTCGCCCTGCCTTTCCAGGCCTATTTCCGCATGAACGCGGAACGCGGCGGCCAGTTCGAGCACACGCTCATCATCCTGGGCGAGGGCGCGGAAGCTACCTATATAGAAGGCTGCAGCGCTCCGCGGTTCGAGGCGTCGGCGCTTCATGCCGGCTGCGTGGAGCTGTTCGTCGGCCGCGGCGCCAAACTGCGCTACATCAGCATCGAGAACTGGAGCAAGAACACCTTTAACCTGAACACCAAGCGGGCGCTGGTCGAGGAAGACGGCACGATCGAGTGGCTGAACGGCAACATGGGTTCGGGCCGCACCATGCTCTATCCGATGAGCGTGCTGCGCGGCGCCCGCGCCAAATCCGATTCGCTGGGCGTGGCCTTCGCCGGACCCGGGCAGATCCAGGATACGGGCGCCAAGGTGGTACATGCGGCGCCGCACACCAGTTCCACGGTGCGGGCCAAGAGCATCAGCCGTAACGGGGGCGCCTCCGTGTTTCGCGGCTTAGTGCGCGTGGCGCCGGGCGCGGCCGAGAGCGCGGCCCGCGTGCAGTGCGACGCGCTGGTCGTCGGCGCGGATTCCGTTTCCGACACCTACCCTTCGATCCGCGTGGACAACGACAGTTCCGATGTGGCCCACGAGGCCACGGTCGGGCGCATCGGCGAGGAGCAGATCTTCTACCTGATGAGCCGCGGTCTTACCGAACAGCAGGCGATCAAGACGGTCGTGGCCGGGTTCGTCGAGCCGGTGATCAAGCGCCTGCCGCTCGAATACGCGCTCGAACTCCAGCGGCTCGTCGAACTGGAGATGGAGGGAGCCGTATGAGCATTTCGTCGCAGAAAATTTCCAGTCAGAACTGGCCGGACCTGAAGTACGGTCTTGGTTTGGCGTTCGATCCAGCGACGGTCGCCTGGCCGACCGGTCTGGCCACGGCGGAACAGGCGCTGGCCGTGCGGGCACCGCAGGGCGTCACGGTCCGCGCGGGCGGGACATCCGCGGTCGCGCCGAGTGACCGACTTGCGGTCAGTCACCGGTCGGCGGCCAAGGTCTGGCGCGTCGACGTGCCGGCCAATTTCCGCGCGGTTGAGCCGGTCGTCGTGGACACGCGTTTCAACCCGGGGTTCACGGCAGAGGAAATCGAAATCAGCGTCGGTGCCGGCTCACAGGTATCTTTCGTGGAGCACGGTCTGCCGGTTTCCGGGTCCGAGCCGGCCTTTCGCAGCGCCCGGTTGCGCCTTACGGCCGGCAGCGGCGCCAAAGTGAATTACGTCCGCCTGCAGGATGCCCAGCGGAGCGCCGTCGAATGGCATGAGAGCACGGTGCTGATCGGCGCCGGTGCCGAGGTCACATGGCTGGACGCCGTTTTCGGCGGCAATTTCGCGCATGCCGGCGTGGTCGCATCACTGGTGGGTGAGGGAGCCGCCTTCCGGCACCGGGCGCTGACGTTCGGCGATGCGGGACAGCGGTTTGACCTCATGGCGACCGCCTCCCACGAGGCTGCGCGCACGGTATCGGATATGGCCGTGCGCGGCGCGGTCGCGGCCGGCGCGAAAGCGATCGTGCGGGGGCGCGTGACCGTGAAAAATGGTACGATGGGTTGCGTAGGCCGCCAGGAACTGCGCGGCTTCATCCTGGCGCCGGGCGCCGAATTCGACGCCCAGCCGCAGCTCGAGACCGGCACCGAGGACGTGCGCGCCAGCCACGCGGCCGCCGTCGGCCGGCTGGACCGTGAAAAGCTGTTCTACCTCATGGCGCGCGGATTGGACCGCGCGACCGCCGTGCGCCTGCTGACCGAAGCCTTCTTCGCGCCGCTTCTCGCCGTGATGCGCGGCTCGGGCCTCGAGGAGGCCGCAGCCTGCATCATCACCGAGCGCCTGAAGGCGCTCACCGATCGTCTATGACGAACCGCCCACCGCTTGACGTCCGCCGCCTGCGGCAGGATTTCCCCCTGCTCGCCGCCGACCCGTCGCTGCATTACCTCGATTCCGCGGCCTCTTCCCAGACGCCGGTGCAGGTGCTCGAGGCCATGGACAATTATTACCGGCATTTCCGCGCCAACGTACACCGTGGCATGTACCGCGCCAGTGAGACGGCCAGCGTCCGTTTCGAAGAGGTGCGCCGCAAGGCCGCGGACCTGATCGGCGCGCATGAGGAGGAGATCGTTTTCACGCGCGGCACCACGGAATCGCTCAATGTCCTGGCGATCGCTTTGACCCGGAAGCTCGGGCCGGGCGATGAGGTCTGCCTGTCCGCCCTGGAGCACCACGCCAATCTGGTCCCCTGGCAGATGGCCGCCAAGGTGCGCGGTTTCGCGCTGAAAGTCCTGCCGCTCGATACCGAGGGCCGGCTGGATCTCGAGGCAGCGCGGACGCTCATCGGACCGCGCACCAAAGTCGTGAGCGTGGCGCATGTCTCCAACGTGCTCGGCACGATCGTGCCGGTGCAGGAAGTGGCTGCCTTGGCCCACGCGCAGGGTGCGCTTTGCGTGGTGGATGCGGCCCAGTCCGTCGGCCATCTGCCGATTGACGTACGCCGGTTGGAGATCGATTTTCTGGCCTTCTCCGGCCACAAGGCGCTCGGCCCGACCGGTACGGGCGTGCTCTGGGGCCGCAAGAGCCTGCTCGACGGGCTGGAACCGGTCTTCTATGGCGGCGACATGATCCAGGAGGTCTTCTGGGACCGCGCGACGTGGAACGAAACCCCGTGGAAGTTCGAAGCCGGTACGCCGGATGTCGGCGGCATCATCGGCCTAGGCGCGGCGTGTGACTATCTGCGTCTCGTCGGCGTGGAAGTCATTCGCCGACATGAGCTGGAGCTCTTGGCTTACGCGTTGGACAAGCTGCGGGCGGTGCCGGGCGTGAAGCTGCTCGGTCCGGCGCGGGCAGAGGAGCGGAGCGGCGCGATCTCTTTCTCCGTCGCCGGCGTCCATCCTCACGATCTCGCCACCGTGCTCGATACCGAAAACGTGGCCATCCGGGCTGGGCACCATTGCGCCATGCCGCTCCTGCGCGACCTGGGGCTCATCGAAGGCACGGCGCGCGCCAGCCTGCACCTTTATTCCGTGCCCGAGGACATCGATGCCCTAATTACCGGCATCGCCAAGGCACAGAAAATTTTCCGGGTATGACCGCTGAACCTATTCACGACGCATCCGAGGAGCTTTACCGCGAGCAGCTTTTGGACCGCTACCGCGAGCCGCAGCACCGCGGACGGCCGGAACGGTTCGATCATAGCCACCGGGAGCTGAACGTTACCTGTGGTGACACTTGCGAGGTCTTCGTGCGTTTTGACGAAGGTCATGTCGGTGAGGCGCGCTTCGAGGGGCGCGGCTGTGCCATCAGCATGGCCGCCGCCGACCTGCTCATGGAGGCCATGGTCGGCAAGAGCGCGACTGAGATCAGTGCGCTCACCGAGGCGGATATGCTAAAGATTCTGGGCGTACCGGTCGGACCGGCCCGCCTGAAGTGCGCGACGCTGGCGCTTAAGACGCTGCAGAAGGCGCTTTTGGAACAGAAATGATATGCCACTGGAGATTAAAGGACTAAAAGCCGGACGCGACGGCAAGGAGATCGTGCGCGGCGTGACTCTGACCCTGGCTTCAGGCGAAGTCGAGGCAGTTATGGGGCCGAACGGCTCGGGCAAATCAACTTTGGCCGGTGCGCTCATGGGCCATCCGGCACATCAGGTGCTCGGCGGGCGAATCCTGCTCGACGGCGAGGATATCACCGCTTGGCCGCCGGATCGCCGCTCGCGGGCCGGGATCTTCCTGTCGTTCCAGAATCCGCCGGAGATCCCCGGCGTCACCGTGGCCAACTTCCTGCGCGCGGCCGTGAACGCCCGCCGCGAGAAGCCGCTGTCCGTGCCGGAGTTCCACGCGCGGCTCAAGACCGAGATGGCGGAGCTGAAGATGGATCCGTCTTTCGCCTCCCGGAGCCTGAACGAGGGTTTCTCCGGCGGCGAGCGCAAGCGGCTCGAGACCCTGCAGCTGATCCTGCTTGCGCCGAAATACGCTATTCTTGACGAGACCGATTCGGGTCTGGACGTGGATGCGCTGCGCACGGTCACCGAAGGCATCGAGCGGGCCCGGCGGAACGGCACAGGACTGCTCGTCATCACGCATTACACCCGTATTCTGGAACTCCTGAAGCCGACGCATGTCCACGTGCTCGTCGGCGGCCTCATCGTCCAGAGCGGCGGACCGGAGCTGGCGGCGGAGACGGAGAAGAGCGGATATGACCGCTATCTGAATCAGCAGTAATATGGTGTTCAAGGACGAAATCATCGAAATCCTGAAGAACTATCTGGATCCGGAAATCGGCGTCGACGTCTGGACGCTCGGTTTCGTGCGCCAGCTCGATTTCGACGAGAAGAAGCAGGCGCTCAAGCTCGTCATGACGCTGACTTCGCCCATGTGCCCGCTCGGGTCGCAGATGACCGCGGAGCTTGAAAAGAAATTCCGCGACTTGGGCGTCAAGGATGTCGCGATTTCCCTGACTTTCGATCCGCCCTGGGAGCCGCCGTCCGAGGTGCGGGAAATGCTGGGGCTTTGAAGTGGAGAGTTTGCAGCGGGAAGCGTGAAGGGTAGAGTCTGGAGTGAAAGAGAAAACCGCGCTTGGTAGCGCGGTTTTCGATTTATCAGAGTCGAAGCCTTCTTTAATTCCTAACTTCAAACTCCCCACTTCACACTTCTTCAGGCTTTCCCCAGCGTCTTCTCGCCCGGCTTCCAGCCGAGTTGGCAGAGCTCGCCGGTCTGGAGCGCGGCGAGCACGCGTAGGGTCTCATCCACGTTGCGGCCGATGCTGTTGTCGTGGTAGAGGGCGTAGCGCAGGTTGCCGTCCGGATCGATGATGAACGTGCCGCGGGTGGCGACGCCGTCATCCTCGAGGTAGACGCCATAGGCGCGAGAGACCTCGTGCCTCTGGTCGGCGAGCAGGGGATAGTTGATGTCGCCGAGGCTGCCGGCCAGCCAGGCCTTGTGCGAGTGCTTCGAGTCGGTGGAAGCGCCGAACACCATGGCGTTCAGCTTCTTGAATTCCTCGATGCGCGTCGAGAAGCCGGTGATCTCGGTCGGGCAGATGAAGGTGAAGTCGAGCGGGTAGAAGAAGAGCACGACCCACTTGCCCCTCTGCTCCGTGAGCTTGAAGTTCTTGAATTCGCCGTGCAGCACGCCCTCAAGGGCGAAGTCCGGCGCTGGTTTTCCGATGTTCGGCATAGATTTGGTGAGTGATGGATGGTTAAAGTCGATTACTGCCGATGGTCGGCCAGGCGGTACTTCTCGGCGATGACTGCGGCAGCCCGCCAGTCGACGTGGCGCATGAAGGTCTCGATGTACTTCTTGCGCGCCGTGGCGTAGTCCACGAAGTAGGCGTGCTCGTAGACATCGAGCACAAGGAGCGGGATGGCGCCCCAGATGCCGCCCTGGTTGTGCAGGTCGGCGATGTAGTTGTGCAGCTTGCCGTCGGCCAGGTCAAAGGCCAGGACGACCCAGCCGCGGCTGGCGAGGCCGAGCGCGGCGAATTCCTCGGACCACTTTTCGAGCGAGCCGAAGTCCTGGGCGATCCAGTCCTTCACCGGACCGGCATCGGCATTGCCGCCGTCGGTCAGGTTGTCGAAGTAGCGCTCGTGCAGGATGACGCCGTTTAGGGCGAAACCTTCCTCGAGCTTGAGTTCGCGGAGCTGGCTGAACGTGGCGTTCGCCGCGGCGCGGTCGGCCGCGGTGAGCGCGGTCCTGATCTCGTTGACCTTCTTGACGTAGCCGGCATAGAGCACGTCATGGTGTTCGGCCAGCTGCTTTTCCGAGAGCCCGGCCAGTTCCTTGTACTTGAGCGGTTTCACGGTAAATTCAGACATATGTCAGGGTTAGATATTTATTTCAGGTGCCGACTCCGGCTCCTGAACGTGTTATAATACCACAGGCAAGATAGGATTTCATAGTTAGGGTCAAGACCCGTCTAAATTTCGGCGCCGGTTCCGGCGGCTAACCTCAGAGGTTATGATCGGTCAGAGCAAAAACAGCCATTCTTCCCGGATATTGCGCATTGGTTACGGGCTGCTTGCCGCGCTGCTTCTGGCCGGCAGCGGGTGCGTCGAACTGGTGCCACGCGGGAATCCGGCGGTGACCTCCGACTCTGCGGCGGAAACCCAGGCGACGACTGGGGAAGGAACTGCAACCACTGACGGTGTGGCGTCCGCGGCGGAGGTGCCGGCGGCCACGGACATGGCCGCGACCGTGGATAAGGCTCAACCCACTGGAGATGCCGGTGAGGCGACCGCAACATCTGACGTAACAGGAGATACGACCGCCACTTCCGACAATGCGGCCAGCCAATGAGCCGGAAGAATAGCGCCGTCCGAGCGGCGCTTTTTCGATTGCCGTAGAATCCTAGTAACGCCTTGATATTTGGCCGTAACTGCGCTATATTTCAGCGACTTTTATGTTCGATACGGTCGTCATCCGCACCAACGAACTCTGCCTTAAGGGCGGCAACCGGGCGTTCTTCGAGAACCGCCTGCTTGAGGATGCACGCGGCCGCCTACGGGACATTCCGGGACTGAAGTACCGGCGTGACCAGGGCAAGATTGTCATTCAGCGCGACGGAGTGTTGAACGACGATGAGACCGCGGCCATTCGGACCGCGCTCTCGACCGTCTTCGGCATCGGCAACTGGTCGTTCGCGGCCGGCTGCGCCAAGGACCTTGATGTCGTCGCCCAGACCACGGCCCGGGCGCTCGCGGACCGGCAGGGGAGCTTCAAGATCGAATCTCGGCGCGAGGACAAGTCGTATCCCCTGGAATCCATCCAATTGTCCCAGGAGATCGCCAAGCGCCTTCTGCCGTTGGTTCCGCATCTTACGGTGGACGTGCATGAGCCGGATACCACGATTACGGTGAGCGTCCTAAAGGACGGCATGCGGGTGCAGGCCGGGCGGGAGGAGGGTCTCGGCGGTCTGCCGGCTGGTTCAGCCGGTCGTCTGGCTTGCCTGCTTTCCGGCGGCATCGATTCGCCCGTGGCGGCCTGGCGGATGATGCGCCGCGGTTGCCGTGCCGTGCTCGTGCACTGCCACAGCTATCCGTACGTGAGCGATGCCTCTATCCAGAAGGTGCGGCGGCTGGCCGAGCGGCTGGCAGAATTCCAGGGCGAGACCCTGCTTTACCTCGTGCCGATTTCCGAGGCCCAGCAGGCCATCGTGGCGAAAGCCCCGGAACCGCTGCGCGTCGTGCTGTATCGCCGGTTCATGCTGCGTGCCGCGGAAGAGATCGCCCGGCGCAACAAGGCACACGGCACGGTCACGGGCGACAGCGTCGGCCAAGTGGCCTCGCAGACGCTTGAGAACCTGCGGGCCGTCTCCGCTGTCGCGACTTTGCCGATCCATCGGCCGCTCGTGGCGAACGACAAGGAGGAGACCGTGGCCATCGCCAAGCGCATCGGCACCTACGCCACGTCCATCGAGGCGCAGGACGACTGCTGCAGCCTGTTCATGCCGCGCGCGCCCGAGCTCCGGGCCACGGCCGAGGAATGTGCGGCCGCGGAAGAGCTGTATGATGTGCCTGGCCTGCTGCGGGCGGCGCTCGAGAAGGCGGAGAAGGTCGAGTTCCGCCGCCGAAAATGATACTATTTGAGCAAGTTTAAAGTTTAGGGTTTAGAGTTTAGGGTTTGAACGGCATTATGGCGATAACTTTCAACTCTAAGCTTTAAACTCTAAACCACCACAATGGGCACCCTCTACGTCATCGCTACGCCAATCGGCAATCTGGAGGACGTCACCTTCCGGGCGGTGGAGACCTTGAAGTCTCTCGACCTCCTGCTCTGCGAGGATACCCGCGTCACGCGGCGGCTTTTGGACAGATATAATATAGAGGTGCGCACCGAAAGCTATCGGGAGCAGGTGCATTTTCAGAAGATCACGCACGTGGCCGAACTCCTGCGGGAAGGGAAGCGGGTCGGTATCGTCTCGGACGCCGGCACGCCCGGCATCTCTGATCCCGGGTTCCGGCTGGTGCGCGACGTGCTGGCGGCTGTGCCGGACACGACGGTCGTGCCGATTCCTGGTCCGTCGGCCGTGGTCGCGGCGCTTTCCGTCTCCGGCCTGCCCTCCGACTCCTTCGTCTTCCTGGGTTTTCCGCCGCACAAGAAGGGCCGGAGCGCGCTATTCAAGGAAGCCATGAGCCAGGACAGGACGACCGTGCTTTACGAGTCCACGCACCGCATTGAGAAGGCGCTGGCCGAGATCGCGGCGCTCGACCCGAACCGCCAGCTGGCCGTCGGCCGCGAACTGACCAAGATGTTCGAGACGGTCTACCGCGGCACGGCCGCCGAAGTCATGGCGGCGCTCGAAATGACGTCCACAAAAGGAGAGTTTGTCATCGTAATTGCGCCGAAGTAAGTTGCGGAGATGCGAAGACGCGGAGCGACGGAGCATCTTACTCCGCATCTCCGCTTCTCCGCGCCTCAATCACTATTATGCCCAAATACTACCTCACCACCCCCATCTACTACGTGAACGACGTGCCGCACATCGGCCATTTCTACACGACCGTGGCCGCGGACGTGCTGGCGCGCTACCGCCGCCGGCGCGGCGACGAGGTGATGTTCCTCACGGGCACGGACGAGAACAGCCAGAAGAACGTCGAGGCCGCAGCCAAAAACGGCTACGCAGAGATCCAGCCGTACCTTGACATGATGTCCGGACGCTGGCGCGAGACCTGGACCGCGCTCGACATTTCCTTTGACGATTTCATCCGCACCACCGAGGACCGGCACAAGAAAGCCGTGGAGAAATTCTGGCGCGCGGTGGAGGCGAAGGGGGACATCTACCAGGGCGACTACGAGGGGCTGTACTGCGCGGGCTGCGAGGCCTTCGTGCTCGAGTCCGAGCTCGTGGACGGCAAATGCGCCATTCACAAGAAGGAGCCCAACCGGCTGAAGGAGAAGAACTGGTTTTTCCGCCTGTCCGGCTACCGCGAGAAGCTCCTGGCACACATCGACGCGCATCCGGAGTTCATCCAGCCGGTCGGCCGGCGCAACGAGGTCCGGAGCTACGTGGACAAGTTCATGTCCGACGTCAGCATCTCCCGCGAATCCATGAAATGGGGAATTCCCGTGCCCGGCGACGCGAAGAGCGTCATTTACGTCTGGTTCGACGCCCTGATCAACTACTTGTCGGGCGTGGGCTACGGCACGGACGACGCCGCATTCGCCAAATGGTGGCCGGCGGACCTGCATCTCGTGGGCAAGGACATCATCAAGTTCCACTGCGCGCTCTGGCCGGCGATGCTCCTGTCCGCCGGGCTGCCGCTGCCGCGCACGGTCTTCGCGCACGGCTTCTTCACCGTGAACGGCGACAAGATGTCCAAGTCGCTCGGTAACGTGGTGGATCCGAAAGGGGTTTGCGCCACCTATGGGATAGACCCAGTGCGCTACTTTCTCCTGCGCGAGATCGGCTTCGGCAGCGATGGCGACTTTTCGCTCGCGCGGCTGGCCGAACGCTACGCCGGAGATTTGGGCAACGACCTCGGCAATCTGCTGCATCGGACGCTCTCCATGACCGAAAAATATTTCGCCGGGAAGGTTCCGGCACCCGCCACGGGCGACACGGCCGCGGTCTGGACGGCCTATGAGGCGGCCATGGACGGGCTGGATTTCGCCGCCGCGCTCGATGCGGCCTGGGGACTGATGCGCGACTCCAACCGTCTGGTGGACACCGAAAAGCCGTGGGTGCTGGCCAAAACCGACACGGTTCGGCTTGCAAACGTCATGTATACGCTCCTGGAGCGCCTACGCCAGCTTTCCTGGCTTTTGGAGCCGTTCCTGCCGCATATCGCGCCGAAAATCCGCGAACAGCTCGGTTGCGCGGCCGCGGAACAGGGCAAAACATGGGAACAGGCCAAGATTTGGGGCGGACTGCCGGAGGGTGGTACAATCTCCAAAGGGGAACCCCTTTTCCCCAGGCTCGAAGAGCCGAAAAAAGCCTAATCGAATAGCCTTATGACCACCGTGGATTTCGTCATCCTGGTTCTGCTGGGCGGTTTTACGCTGTTCGGGCTGTGGTTCGGCGTCATTCACATGATCGGGTCGTTCGTCGCCCTGGTGCTGGGGGCCTATGCAGCGGGGCACTATTATGAGGCTTTTGCCCAATGGATCGCCGGACTCACCGGCGGGAACCTGAATTTCTGGCGCTTGGCCTCGGTCTTCATCGTCTACGTGCTGGTCAATCGGCTGGTCGGGCTTCTCTTCTGGCTGGCTGAAAAAATATTCAATTTCGTGGCGGTCATACCGTTCCTCAAGAGCTTCAATCGGCTGCTCGGCGCGGCGCTCGGGCTCATCGAGGGCACGTTCGTGGTCGGCCTCGGCGTCTGGTTTGCGGCGCGTTTCCCGTTTTCGCCGTCTTTCACCGCCGCCCTGCAGGGTTCGCCGATCGCCCACGCCGTGCTCGGCGTCGGCTCGGTGCTCGCGCCGCTCCTGCCGGCCGCCGCGCGCCTGCTCAAGTCGGTGATCTGATATGCCGTACCTGATCGATACGCATGCGCATCTGGACGCGGACATCTACGCCAACGAGCTCGATATCGTGATCAAGGCGGCGCTCTCCGAGGATGTCTGGATGGTGACGCTCGGCAGCGATTACGCCTCGTCCGTGCGCGCCGTGGAGATCGCCGAACGCTATCCGACCGGCGTCTTTGCGGCTATCGGCCTGCATCCGAACCGGGTGCCGTTGGACCTCGGTTCCGCGGAGAAACCGCTGCAGCTGGAGAAGTTCGCTGAGCTGGCGATGCACCCGAAGGTGGTGGCGCTCGGCGAGACCGGTCTGGATTTCAGCGACCTGCCGCAGGGCAGCCGCGGCGGCCAGGAAGAGCAGCTGGCGGAACGGCTGAAGGCCAGCCAGAAAGTCGTCTTCGGCAAGTTCCTGGACCTGTCGCGCGAATTGCGCCTGCCGCTCCTGCTGCACTGCCGTGACGCCTATGAGGACATGTTCGGCATGCTCGAGACGTGGGACAAGACGACGCGCGGCTTCGATTCGCGCGGCATCCTGCACGGCTTCAGCGGTTCCTGGAAGGATGCCAAGCGGTTTTTCGGTCTGGATTTCCTGATTTCCGTGACCGGCATCATCGCGCACGGCGCCTACCAGTCGGAACTGACCAGGAAGGCGCCGCTGTCGCGTCTCGTGCTGGAGAGCGATTGTCCGCACCTGACGGCCATGCCGTGGAACCTGCGGCGCAGCGAGCCCGGCTACCTGCCTTCCGTGCTGTCTTCGGTTGCCGGTACGCGCCGCGAAGCACCGGAGCTGGTGGCCCAGGAGACGACGCGCAACGCGCTTAATGTCCTTAAGAAGATAGCGCGCTCCTAGCGGGCGGAAGATGAAAGCTCGGAATCCAGAGCCTGGAGATGTACGTTAGCTTCAGCCCACCGGCTTTAAGCTTTCAGCGCCCTGCTGTAAGCTCGGATGACTATGCCCAACCAGCGTGCCCGTTACGTCGACGCCCACTGCCACGTGAACTTCAACGCCTATGGTGACGAGACCGAGGCGGTGGTGGCGCGCGCCAGGGCGGCCGGAGTCGCCATGGTGGCCGTCGGTTCGCGCTTCGAGACGAGCGTGTCGGCCTGCGGGTGCGCCGATCTGCACGACAACGTCTGGGCGGTGGTCGGCATGCATCCGACCCACTGCTTCGATTCTTTCGAGGATCCGGCGGAAGAGGGGAGCGGCCGGCACGAGAAATTCGATCCGGCGCGCTATCTTGCCCTGGCCAGGACGCACAAGAAGGTCATCGCCATCGGCGAGTGCGGTATCGACTATTATCATCTGCCGGCCAAGGTGGAGCTTCCGCAGGTGCGCGAACGGCAGATGGACGTCCTGCGGCAGCATGCGGACATCGCTTTGGAGTCCGGCCGGCCGCTCATGATCCACACGCGTGACGGCAAGGGCGGCGAAAGCGCGCACACGGATGTGCTGGCCGTGCTCCGCGAATATGCCGCGGCGGGTAAGCCGCTCCGCGGCGATATTCATTGCTTCAGCGGCCGGTGGGCCGAGGCCGAGCAGTATCTGGATTTCGGCTTTTACCTTTCCTTCACGGGCAATCTGACCTATCCGCCACGGTCGGCTGAAAAGAAGGCCGGGGAGACGCTGGCGGATGTCGTGCGGCGCATGCCCTTCGACCGCATCATCGCGGAGACCGATGCGCCGTACCTGGCGCCCGTGCCGCACCGCGGCGAGCGTAACGAGCCGGCCTATGTCCTGGAAGTCGTGAAGAAGATCGCCGAGATCCGCGGCGTCAGCGAGGCAGAGGCCCAGAGCCAGATCCTGGAGAACACGGAGCGGATGTATGGGGTGGAGTTTGTCTGGTAGATCGGTTGGTTTGGGGGTCGGAGAGTCGAAGGGTCGGAAGGTGGTGATGTTTTTAAAATCAAAAATCGCGTCCTCAGACGCGGTTTTTATTTTCGCTTTTAGACCCTTAAACTTTTAAACCCTTACACCCATAAAATAAAGAGGCCCGACACGTGTACCGTGTCGGGCCTGCAGTTTACTACTGGCCGCAGAGGCTGCCTAGCCGCCCGAGGGCAGCTTGCCGGTGAGGGCGGCGAGTGCGGCGAGGCCCTTCACGGGCTCCGCCTTCTTCTCCGTCTTCTTGGCCGCGGCCTTGGGCTGCTTGGCCGCCTGCACCAGGGCCTCGTACCGCCGCTTCGCTCCCGAGTTCTCCCGCTCGATCATCTTCTTGACCTGCGGGTCCGCGTTCTCCGGCACCGGCTTGTAGACCGGCTCCTGGATCGCGCTGGCCCTGACCTCGACGGTCGGCTCCGGCGCGGGCTCGGCGGCGGTCAGGGCCACCTCGGTCTTGACCGTCTCGCTCACCGTCGGCGTCTCCGCCAGCGGCAGCTCCACGTTCTCGACCTCGATGTCCTCGGCCTTGGCGGTCACGGTCGGCTCGGCCATGGGCGCCTTGGTGATCGCGATCATCACGACCCCCTCGGCGGCCTCGGCCTGGACCTTCCCGGTCTCGGCCTTGCCCTGGCGCTTCGCCTGCCGCTCCTCGCGGCGCAGCTCCTCGTTGAGCTTCAGCGCGGTCTCGTAGACCGTCTTCAGCTCGCGGATGTGCTCCTCGACCATGCGACGGGCCTCCGGCACCCGGCCGACCCGAGCCTTGTCGGACTCGAGCTGGGACCGGAGCTTGTTGTGGCAGGCGTTGATGACCGCCGTCGGGGCCTTGGGGTTCTTCACCCCGAGGACCTCGAAGACGTTCCGCAGCTGCCCCCGGTACTGCACGAGCCCCATCTGGACCTGCTGGTCCTTGGAGACCGTGTCGCCGAGCTTCGCGCTGCCGCCCACCGTCTGCTCCGTCACGAACCCCTTGGCGACGAAGCTGAAGCCGTCCGGGCTGATCACGCCGCGGTAGCGGCGGACCTCGTTCACCGCGGGCTGGAAGCCGTGCTCCACGTAGGCGAACTGCCCGTTGGGCATGTACGCCAGGCAGAACTTGCTCCCGTCGCCGCGCTTGTGCTCCCGGAACTTCAGGTCCGCGTGCAGCGCGTTGCGGAGCGCCGCGTCAGTCATCCAGACCTCCTGGGGGAGGCCGTCGGTGCTGATGGGGGCCGCGAAGAGCCGCTTCCCCATGTCCCACCGCAGGCAGCGGTAGGAGACTTCGGGGTTGGGGTTGAAGCGGATGACGGGGTGCGTGAGCCGCCCGTCGCCGCCCTCGCACACCTTGGCGCCGTAGTCGTCGACGTCGAAGATGATGTCGGCGATCTCGGGCTCGGGGAGGCGGTTGCGGCTGTCCTGGTTGCGGCGGTTCTGCTGGGGACGGCGGTTGTTGCGGTTGTCTCGGTTCATTTCGGTCTCCTGGATACCCCATTCTGCTGGGGTCGGCATGGGGCCCGCTCCTCCGGATGAGGAAACGGGCAGTTTAGGTGGACGTCGGCCACGATGGCTTCGGTCCGTCAAGCTGCGGTTTGACACATCCTTCGGTCGCTGCGGTGCCCAGGCCAGGGGCGAAATTTGGCCAAAACTAGCTCCTTGTTTGGGTTTGTCTGTTGCCTCTGCGGTTTTCAAAGGACGTGCTATTCATATCATATTTTGGGCATTTTGTCAAGATTGGTTGACATCGGCGGAGATAAAAAGGAAAATATCCGCTTCCTATGCTTAAACCACTAGCGCCCAATCGCCAGATATGGTAAGAAGCCGCCAGGCTTAAGTGCCCGTATATCCGCGTATTTATGTCCGAAGGGACGTCGCCGAGCGTACTGACCGCCGAGCCTGTTTCGGAAAACCAGGAAAAGACGCAACCCGAAGCCGCGCCCAAGAAGCGCCGGTTCGTGGCCTACCGCCTCGAACGCGACGCTCAGGCGGCTTCATTTTATTTCAATGAAGAATTCGAGGAGTGGGATCGCGCCGCCGCGGAGTACCGGCTCAAGCGCAGCCGCGCGGCCATCGCCGTACCGGCCGAGGCCCAGCGCCGCTTTATGGCCGGCGACGACGCCTTCCGCGTCACACTGGCGGAATTCTGCAACGGACTGCGCCGCGAGCTCGACGGCCGAGGCGTGAAGATGTATTTCGACATCGCCAAGGGCGAGGAAGCGGCAACGCCGGTCCGCGCCAAATGGACCTACTACCTGATGGGCCGCCGCGTGGACGAGTTGCTGGAGTGGGAACTCCTGCCGCCGGTCCGCGAGATGATCCGCGTGGCCGAGACGAACCGCCATCTTTGGCCGCAGGTGGAAGGCGGGGAGGCGGTCGATGCGGAAACGGAGACCGAAGCGTTCCGCCGCCTGCGTCAGCTGCACCGGAAGTACGGCACTTGCCGCTATTACGAGACGCGCGAATGGAAACTCTGGTTCGGCCGGGCCATGCAGGCGAAGCGCGACCGGCTGATCACCGGCGAGCTCCAGCGGCTGTGCGACGAGCAGTTCCCCAGCGAGCCTTTCGGTCCGCGAGTGGAGCCGATTGCCGAGGAACTGGACGCGGTCATCCGTGCCAAGATCGTGGCCGAGGCCGAGGCCCTGCTTGAGGGCGTGGTTGGTCGCATGGACCTGCCGGCGGACGGCAGCACGGAAAGTTCGGCGGAACGCCACATTTCCGGACTGGCCAAATCGCTCGTCGAGCTGCTGTCGAACCGCTATAACGCCCAGTGTGAACGCCGCGCGGGGCGCGATTCCGTAGCCGCTTTGGTCCGCGAGACGCTCGACTTGCGCCGTCAGATTCGGGCGCGGGAAGAGGCTCGGACGGCTGCGGCCGCGGAGGAGATCTGCCGCCGGCTGGAGGACGGCGCGGGCGGCTTTAGCGTGGATATCGGTTCGGCGGAGGAGGGGCTGGAGCAGGTGCTGCGCCGCGTCACCGAGCGTTTTGTGAAGTACCCGCTGTCTGGCCTGCCGGAGGAGGCCGAGTACGATTCCGGTGCCGTGGAGATCATCGCTTCGCGCATCCGTATGTTGGCCTTCGGCGAGGCGACGCCGGCGCTCTCGGCCAAGTTCCGCAGCAATGTCGCGTCCTACGATTCGGCGAGCGGCCGTCTGACCGTGCATGATGCGCGCCGCCTGGAATCCTTCGTCAACCGCCTCTACGCCGGGGTGGCGCCGAAGAGCGTCGCGAGCGAGATGGCGCCGACCGCATGACGTCAATTGACATCGGTCTTTTTTCCGTGACATGATGACGCCATAGGCACTTATATCCGGAGATAATTATGACCCTGCCCGCCTGGCAAATCGAAGAGATCGAAAAGGAGCGGCGACGTCGGGAACAGCCGGAGCGGGAAAGACCGCGTCTGCCGGTGCCGGAGCCGCCGCCACCGCCGGAGAAAGAACCGGACCGCAAAAAGGACGATGGCGTCATAACCATCGACTTGTGACGGACTACAATGGAGACAGCCGTCCGCTTCGGGCGGCTTTTCTTTTTGTATTGCCGCTGTCATGGCGTTCCATGACGTCTTTCAGCTTTAAAAAGGTAAAGTTGTTGTCTAGGCGCATGACAGCGTGATATCATGTCCGCAAATATGGACGCTGTCCGTCTGCTGGAACAATTGGGACTGCCGCAACGGGAGATACGCGTCTACCTGGCCCTACTGACCGGAGGGCCTTCTTCGGTCCGGAAATTGGCCAAGGACACCGGCCTGAATCGCGGCAGCGCCTATGACGCGCTGAAATCCCTGCAGCAGCGCGGTCTCACGGGCATGTACCAGAAGCATAAGAAGCAGTTCTTTATGGCCGAAGAGCCGGAAAAGCTCTTGGACCTCGTGGAGCTTCAGGAGCGCTCGATCGTCTCGCTCAAACGCGGCGTCTCCGAAGCGCTGCCGGAGCTGCGGTCGCTTTATGTCCACGGCGGGAGCAAGCCGGTGGTCAAGTATTATGAGGGCCCGAAGGGCGTGAACATCATCCTGCATGACGTCCTGCGGACGATGTCCGAGAGCGCCGACAAGACCTACCGCGTCTACTCGTCCGTGGCTTTGCGTGAATATATCTACAAGGAATTTCCGCACTTCACGAAGGAACGGGTGGCCCGCGGCCTGCATGTGCGGGTCATCGCGGTTGGGGCCGGCGGCGCGGAGCAGCCGCTGTCGGAGCGGCGCTGGCTGCCGGCGCAGGACGGTTCGCCGACCTACAATATCGTCTATGGCGGCAAGGTGGCTTTCCTGTCGCAGGACGGCCGTGGCGCGCTCATCGGCGTGCTCGTCGAGGACGAGCGGGTGGCCCAATCGGAGCGGCTTATCTTCGATCATGTCTGGGCCACGCTGGAGCAAGTGAAAACGCCGGTATGCGCTCGGTCGTGACCATCGGCGGGGGCACCGGGCAGTTCACCCTGCTTACGGGGCTGAAGAAATTCCCCGTGCGGCTGACGGCCGTGGTCTCGATGGCCGACGACGGCGGCTCGACCGGCGTGCTGCGCGACGAGCTCGGGGTGCTCCCCCCAGGGGACATCCGGCAGTGCCTCGTGGCGCTCGCCGAGGCCGACAGCGTGATGCGTGAGCTCTTCAGTTACCGGTTCGAGCAGGGCGGCATGCGCGGCCATAATTTCGGCAATCTCTTTCTGTCGGCGCTCGAGAAGCTCACCGGCAGTTTCGAAGAGGCGGTGCGCGTCTCCGGTTCGGTGCTCGCCACGCGGGGTACGGTGATTCCCGTGACTACGACGCCGATCAGCCTGGTCAACGACGCGGCGGAAGGCGGACGGGGCGAGAAGGCGGTCAATGACCGGCCCGTGCGCGATCCGGCTGCCTTGCGGCTCGAACCGGCGGCCTTCGCCAACCCCCGGGCCGTGGAAGCCATCGAACAGGCCGACCTCATCGTCATCGGGCCGGGCAATCTCTACTGCAGCATCATCCCGAACCTGCTCGTGCGCGGCGTGGCCGAGGCCGTCCGCCGGTCGCCGGCCACGGTGGTCTACAACTGCAATCTGATGACTAAAGCCGGCCACACCGACGGTTTCGGCGTGGACGATTTCGTGCGCTCCATCGAGCGGCATATCGGTGAAGGACGGATCGATTTCGTGACCTT
Source organism: bacterium (assembly GCA_021824285.1). Classification (GTDB taxonomy): domain Bacteria; phylum Patescibacteriota; class Patescibacteriia; order SG8-24; family SG8-24; genus JAKAKZ01. The sequence continues at coordinate 17,490 of JAKAKZ010000006.1, forward strand.
CAATGAGGCGGCACCCGACGCGGACCTCGTGGCCCGCTACGCGGAGGAGGGGACGCCGGTGCGCGCGCCGTCCGTTCCGGACCGGCGGCACTTGGCCGCGGACCTCTTGAGCCGTAGTGCGCCGGTCGAGCGGCCGGGCGATCCGCTGCGGCGGACGCTCATCCGTCATGACCCGGACGCCCTGGCCGCGCTCATCGTGCGCGAGTGCCTAAAGGGCGTTTGAGACGCGGAGTGACGGAGTTGCGGAGGTTAGGAGCAATCGGCGTCGTCTCCTTCACCTCACCGCGACCTCGCCTCTTCTCCAACCATGCTTATCATTCTCGACTTTGACTATACTCTTTTCGACACGGCGCGTTTCAAGGACGCGCTTGTCGCCGTGGTGGAGAAATGCGGGCCGACCCGCGAGGAGGTCCTGCGGAGCTATTCGGATGTGGTCAACCGGCCGGGTTGCGGCTACGACTACGATCCGGACCTGCAGCTGGAGCTTCTGGCGTCGCGCCTGACCTGTCCGCTCCACGAGGTGCGGGCAGCGCTCGACGCCGTGGCCGCACGGGCCGCAGCTTTCGTCTATCCTGGGGCGGCCGATTTTCTGGATGCCTTGCGCAGCCGCGGCCATCGGCTGGTTCTCCTGACGCTCGGCAACGATTCCTGGCAGCGGCTCAAGGTTCGGCATTCCGGTTTGGCGGAGCGTTTTGATACGTACGAGACCACGTTACAGGACAAGGCGGCTGCGTTGCGACGGATCGCCGCCGCCGGCGAGGCCGTTGTCGTGAACGACAACGGTCGCGAAGTGGCGGCCATGCGGCGTTCCGTTCCTGGCTTGGCCTACATCATCAAACGCGGGCCAAAACCGCTGCCGGACGATCCCTCCATTCCGGTCTGTGACACCTACGGGGAAATTTTGGAGGTCATTGACGGCTTGGCCGCGGCCCAGATGCGTTGAGGCCGAGGGTGACTGTTGGGTTCCGTGCGCCAATCGGCTAATCTGGTATTATTGTGTCTGTTTTCCGGTCACCGATCGTTGCCCATGCGCTTCATCACCGACCTCCACATCCATTCCCGTTATTCGCGTGCCTGCTCCAAGCATCTTTCGGCGCCCAACTTGGCGGCGTGGGCGGCGGCCAAAGGCATCGACATTTTGGGCACCGGTGATTTTACCCATCCGGCCTGGCGGGCCCACCTTGAGGAAAATCTCGAGCCGGCGGAGGACGGCCTGTTCCGTGTGCGGTCCGGCATCGCCGAAGGCCGAGCTGACGGTTACGTTCCGGCGCCGACGGCCGCGCAGTCGCGGCCGGTGCGTTTTCTGCTTTCCGGCGAGATTTCCTGCATCTACAAGAAGAACGGCCGGACGCGCCGTCTGCATCTGGTCGTCCTCGCACCGTCGTTTGCGGCCGCAGAACTTTTGGCCAAGCGTCTGGAAGGCGATGGGTTCAACCTGCGTTCGGACGGCCGGCCGATTCTCGGTCTCGACGCCAAGGAGCTGCTCCGTTATGCGCTTGAGGCGGATCCGGATTTCCTGGTGATCCCGGCGCACGCCTGGACACCGTGGTATTCGGTGTTCGGTTCCGAGTCCGGCTTCGATTCGCTGGAGGAGTGCTTCGAGGAGCTGACGCCGCAGATTCACGCCATCGAAACCGGCCTGTCGTCTGATCCGCCGATGAACTGGCGGCTGTCCGCTCTCGATTCGGTGATGCTTGTCTCTAATTCGGACGCGCATGGCGTGCGTAATCTTGGCCGCGAGGCCAACGTTTTCGATTTCGCCGCGCCGAGTTACGGCGCATTAGCCGACACATTGCGACAGCGCGATCGGAAGCGGTTTCTTTACACCATCGAATTCTTTCCGGAAGAGGGGAAATACCACGTGGACGGCCATCGTGTCTGTGATTTTCGCTGCGAGCCGGAGCAGACCGAGAAGCTGAAAGGACTCTGTCCAAAGTGCGGCAAACCGCTGGTGCGCGGCGTGTTGGGGCGCGTGCACGCCCTCGCCGACCGCCCGATCGGCGCACGACCCAAGGCGGCGGTGCCGTTCCGGAGCCTCGTGCCGCTCGAGGAATTGATCGGCGGCGCGCTGCATGTCGGTCGCGCCTCCAAGAAGGTCTTCGCTTCCTATTCGCAGCTCTTGACCAGGGTCGGGCCGGAGTTCGACGTGCTGCTGGACGCTCCGCTCGAGGAGATCGCCGCGGCTTCGACGGAACGCATCGCCGAGGCGGTGGAACGGATGCGCGCCGGTCGGCTGGCCATCACGCCGGGCTATGACGGAGTTTTCGGCACCGTGCGGGTGTTCGAGGAAAAAAAACAGGTTCGCCCAAGGTAAACTGGAAATGTGAACTCTGCCGCAGTTGACCCACGCGGTATCGTATGGCAGGCTCACTGAAGCACCTTTGAGCGGCGCGAGAATGCGCGGGAGTCGGTCATGGCGCTTCGCGACGAAGCGGACTGGCAGGGCATTAGCTTCGTGAGCACCAACGTCGTCGGCAGCCTCCGCAAGAAGTCGCTGGTCGTGGACGGTTACCAGTACGCCACCGAAGAGGAGGCGATGCTCGCCGAGATGCTGCTGCAGCAGGGGATTCAGTTCACGCCGAACGTTTCCTTCGGCATCGTCATGCCGACGCGCGGCGGGGCGACGGTCCCGTTCGTTCCGGACTTCATCTTCAACGGACGGGCCTACGTCTGGTCCGACAATGACGGCGAAATCCTGGTCCACGGTCTTGAGGCCAAGGGCAAGAAGGGAAAGACCCAGAAGGTCAGCCTCCTGTTCGCCCAGCGGCGGGTTCGCGTGCTGCTTTTGCGGAATCCGGTCATCCGTCGGTTCCACGATTCCGGCAATCCGTTGCCGCTCCGACCGTTCGTGCCATAGCGCTCCTACTTGGGGGCGTTTTTTCTTTGGCCGCCGCGCGGCCGCTCACCAGCCGCCGGAATGCCGCCAGATAGAAAGGGCCGCCTTGACCGCTGCCGCCGCGCATGTCAGGCTCGGATCGTTCTTTCCATCGGCCTCGGTGAGGTCGGATCGGAGCTGTCTCATGTCGCTTAGCGACCAGGCAGATTGGGACGGGATTCAGATGGAATCCGCGGCTGTCGGCGCGAGGACGCGCCGGCGCCGGTGGCGCATCGACGGAGTGCAGTACGTCTCCGAAGGCGAAGCGCTGTTGGCCCGACTGCTCATATTCATGGACATACCCTTCACGCCCGACGTGCCCATCCTGCTTAGACGGGAAGACGGACGAGCACCCTCGATACTGTACGTCCCGGATTTCATCCTGGATCGGGCCGCCTACATCTGGAGCTGGCCCAACGGTCGTCGGGAGGTCATCCACGGGCTGGAGGTCAAGGGTTCGACCAGGCCTCTTCCCGGAGTTGGGCGGCCGGTCAAGAAGTCCTATCGGCGCACGTTGGGCAAGATCATCCGCCTGCGTCAGGAGCGCAACATCAACGTGCTCCTGCTCACGGACCGCGAAGTCAGGCGCTACTTCCGTCACGGCCGCTTGCCGTTGCGCCCCCTGCCCGAGGCCCGGTGACGCTGCAGACATACGTCGAAACCCCGCCGTCGCCGGCGGGGTTTTCCATATTGTGCCGCAATAGAAACGCCCCCGCGGAATCCGCGGGGGCGCAAGTCTTTCGGGGTCCGGATTCAGCCGGTAAGGTGCTTCCGGATCGTGGACACGAGGTGGTCGATGTCGAAGGGCTTCTTGATGACCTCGTTGATGTCCCGCAGGTTCTCGGAACCGTCGAACGCCTTGCCGGTCATCAGCACGATCGGCTTCTTGAAGCCGTGGTCGCGCAGCCGCAGGGCCAGGCCGATGCCGTCGAGGGCGTCGGGCGGCATCTGCAGGTCGGTGAGCACCAGGTCGGGTTCGAAACCACCGTGCGCGACGAGGTGCAGGGCGGCGGTCGGCCCATCGGCCGTGCAGACCGTCACGTCGGTCAGGGACATCTTCAGCACGCGCTCGATGACGAGGCGCAACGAGTGCTCGTCGTCGACGACGAGGATGTTCAAAGCCATGTGTTTCCTTTCTGAAAGAGCCAGTTTTCTGTATCATTCCGAAGAAGGACGGGCCAACTACGGAACAAGGCAGATTAGCATTTTTTCGGCCGCCTGTCAATCCTGTGCCGCCCAAATCCAAGTCAGCCGCCGAGCCGAATAAGGCGCAAAACGCCGCCGAGGCGGAAAACCCGCTATTCGCTGGCCTCAATGAGGCACAGCACCGCGCGGTCCTGCATGGGCAGGGGCCGCTCTTGATCGTTGCCGGAGCCGGCACAGGCAAGACCACGGTCATCACGCGCCGCATCGCCTGGCTCATCACGAGCGGCCGGGCCAAATCCGACGAGATTCTGGCGCTTACTTTCACCGATAAGGCGGCCGGTGAAATGACTGAACGCGTGGAAACGCTGCTGCCGCTCGGTTACGTGGACCTGTGGGTCTCGACTTTCCACGCTTTCTGCCAGCGTCTCCTCGCCGAGCACGCGCTCGACATCGGCCTGCCCACGGAGTTCCGGCTGCTGGGGGGTACGGATGCGTATCTGCTGGTCCGTAAGAATTTCGACCGGTTCGCGCTCGACTATTATCGGCCGCTCGGCAATCCGACCAAATTCGTGCACGCGCTCCTGCAGCACTTCAGCCGCGCCAAAGACGAGGCGGTCTCGCCGGAGGAGTATCTGGCGCACGCCAAAGAGGCGGCGCTCGACAAGGACCAGGCCCAGGCGGCGGAGGAATCGAGTCGCCTCACCGAACTGGCGAACGCATATCATGCCTATCAGCGCCTGCTCTTGGACGAGGGAGTGCTTGACCTCGGTGACCTGCTCGTCGCCGTGCTGCGGCTTTTGCGCACACGGCCGCGCATCCTGGAAAAATACCGCAAGCAATTCAAGTACGTGGTGGTGGACGAGTTCCAGGACACCAATTGGGCGCAGTACGAGCTGCTCAAGCTGCTCGTCCCGCCGGACGGCAATCTGGTCGTGGTGGGCGACGACGACCAATCCATCTACAAGTTCCGCGGCGCCTCGGTGGCCAATATCCTGCAGTTCAAGAACGACTTCCCGACGGCCCGCGAGATCGTGCTGACGCGCAACTACCGTTCGCGCCAGAACATCCTCGACCTCTCCTATGCCTTCATCCAGCGCAACAACCCGAACCGCCTGGAGGCGAAGCTTGCGGCCGCGGGCGGCGGCGCGGCGGTCATCTCGAAGCGCCTCGTGGCCGAGAACGGCGGGACGGGGGAGATCAAGCACCTGCATTTCATGACGCTGGAGCAGGAGGCTAGAGGCGTTGCCGACAAGATCGAAGAACTGAAGGCGGCGGCCAAGGATCGTAATTGGAGCGATTTTTGCGTCTTGGTGCGCTCCAATTCAGGAGCCGACGATTTCAGCCGCGAGTTTCAGCGGCGCGGCATCCCGTTTCAGTTTCTGGCGCTTAAGGGACTGTACGCCAAGCCGGTGGTCATGGATTGCCTGGCCTGGTTCCGCCTGCTTGATGATCGCCACGAGAGCAGCGCCATGTACCGCCTGCTGTCTTCGCCGCCATATCGCATCGAGGGAAGCGACCTTGTCGCCCTGGCGCATGAGGCGGCCAAGAAAGCCGAATCCATCTACGAAGTGTCGCGGCGGCACGCTGTCTTACCGGGGCTTTCCGCCGCCACCCGCGGCCAGCTCGACCGCCTGTTGGCGCAGGTCGAGGCACACACGCAGCTGGCCCGCGACCGAAGCGTCAGCGAGCTCCTCGTGAAGTTTCTCTATGACTCTGGCTACATGGAGGAATTCACCCACGACGATTCGCAGGATGCGCGCGAGCAGGTTTCGTACCTGAAACAGCTCCTGGAGCGCATCCGCCGCTTCGAGCTCGGCCACGAGGAACCGACCCTGCGTCACTTCATGGAGGAGTTTGCCCTGGAGCGAGAATCAGGCGAGGAAGGCGGGCTGTCTTTCGACGCCGAATCCGGTCCGGACATGGTGCGCATCATGACCGTACATGCGGCCAAAGGTCTGGAGTTCCCGTTCGTCTTCGTGGTCAACATGGTGGACAAGCGGTTTCCGACCGTGGCGCGGGGCGGCGGCATCGACTTGCCGGACGCGTTGACCAAGGAGATCGTGCCGGAGGGGGACGTGCATCTCGAGGAGGAACGCCGGCTGATGTACGTGGCCATGACCCGCGCCAAGGAGGGGCTTTACTTCACTTCCGCCGACGATTACGGCGGCAAGACCAAGAAGAAGCTGTCGCGCTTCATCCTGGAGCTGGGCTTCGAGAAGCCGGCGGGAGCGGTCGCGCCGGAAGTGGCACTCGCGCCGCTCGCTGCCGCGCCGGTCGCCAAGCGTCCGGACTACGAACTGCCGCCCTACGTCAGCTTCACTCAGCTCGCGGCCTACGACAAATGCCCGTTGCAGTACAAGTTCGCCCACGTCATCCGCATCCCGGTCTTCGGCAAGCCGCAGTTGAGCTTCGGCAAGACCATCCACGCCACATTGGAAAAATTTCTCAAGGAGCTGTCCCAGCGCCGCGCCGCGGCGCAGGGTTCGCTCTTCGGCGGGCCGGAGGCCGCGCCGGCCGGCGCCGGTCAGCTGCCGGTCTCGCGCGACGAGCTCCTGGAGATGTATGCCGCCGCCTGGCAGGACGATTGGTATCCCGACAAGCCGACCAAGGAGTCCTACCGCAAGAAGGGCCGCGAACTTCTCGAACGGTTTTACGCGCAGGCCGAGCAGGAACGGCCCGACCCGCTTTATCTGGAAAAGGATTTCACGCTGAAAGTCGGTGCGCATTCCATCCGCGGCAAGATTGACCGTATCGACCGGCTGCCGGACGGTCCGGACAAGGACCAGGTCGAGATCCTGGACTACAAGACCGGCACGCCCAAGGAGGATGGCGAGCTGCGGCCCGAAGACAAGCGGCAGCTGCTCCTGTACCAGGCGGCGGTCGCCCGCCTGTTCGGCCTCAAGCCGGTGCGATTGACCTATCATTACCTGGAAGACGGTTCTCGGGTAAGCTTCTTGGGTACGGACAAGGATCTCACCAAATTCGATCAGGAGCTGGAGGACCAGATCGGGCGCATTAAAGGAGGGGATTTCGCCCCCAAGCCCGGGATGCACTGCCGGTTCTGCGATTTCGCCAATATTTGCGAATTCCGCGAATAGCCCCTATGCAGCCGATTTGCGAACTTCTGCCCAAGACCGTGAAAAAGGATGATGTGGAGCGGCATGTCCGCGGCGCCTTGGTGTCGCGGGCCGCGGCGGAAGCCCTGGGCTCCATCCTGCTCATGCCCGGCGCATTCCGTCCTCGCTCGTTTCGGGACGGCGTGCTGACCCTGGCTTGCCGCCGACCGCTTCTGGGCAAGGTCATCAGCGATCGCCAGGCGGAGCTGGTTACGGCCGTGAACCGGCGGCTTGGATTTCCGGCGGTCCGAAGGATAAGGACTTATTGAGATAAGCCGTAAGCCCAAAGCGCTAAGCTCCGAGCTTTCACCAAATGACTCTCCGTCAATATCTCACCATGATGAGCGCCGGGACGGCCGCGGCCTGGGCCGCGATCGCCGTCATCGTCACGCAGGTCGATCCGGCGGATGCGCCGGCACCGGTCGTCGTCATCCTGTACTTGGCGTTCCTGGTCGCGCTGACCGGTACCTTCGCGGTGCTGGGCTTTCTTGCCAGGATTTTCGTTTTGCGGAAGACTTTCCGGCTGTCGCATCAGGTCATGGTCTCGTTCCGGCAGGCCGCGCTGCTCGCCGTTGTCGCGGTACTCGCCCTGTTCCTGGAGAGCCGCGCCCTGCTCAACTGGTGGAACGGGATGCTTCTTGCTCTCATGGTGACGGCCGCTGAATTTTTTTTCATCTCCGCCACTTCCCGCAGCGCGCGGAGCCCCTCGCGCGCGCGTCCGGTTGACCGCGACATGGACCTGCATTAGGCTGACGCCGCAAAGCAGTATCTCGTTGCCCAGTACCTGCGACAGCGAAGCGGCGGCTGCGGTCTTCCGCACGTTTAAACTTTGCCGCCCGCAGCTCCAGACTGGCCTTAAGCGTCGGTATTTTTTTGGCTTTACCCAGCAGACTTGCGCCATAAAGACGTCATGGTTATACTGCCACCGTCAGCGCATCTCCTTAATGCGCGTTGAACAAAAGAGATGTTCAAGAGGATCATGGGAAAATTTACGCGGGATTTAGGCATTGACCTCGGCACGGCCAACACTTTGGTGTTCTGCCGCGATAAGGGCATCATCATCAACGAGCCTTCGGTCGTGTCGATCAACACGCGTTCCGGCCAGATCCTGGCGGTCGGCCATGCGGCCAAGGACATGATCGGCAAGACGCCGAACTACATCGCCACCGTGCGGCCGCTCGTGGCCGGAATCATCTCCGATTTCGAAGTCACGGAAAAGATGCTGCGCTATTTCATTGAGAAGGCCCATAAGGATGGCTTCGCGCTCTTGCCGCGACCGCGCGTGATCATCGGCGTGCCGCTCGACCTGACTGAAGTGGAACGCAAGGCCGTGGAGGACGCGGCCATGAATGCCGGCGCGCGCGAGGTCTATCTGGTCGAGGAACCGATGGCCGCGGCCATCGGAGCGCGTCTGCCCATCACGGAACCGGTCGGCAACATGATCATCGATATCGGCGGCGGGACAACGGAAATCGCGGTCATCTCCCTTTCAGGCGTAGTCACCTGGAAGTCCCTGCCCATCGCCGGCGACGAGTTTAACCGCAATATCGTGCAGTTTGCCCGCGAACGGTTCAACCTGCTGCTTGGCGAAAAAGTCGCGGAACAGATCAAGATGCGCATCGGGACGGCGGCGGAGCCGGCGGCGCCGCTGCAGATGGAGATGCGCGGCCGCGACATGATCTCCGGTCTGCCGCGTGAGATCATGGTGACCGACGGCCAAATCCGGGAGGCGCTCTCCAAATCCGTCAAAGCCATCGTGGATAACGTGAAGGCCACGCTCGAGCTGACACCGCCGGAATTGGTGGCCGACATCTACGAGCGAGGCATCGTCATGACCGGCGGCGGCTCCACGCTCGCCGGCCTCGATAAGGTGATTTCCGAGGCGGCCGAGATTCCGGTGCGGGTGGCCGATGACGCCCTGACCTGCGTGGTGCGCGGCACGGGCCTCTTGCTTGATGCGCCGGACCTGCTTGATACCATCGCGCTGCCGTCTTCGGTGGAGAACGCGCGCGAGCGTCGTAGGATTCCGGCCTGAGCCTAACCCGGACTTTTTCGAGGAGACCGGCCGCCGTCCCGCACTTGCGTCCGGGGCGGCGGTCTCTTGTTTATATGCGCAGCAGCCTATCCAATACCTTGCGTAGTCCGCTCTGGATCGCCGCTGCCGCAGCGGCGGTGCTTCTGCTGATCTTCAGCGGACGTATTTTCGGCGTCTTTTCCCGCGGCCTGCGCGCCGCGGCCGGCGTGCTGCACGCTCCGGCAACGGCGTTAGGCAACTGGTGGGATGCGAGTCCAACGCCGGACGAGGCTGACGAGAAAATGCTGTCGGCGGTTGCCGACATCCGCCGGCTGTCGGCAGAAAACGCGGAACTGCGGGCCGCTTTGGGTTACCGTGAAAAGCATCCGGATGCTCTCGTGGCGGCCCGAGTGATTTCTGAATCGGATGACGCCTCTTTGGCCGCCCTGCGTATCGACCGCGGTTCGGAAGACGGTTTGGCCGCCGGCCAGGCCGTTATCATCGGCGACGGCGTGCTGGTCGGACGGCTGCGCAGCGTCAGCCGCTATTCGGCGGTTGTGCTGCTCATCACCGACTCCCGCAGCCGTCTCGCGGTGTCTGCTGGCGACTTGACCGAGACCATCGGCGTGCTGGAAGGAGACCGCGGGTTGAGCGTCGGCGTTTCGCTCATCCCGCAATCCGTGCCGCTCACGGTCGGCGACGTGATTGTCACTTCCGGACTGGAACCGGGCATCCGTCGCGGATTTGCCGTCGGTTCCGTGGAGAAGATCGAGAAGAGCGTTCAAGCCTCGTTCCAGTCGGCGGTGATCAAGCCGTTTTCTCTGGGCCGCCATCCCAGCGTCGTTCAGGTGGTCGTGCCGGCGCCAGAAATGCGGGCAGCCACGGAGTGAGTATGCTGAAGCGATTTTTCATGGTCTGCGGCGTGGCTGGTTTGGCCGTCCTGGAGGCGGCAGCCTTGGCGATTCTCCCTTGGCCCATGCCGATGCTGCGTTTCAGCCTGATTGCCGTCACGAATCTCGTGACTTCATTCCGCATCGGACTGGCATGGTCGGCGGCCTTGGCGGCCGGTCTCGTGCTCGACCTGCTGATGCCTTGGCCGCCGGGTTGCGGCACCCTGGGGATGCTTGCGGTAGTGGCCGTGCTGACGCCGCTGACCACGCGCGTGCTGACCCATATCTCCCTGCCGTCGCTTGTCGGCATCAATGTCATCGCCTTTGCGGTCTTCAATCTCACCGCCACGGCGGTTCGTTCGGCATCCGATCTTCTGGAGAGCGGTCATCCGCATTTCTGGCCGGCGGGCGGCTTCTGGCTGTTCGGTCTGGCGCTCCTGACCCAGACGGCGCTCGCGGCTCTCTGGCAGGTCGTGGCGCGCAAAGTCCACCGTTCGCTCGTCTCTTCATTCCTGGTGCTGCGCTGATATGGCCCATTTGCCTGATGACCGCGGATTCGGCGAGCTGTTCCCGCGGTTTGAGGATAATCGGAACTTGACGGTGCGGCGCACGGAGAAGGACGCGCCGTTCGAGGCGTCGCCGGAGGAGGAGCAGTTTGGCGATCCATCCGCGGCGGAATACCTCGGGGCGGCGGTGCGTCCGGCCCGCCTGCACATCATGCTGCTGGCCGTACTTGCGCCCTTGCTCGCGGTCGTCGTACGCACGGGCCAACTGCAGCTGTCGCAGGGCGGCGACCTGTCGCGGAAGGCCGAAAGCAATCGCCTGCGGACGGAGCGCGTTCCGGTCGAGCGCGGCATCATCTACGACAGTGCCGGCCGGCCGCTGGTCTCCAACGTACCCAGCTTCAGCGCGACAGTGGTGCCGGCCGACTTGCCGCGGGACCCGCAGATGCGGCGCGAGACTTTGGCGCGGGTGGCGTCGCTTTTGGGCCAGAAGCCGATGGATATCGAAAAGGCCATCGCCGAATACGGCGTCAATCGGCAGGATCCGGTCGTGATCGCTGACGACATTCCGCACGATGAGGCGGTTCTGGTTTCCGTGGAAGCCTCGCGGACGCCGGCGCTTGGCCTGGATATCGGCACCCGCCGCGAATATCCGCTTGCCGACTCTGTGCCGTCCTTGGCGCACGTGCTCGGCTACGAGTCGCGCGTCACGCAGGCCGACCTGGACCGCGCGGCGGACAGCCAGTACGCGCCGACTGATCTGATCGGTAAAATGGGCTTGGAACGTTTTTATGAGTCGGCTCTGCGCGGCAGTCCTGGGGAACGGCGGGTGGAGGTCGATGCCGTCGGCCGACGCAAGCGCACGGTTTCCGAGAATCGCGGGACGAAGGGGACTAGCCTGGTGCTCGCTTTAGATCTGGATCTGCAGCGGGAGGCCGAAGCGGCCCTGCGTGACGAGCTGAAGCTGACCCACAAGAGCCGCGGCAGCGTCGTGGTGCTGGACCCACGCACCGGCGAAGTCCGGGCCCTCGTCAGCTGGCCGTCGTTCTCCAACGAGCTATTCGCCCAAGGTATCGGCGCGTCGGCCTATTCCGAACTGATCAGCGACAAGGATAAACCGCTGTTCATGCGGGCCATCGCCGGCTCCTTGCCGGCCGGTTCGACCTTCAAGCCGGTGATCGGCGCAGCCGCCCTGGAGGAGAAGATAGTCACGCCGAGCACCACTTTCATGTCCACGGGCGGACTGAAGGTCGGGCAATGGTTCTTTCCTGACTGGAAAGCCGGCGGCCATGGGCCGACCGATCTGGCCAAGGCCATCGCCGAGTCGGTGAACACCTACTTCTATACTGTGGGCGGCGGCTATGACCGCCAACCGGGCTTGGGCCCATGGAGGATCGCGTCTTACGCTGCGCGTTTCGGTTTCGGTATGCCTCTCGGCATCGATCTGCCCGGCGAACAGGGCGGTTTTCTGCCGACGCCCGAATGGAAAGAGCAGACTCGTCACGAGGTCTGGTACATCGGCGACACCTATCATGTGGCGATCGGACAGGGTGACGTGCTGGTGACGCCACTGCAGATCGCGGCGATGACCACGGTCTTCGCGAACGGCGGCACGCTCTATGAGCCGCATCTGGTCAGCGTGGACATCGCGGCCGACGGCTCGCGTCAGGAGATCCACCCGACCGTCTTACGGAGCCAGGTGGTCAGCGCCCCGTCGATCGAGGCAGTGCGGCGCGGCATGCGGCAGACGGTCACGGCCGGCAGTGCCCGCTCGCTCGGAGACCTGCCGGTGGCCGTGGCCGCGAAGACCGGTACGGCCCAATGGAGTTCGGACAAGTCAACGCACGCCTGGTTCACCTCATTCGCGCCATACGACAAACCGCAGCTCACCGTGACGGTCCTGGTGGAGGAAGGAGGGGAAGGATCGTCGGTGGCTGCACCGATAGCCAAACGCATATACGGCTGGTATTTCCGCGACAAGTCGAAGCCTTATGTGCCGTACCGACCGACAGTACCGGTGCCGACGCAGATTACGGCGACGGTCGATCGGCTGGTCGAATGACGGCCGAACCTTGCCCGGGCGAATTCCGCCTTGACCGGCTAATGGTTTTTTCCTATATTTAAGCGGTCAAAACCGAAGCCGACGACACCGCGCGGACCGCGCGGGATTGATAGTTTTGCCCGATAGGGCGCACCGCTATGTCCGGACCGTTCTACGTTTCCGCCGAAGGAATGAAGAAAATGGAAGATGAACTGGCCTATCTCAAGACGGCTAAACGCCTGGAGATGTCTGAACGCATCGAAAAGGCCAAGGACTTGGGCGACCTGCGCGAAAACGCCGACTATCAGGAGGCCAAGGACGAGCTGGCCAGCGTGGAAAGCCGCATCCTGGAGCTCTCCGATGCGCTGAAGCGCGCGGTCATCATCGAGGCGGCCGCCGGCGACATGGTGACGCTCGGGGCCAGCGTGACGGTGGCGGTCGGCGGCAAGGAAAAGGTCTTCCGGGTCGTCGGTTCGCATGAGGCGAACCCTTTGCAGGGCCTGATCTCCAATGAATCGCCCCTGGGCCGGGCCCTCCTGGGAAAGAAGGTCGGCGAGAGCGCCGAAGTGGCCGCCCCGTCGGGCACCATACGGTACGAAATCAGGAAAATCGGTTGAATTAATATGCAATCAGAAAATCCCATCGAGGAGTCGGCCGTACGTCTGGAACGGCTTAACGCGCTCATCGCCGACGGCATCGATCCATATCCGTCGGCGAGCGCCCGCACCCACAAGATCAGCCGGCTGCTTGCGGAGTTTGAGGCGCTGGTGGCCTCCCAGGAACCGGTCACGGTCGCCGGCCGCATTCGGGCCGTCCGCGGCCACGGTGGCGCGGCCTTCGCCGACTTGGAGGACGAATCCGGCAAGATCCAGCTGCATCTCAAGTCTGACGTGCTCGGCGCGGCCAAGTTCGCGTTTTTCGAGAATCGCGTCAATCTCGGGGATTTCCTGCAGATCACGGGTGCGGCCTTCGTCACGCGCCGCGGCGAGAAGTCGTTGGAGGCACGCGATTTGACGGTCCTCACCAAGGCGCTGGCGCCGTTGCCGGACAAATGGCACGGCCTCACGGACGTGGAGATCCGCTACCGCAAGCGCTACCTGGACCTCATCGCCAGCCCGGAGGTCCGCGGCATTTTCCGCAAGCGGTCGCTTATCGTGCAGACCATCAGAGATTTTTTCCACCGTGAGGGTTTCATGGAAGTGGAGACGCCGATCCTGCAGCCCATCGCCGGCGGCGCGACCGCCCGCCCGTTCATCACGCACCATAATGCCCTGGACATCGATCTCTACCTGCGGATCGCCCCGGAGCTTTATCTCAAGCGTCTGGTCGTGGGCGGCTTCGAGCGCGTTTTTGAGATCGCCCGCTGTTTCCGCAACGAGGGCATCGACCACGCCCATAATCCGGAATTCACGCAGATCGAGTTCTACCAGGCTTATGCCGACTACAACGACCTGATGGCCCTGACCGAGCGCCTGCTGCCGGAGATCGTCGGCAAGGTGACGGGCGGCAATACGCAGGTGACTTATGCCGGCAAGACGGTCGATTTTGCGGCACCCTACCCGCGACTCAGTTTCCGCGATGCGCTCTTGGAGTACGGCGATTTCGACATCGAGAAGTATCCGGACCGCCATTCGTTGGCCAAGGCGGCGGCCGCTTGCGGCGTAGCTGTTGAGGACAAGGACGACCGTGGCGCCATTTTCGACAATCTTTACAAGAAGTTCGTCCGCCCGCGGATTGTGAACCCCACCTTTATCATCGACCAGCCGGTGGAGCTGTCGCCGCTCGCCAAGAAGAAGCGCGGCGACCAGCGTTACGTGGAGCGGTTCCAGCTGGTGCTCGCTGAAGGCACGGAACTGATCAATGCCTTTTCGGAGCTGAACGATCCGATCGACCAGCGTCAGCGCTTCGAAGAGCAGGAGCGGTTGCGCGAAAAGGGCGATGAGGAGGCCCAGCACATGGACGAGGACTACGTCGAGGCGCTGTCCGTCGGCCTGCCTCCCACGGCTGGTTTCGGCATGGGCATCGATCGCCTGACTGCCATCCTGACCGATTCGCACAATCTCAAGGAAGTGATCCTTTTCCCGACTTTACGCCCTCTGCCGCCGGAGGCGGACAAGAAAGGCTGAAAAAAATGAAAATATTGGTCGGTACAGCCAATCCCGGCAAGGCTCGCGAGCTCGTGGAGCTGCTGGCCGGAACCGGCATCGAAGTCGTCTCGCTTCGCGATGTCGGACTCTCGGCCATTGAGGAGACCGGGACGACTTTCGAGGAGAACGCCCTGCTTAAGGCCCGCACCTACGCCGCGGCGAGCGGACTGCCGTGCCTCGCTGACGATGGGGGACTGGAGATAGATGCCTTGGACGGCGCGCCGGGCGTCTATTCGCACCGCTGGGCCGGCGAACAGGCGTCGGATTTCGATTTGGCCGAGAAGGTCATCGTCAGTTTGGCCGACGTGCCGGCTGACGGCCGGTCGGCTCGGCTGCGCACGGTCCTGGCGTTCACGATGCCCGATGGCGAAAGCCTGACCGTCGACCGTTCCATCGCCGGACGGATCGCGATGTCATATGATCGAGCCAAAATCCAATCCGGCTATCCCTACCGTTCGCTGCTCATCGTGGACCGTTACGGGAAGTTGTTCGCGGATCTGACACACGAGGAGCATGAGGCGGTAAACCATCGTAGGGCCGCGTTGCGGGAGATACTGCCGACCGTCATCGAGATGCTGAAAGTTTAGAGCTGCCCCGCCTCCTATCTTTAGTCTGAGATGGCGGGAAAAGTTGGGAGTTATTCGTCCTAAATTGCGCTCAACAGCGCAATTTTTTATAAACATTTAGCGCTAAACCGTAAACTCCCAACTCCTTCAGCGGCAATGCTTGCCGCAAGCCACTCGCCGTGGCATGATAAAGGAGCGCAGAGTGCGCATATTTTTGCTTATGATCGACATCAAACTCGTGCGGGAAAATCCGAACGGCGTGCGCCAGGGAGCGGCCGCCAAGAATGTGGACGTGGACATCGACGCCATCCTGAAACTGGACTCCGAACGCCGTCGGCTGATCGGCGAATCGGAAAAACTGAAGGCGGACCAGAACCGCGCCTCCGACGAGATCTCCAAGGAGAAAGATGCGGCGGCACGCCAGGCTAAGATCGCCGTCGTGAAGGAGTCAAAGGAAAAGATGAAGGCACTCGAGTCAGAGCTGCAGGCCGCCGAGGCGGCGCTCGACAAGGCCCTGCGGCTCATACCGAACCTGCCGCGTCCCGACGTGAAGATCGGCAAGGACGATACTTTCAACTACGTGATCCGTAGCTTCAAGGAACCGACCAAGTTCGGTTTCGAACCGAAGGATTACATGACGCTTGGCGAGGCGCTCGACATCATCGACACGGAGCGGGCCGCCAAGGTCTCAGGCGCCCGTTTCGGCTACCTCAAGGGCGATGGGGCCATGCTGGAGTTTGCCTTAGTTCAGTACGCGCTGCATCTGCTGGCGGCCGAGGGTTTTACGCCGGTAGTGCCGCCGGTGATGGTGGGTGAACGCGCGATGGCGGCGATGGGATACCTGGATCGCGGCCGCGATGAGATTTACCGTCTGCAGGAAGACAATCTCTATCTCGTCGGCACCTCCGAGCAGTCCATCGGTCCGATGCACATGGACGAGACGTTCCGCGAGGCCGAGCTGCCGCGCCGCTATGTGGGTTTCTCGACCTGCTTCCGCCGTGAGGCCGGCTCCTACGGCAAGGACACGCGGGGCATCCTGCGCGTGCACCAGTTCGACAAGCTGGAGATGTTCTCCTTCACCGTGCCGGAGAAGTCCGACGACGAGCATCTCAAGCTATTGGCGCTGGAAGAGAAGCTGCTGCAGGGCCTGGGCCTGCCGCACCACGTGCTCGGTATCTGTTCCGGCGATCTCGGCGATCCGGCGGCTCGGAAATACGACTTGGAGACCTGGATTCCGTCGCAGAAGACCTACCGCGAAACGCATTCGACTTCTACCTGCACGGATTACCAGTCGCGCCGCCTGAACATCCGGGTGCGGCGCGATGACGGACGGATGGAGTTCGTGCACACGTTGAACGGCACGGCCTTCGCCATCGGCCGCATCATCATCGCCATCATCGAGAATTTCCAGCAGGCCGACGGTTCCATCGAGATTCCGGCGGTCTTAGCGCCCTACATGGGCGGCAAGACGCATATCCGTCCGGCCTGAAACCGCCTATGGCCCGACCCCAGGGGACCAAGACCTGGATCGAAGTTTCCCGCGGCGCGCTCCGCGCCAATGCGGCGGCTTTGAAACGTTCGGCACCGAACAGCCGGCTCATTTGCGTGGTCAAATCCAACGCCTACGGCCACGGCACGGCGGAGACGGTCCGGGCCCTGCGCGGCCGAGCGGACTGGTTTGCGGTCGACTCTTTGGCGGAAGCGCAGGCCGTGCGGTCGGCTGCGGCGGCCGAACCAGTCCTGATATTGGGCTACACGCTCCACGAAAACCTGAAGGCTGCCGTCCGGTCCGGCTTCCGTCTCACCGTTTACAATCCAGAAACGGCTCGGCAGCTGGCTGTCTTGGCCACCGCCCGCCATCCGGCGCATGTCCACCTGAAAATCGAAACCGGAACGTCGCGGCAGGGGATACTGGAGGACGACCTGCCGGCGCTCTTGAGGATCCTGCGGCGCAATCCGCACGTCATCGTGGAAGGCGCTTCGACGCACTTCGCCAATATCGAAGACACCACGGATTCGTCCTACGCCCGCGGCCAGCTGCGCCGCTACCTGAAAGCGGTGGCGGTCATCGAGTCCAGCGGCCGTCCGGTCGCCGTGAAGCACACCGCCTGCAGTGCGGCGGCCATACTTTTTCCGGAAACGCATTTCGATGCCGTGCGGACGGGGATCGCTCTTTATGGGCTTTGGCCGTCGGCGGAAACGAAAGTCTCGGCGCGGTCTTCCGGCCGTTCCCTGGAATTGCGCACCGCGCTCGTCTGGAAGACGCTCGTGGCGCAGGTCAAGGCGCTGCCGGCCGGAACGCCGGTGAGTTACGGATTGACCGAGAAGCTGACCCGCCGCTCCAATGTGGCCGTGATGCCGATTGGCTACTGGGACGGGCTGGACCGCGGCCTGTCATCGGTCGGGCATGTCCTGATTCGCGGTCGTCGGGCCAAGATCCTCGGTCGCGTCTGCATGAACATGTGCGTCGTGGACGTGACGGAGATTCCTGGCGTTCGGCCGGAGGATGAAGCCATCATCATCGGACCACAAAAAGAAGAACGCATTGCGGCGGAGGAAGTCGCGCGTCAGCTCGGCACCATAAATTATGAAGTGGTCACTCGCATCAACCCGACGCTTCCTCGGGTGCTGGTCGCCTGACGCTTATGCCCAATAGCCGCAGGAAAATCCGGGTCGCGGTAATCTACGGCGGCCAATCAGGCGAGCATGAGGTTTCCGTGCAGACCGCGGCTTCCGTGCTCGCGGCGCTCAACCCGAGGCGCTATGAAATTCTGCCCGTCCTTGTCGATCGTGAAGGACGCTGGTCCGTAGAAACAGCACTCTTGCCGGCCGCACGGCACGGCCGTCCGCCGGTCAGTGGGCCCCGTGCTCTGCTGCCGAACGGCGGTACCGTGGCCTTGAGCCTGCCCAACGGACGTCAGGCGGAAAGGATCGACTTCGTCCTGCCGCTCATCCACGGCACCGGCGGGGAAGACGGCTGTCTGCAAGGTCTCCTGGAGCTGACTGGCTTGCCATATGCCGGTAGCGGCGTGTTGGGTTCGGCGCTCGGCATGGATAAGATCGCGCAGAAGATGGTCTTGGCCCAGGCGGGCCTGCCGCTTGTCGCCTATCGCCATTTTACGGATGCGGATTGGACTGGCGAGCGGTCACGCATCATCGCGGAGATTGAAGAGGCGCTCGGCTATCCGTGCTTCGTCAAACCGGCAAATCTCGGTTCGTCGGTCGGCATCAGCAAGGCCCATCACCGCCGGGAACTGCTCGCGGGCGTTGTTGACGCATTGCGCTATGACCGCCGCATCATCGTGGAGCGCGCCGTGCCTCAGGCGCGGGAAATTGAGTGCGGCGTGCTCGGCAACGACCGGGCTCGAGTCTCGGTCTTCGGCGAGATTCGCCCATCCAACGAGTTCTACGATTACGACGCCAAATACTTGAGCGGCAAATCAGCAATGGAGATTCCGGCCGATCTGCCCGCTGAAACGTGCCGCGAGATGGCCGAGATGGCGCGGAACGCGTTCCGGGCCTTGGACTGCGCCGGCATGGCCCGCGTCGACTTCCTGGTAGCGCGCGCGACGAACGATATCTACCTGAACGAAGTCAACACCGTCCCGGGCTTCACGCGGCACAGCATGTTCCCTAGGCTTTGGGAGGCGAGCGGGTTGCCGTATGCGGGCCTGTTGGATGAGCTGATCGCCGCGGGCCTGGAACGTCACCGCACCCGCGCCTCGCTCCAGCGTATATATGAAACCGCTGCGCAAGCAGCGGCTACCAGGAAAACTTCACGCGTCCGCCGCAAAGCACCCCGTAGAAGTTAAGGTATGTTCGGACTTCAGCCGCGCCCCCAGCGCCGAAAATTCAAGGATTTCGCCAGGAACCAGTACGGCCACGCCGGCGGTTTTAACCATCGTTCTTCCCGCAAGCCCGCGCCGGCACGACGTGCCGTGCTGGCCGTTTTTCTGGCGGCGCTCGCGGCCGTGGTCGTCGGCACGGTTTTTTGGTTCGTCGCTTGGGGCGGCACGCTGCGGGTGACCGAAATTGACGTGCGCGGCGCTTCGCCGGCGACCGAGAAGCGGATCCGTGCCCTGGTCGATGAGAGCTTGGCCGAGCGGATTCTGGGTTTCCTGCCGCGCACTAACGTACCCTTGTTCGATTCAGCCGCGCTTGAATCCGCCATTCGCCGGAATTTTTTCCTGGATTCGCTGACCGTCACGACGCGCCTGCCTCGCAACCTGACCGTGGAAGTGAAGGAGAAGCAGGTCCGGGCCGTGATGATCTCGGGCAGCCGCTTCCTAGGGCTCGATGCCTCCGGATTCGTGGTGCGCGACCTGACCGACAAGGAGGTCCGGGATATCGTGGACCTGCCGGAAGACATGGCCGGGCTCATGGCACCGTCGCTTGGCGCCGAGCAGATTGTCCTGCCCAAGGAGGCTGCGGGCGGCTCGGTAAGGAAGAACCGCAACCCTTTACCATTGTGCGTGGACGGCACGCACTATGACACGGCCCGCCCCGGCGATCCTACGCCGGGTAAACAGGTCTTTTCGCCGGCCATCATGGAACTTGTCATGACGGCCTATTCGCGCCTGCCGGATATCGCCGGGCCGGTGCGCTGGTTCAAGGTGGACGAGGCCGGCGAATCGGTGCAGGCCACACTGACAGACGGTTGGGACGCCTACTTCACTTCTGCTCTGCCTTTTGACAAGCAGGGCAGCAACTTGGTCCTGGTCCTCAAGGACAAGGTCAAGGACCGGATTGCTGACCTTCTATATATAGATCTGCGCTACAACGAGAGGATTTTCATCAAATATAAGGAGGGGACTGCGGCGGGGGATAGCTCGGCCGCCCCGCCGAAGCCTTGATTTTAAGGCTAACTTGCCAAGTTTCGACCATCTGTTAAGGTGGTTTTTGTCCTTTACAACGAAGGTTCTCAATGCAAGCCAAAAAGACGATTTTGCTCTGGCTGCTTCTGACCGGATTGTTTCTGCTCATCTGGCGCGCCACCATGGAAGCCAACCGGAACGAGCAGACCGAGGTCGGCGTCGGTGAGATCGTCCGACTGGCCGAAACCGGTGAAGTGAAATCCGTGGTCATCGAAGGGAATTCGGTCACCCTGACGCCGGGCGCGACGAGCGCGTCGCACGTCAGGTACGTGGCCATCGCCGACAGCGCCAAACCGGAACTGATCCGGATCCTGGTGGAGCGGCACATCCCGTTCGAAGAGCGGGTGCCTTCGCAGTTCATGCCGATGGTCATCAGCATGCTGCCGTGGGTCGTCCTGGCCATCGTGCTCGTGTTCTTCATGAGCAGCATCGGCTCGCAATCGCGGAACGCCAGCGCCCAGATCAAGTCCAAGTCCAAGATGGCCGAAAACGTCGCAACCAGATTCAGCGACGTGGCCGGCGTGGACGAGGCGGTCGAGGAGGTACGCGATCTTGTCTCATTCCTCAAGCGCCCGAAGGATTTCGGTCGTCTGGGCGGCCGCGTGCCCAAGGGCGTGCTCTTGGCCGGACCGCCCGGTACGGGCAAGACGCTGCTGGCGCGGGCCGTGGCCGGCGAGGCCGGAGTCCCGTTCATTTCCGGCAGCGCCTCCGAGTTCGTGGAGATGTTTGTCGGCGTCGGCGCTTCGCGCGTCCGCGACCTGTTCGCGGAGGCCCGCCGGCACGCCCCGGCCATCATCTTCATCGATGAGATCGATGCCGTCGGGCGCAAGCGCGGCGGCGTGTCGAGCGGCAGCCACGAGGAACGTCAACAGACGCTCAACCAGATTCTGGTCGAGATGGACGGCTTCGCGGAGAACAGCGGAGTCATCGTGCTCGCGGCGACCAACCAGCCGGAGGTACTCGACGGCGCGCTTTTGCGCGCCGGGCGGTTCGACCGGCGGGTCTACATGCCGCTGCCCGACGTCCGCGGCCGCGAGGCCATCCTCAAGGTCCACGCCAAGAACAAGAAGTTCGACGACACCGTTGATCTGACAATTCTGGCCCGAGGCACCGCCGGAATGACCGGTGCGGATCTCGAGATGCTGCTCAACGAAGCGGCGCTCTATGCTGCCAAGCTTGGCCATCCGGCGATCAGCGGTTCCGATCTGGAGTACGCGCGTGACAAGGTCATCGCCGGACCGGAACGCAAGAGCTCGCTGCTCACGCCGCGCATCAAGTCCGTCGTCGCTTACCATGAGGCGGGCCACGCCGTCACGGCCTGGTTCACCAAGAACTGCGACCCGGTCTACAAGGTCTCGGTCGTGCCGCGCGGCTCGTCCCTGGGCCATACCCAGATCTTGCCGCAGGGCGACCGGCCCCTGAAGAGCCGCAATCAGCTGCTCGACGAGCTGGTCTGCCTGTTCGGCGGACGGGCGGCGGAGAAGAAGGTCGCCAGCGGCGACTTCACTACCGGCGCCTCGGACGATATCGAGCGGGCGACGGCTATCGCTCGGCGGATGGTCACCGATTGGGGCATGGCCGAGAACCTCGGTCAGCGCACCTTCGGCGAAAAGGAGCACGGCATCGTTTTCGAGAACGAACGCCGCGACTACTCCGATGCCACGGCGGATCTGATCGACAAGGAGATCAGGCGCATCCTGGATCAGGCGTTCGGCCGGACGGAAAACGTCCTGACGGAACACTGGGATAGGGTAGTGGCACTGGCCGAGGCTCTGCTGGCCGAGGAGACCGTCGACGGAGCCAGGCTGGTGCAGCTGCTCGGCGAACGTCCAGAGTAAATCCAGACCCCACGTACTCGTGGGGTTTTTTATTTTTTTGCAGTGGTTTTAGTTAGATGTTTTTTGTGGTCAGAATTTGAAGATTAATTTGCTGAAATATTGTACGACACTAGTACCTTGCGCTATGCCAAATTTCTAAGGTCTTTGCGCCAGCTCTGTGCAGCAGGCTCACACTTGCTTGAATTTACGGTTGGACTCGCAGCCCGCCCAGAAGATTCCGAGGGCAATTGGCAGCGGTTGTATATAGAACCACGAGCTCATGGTTCCATCCTGACCGATTCCGTACAGCCGGTTCGAAAAGCTCTGGCGCTGGTACTTGGGGACTCCGAAAAATCTCCTGGAGCCGTATAGGGACATGGCTAAGTTGTATACGAGCCGAGATCGAGCAACGGCCAAAGGCTCGGTTCAGTTCAGGGCGTTACCGCAACTGGTGGCACGGTGATCGTGGAATTGATAGTTGTGGAGTTGGAAGACGGTAGTTCGCGCCAGTTTTTACAGCTTTAGATGTTTAGGTTAATGGCGGGTTAAGTGTCGTCTAAGGTTTATTGTGCGACACCAACCAGCCTTATCCCCCGGTGAGGCTTACAGCTAAAAACCGCACCTGAGGTGCGGCCTTTGATCGCTTCTGGCGCGTCAGAATTTCGTCAGGTAGTCCAGTGGATCGACCGGAAAGCCCTTGACGCGAGTCTCGAAATGCAGGTGCGGTCCGGTGGTCAGTTTGCCGGCGCCAGGCGTGCCCGGGGTGCCTCCCGAGTATCCAATCACCTCTCCCCGCTCGACGAACGTGTCCTCTTTAGCCGTGATCCTCGACAGATGACCGTAGACGGTAGAGACGTCGCCGCTGTGCAGAATCATCACGTAGCTGTAACCGTAGCCCGCGTCCTTCGCGCGGCCGACGATGCCAGCGGCCGCAGCGCGCACCGGCGTCCCTTGGCCACAGCGGATGTCGATGGCCGGATGCTCAAATACGTACCGGAATGGGTAGCTGGGGTCATGGAAATACGTCGAGATGCCGCGAGCCGGGTCGACAGGCCAGGACAGGACCGTTTCCTGGCGCGACAGCCGATCAGCGATATCCGTCTTCTCGCGCAGCGATTTTTCCAGGTTGTTGATGTCCCGGTCGGCCTGCGCCTGCTCGGTCTTAAGATCGGCCAGCAGGTAACGATATTCGAGCTCCGACGATTTGGTCTCGATTAGGATGGATTGCTTGAGCGTTCGTTGGTCCTCAAGATCGCCGCGGGCCACTTCCAAATCACGCTTTCGCTGGGCAACTTCCTGCTGCGCCTTGGAGCGTGAATCTTTCTCGTCCGCCAGCGCCGCGGCGGCCTCCTTGAGGCGTGCCAGCGCCCTCATCACGCCGCCCTGCAGCTCCGCAATGCGCTGCAGACCGTTGAAGAATTCGGAGAAGGAATCATAGGACAGCACGATCTCCAGCGCCGAGCGGCGGTAACCGGCTGCCTCTAGCTTCCGCAGAAGTGCCGCAATCAGCGTGCGTTCGCGGTCCGCTTGGCGCAGCTGCATCGCCATCCGCTCGTCCAGAGAGCGGATCTCAAGTTCCAAGGACCTGACCTCACCGCTCGCCACGTCGATGTCAAGCTGAGTTTTGGCGATGGTGTTGTCCATGAGGGCGATCTGGTCCTCGATGTCCGCGCCTTCCGCCTTCTTCTGCATGACCAGATTCCGATACTGTTCGATTTTCTGGTTGAGCCCATCCAGGCTGGCCTTCTTCCGGGCGACGTCGCCGTTAATGCTGTTGATCTGGTCCTGGATATCGCTCAAGGCTTGCGTGTCCGCAGCCGCATGCGCGGGCCAGGAGGCGACGCATAGCGTGCCGACGACAAATAGCGCGGCCAGTCGACGAGCCAGAAATGTACGGCGGCATTGAGTCATTAAAGTAGAGAGATGGCGGCTTCGACCCGTTCCAGGGTGCGTTTTTTGCCGATGGCCCAGGCGATTTCGAATGGGCTTGGCGACCGTTCGCGACCGGATAGGGCGACCCGGAAAGGCCAAAGCGTATCGGCGTTGGTCCAGCCTCGTTCGGCCACGAAGGGTATGATTTCGGCCTCCAAGAGTTTGGGGTCGGAAAAGTATTTTTCCGACAGTCCGGCCAGGCGGTCGCGCAGGCCGTAAAGCCTCTCTTTGGCCACCTCGGGCGTGGACTTCTTCCATGGTATCATATCGCGCGACAGCTCGACTTTGGACGTAAAGAAGTAGCCGGTCGTGGCCGCAAAATCTTTCAAGGTCTTCGCCCGGCCCTTTTCGAGAGCCACGGACCGCCGCAGCGCTTCCCTGTCCACCGGCGACCCATCGGCCGCCTTGATGCCTCCGTCAACCTCCGTCAGCACGCCGTCAATCCGCAGGAACGGGATGACCACCTCGGTCAGCTCCTCGTCGGGCATCTCCTTCATGTATTCGCCATTCAACCAGTCGAGTTTTTCGCGATTGAAGACCGCACCGGCCTTATTGACCTTTTCGAGCCTGAATTCGCGAGCCAGTTCGTCCTTAGAGTATTTTTCGCGGTCTCCACTGGGATTCCAGCCCAGCAGGGCCACAAAATTAATCATGGCCTGCGGCAGATAGCCCTGGGCGCGGTAATCCTCTACCGCCACGTCACCCTGCCTCTTCGAAAGTTTTGTGCGGTCCGGATTTAGCAGCAACGGCAGGTGGGCAAAGGCCGGAGGTTCCCAACCCAGGGCGCGGTAGAGCAATAAGTGCTTGGGCGTAGAGGGCAACCACTCTTCACCGCGTATGACCTGGGTAATCTCCATCTCGTGGTCATCGACTACGTTCGCCAGATGATACGTGGGGAAACCGTCGGATTTGAGCAGTACCTGGTCATCCACGGACGAGTAATCGAAACGCACCAAACCGCGAATGCTGTCCGTAAACTCCACGCGTCCGACGCGGTCCGGCACACGAAGGCGAATCACGTAAGGGCTTTCGGCCGCCAGCGCCGCACTCTCCTCTCCGGTCAGGCCTCGGCAGTTGCGGGCATGTGGCACGAGGCCGGGCAGCGGCGCCGCATCAGACGAGGCCCTGTCTTTCTTTAACGACTCAATCTCTTCCGGGGTGCAGAAACAGCGGTAGGCGTAGCTTTGGCCGCTCGCCTCTTCGGTCTTTCCGAGCAGTTCTTCGGCATAATGGCGGTATTTCTCGGTACGCGCTGACTGCACGTACGGTCCGTATGCACCGCGCTCCTGGACGGATCCGTCCGGCGCCAGAAATGGCCCCTCGTCAGGAGTGAGTCCGGCCCATTTGAGGGTCCGCAGGATGTTCTCTACCGCGCCCTCAACGTAGCGCGTGCGATCGGTATCTTCTATGCGCAAGACGAAAATCCCCCCGTGGTGTCGGGCAAACAGCTCGTTGTAGAGGGCCGTGCGAAGGCCGCCAATGTGCAGGTAGCCGGTCGGCGACGGCGCGAAGCGCACGCGCGGGACCCGCGCTTCGGTAGATTGGTTCATAGTCTGGTGAATCATATCAGTGTTTTTCGGTCAGGACCAAGTAAGGAAATACCGCCACGGCGTTCCAAATGCGGCGCCAGCGCCAGGGCTCACGGCAGAGCCGCCAGGCCCACTCGAGCCCCAAGCGCCGGAAAATCCATGGGGCACGCCGGATCTTACCGGCCAAAAAATCGAATGTGCCGCCGACGCCGACGGCCAGGCGCACGGACGGCAATCCGTGGATATTGTCGGCAATCCATTTTTCCTGTGCGCCGTGACCGAAAGCGACGAGCAGGACATCAGGCCGCCGAGCGGCAATGCGCTCCAGGCCACTAGCGGCGATAACAAGGTGTCCGGACGCATCGAAACTTACCCGACCGCCGCTGTCGGTGCCGGAGATGACGAGAGCGGGAAACTCGCGCTTCAGCGCGGCCGCGGCCGCGGCCGCTACGCCTTCCGCAGCTCCCAACAGGTAAAGGCTCCTTCCTTCTTGCGCGCAGATGTTCGCCAAGACGGACACCAGATCCACACCAGTAAGCCGCACAGGCTTACGTACGCCTCGCCAACTGGCGGCCAAGGCCAACCCCTTACCGTCGCAGACTGCCAGGTCGGCCCTGGAAAGAATGTCGCGGAAACGGGCATCTCTGGCAGCCAAAACAAGCATTTCCGGATTTGGCGTCGTCACCAAATGGAATCTGCCGTCACTAATCATCTTTTTCAGGCGGTCCCTTGCTTCCATTACGGTCATGAAATCAATCGGCACGCCAAGGATTGTCTTCCGCATAATATAGCTAATTTTAGCAGTATCCGGGTTTCTGGCAACCTGAAGTAAAGTCTCTGGCGCCACCCCGCTTGACAGCGGCGTATCGTTAAGTAAAATATGAGTTAGCACTCTTTAGTCGAGAGTGCTAACAGACCTTACATGACCTATGTTGCCCAATAATTTCACGACAAAATCACGGGAGGCGCTGGAGGCGGCGCAAAAAATCGCCCTGGAGGCCCAAAATCCGGAATTCCATCCCCTGCACCTCTTGGCCGCGCTGCTGGGTCAGGCGGACGGCGTGGTCGAATCCGTCCTGAAGAAAATGGGAGTGAATCTGGAGCAGGTCCGGCGGGAGACCGATGAGGCCATCGGACGTCTTGCGGCCACAGACCAGGACAGCGAGGTGCTGCAGCTCATGATGCATCCGGCGCTCGCCAAGGCACTGCGCCAGGCAGAAAAGGAGGCCGCGAAGTTCGGCGACCAGTACATCTCCACCGAACATCTGCTTTTGGGCCTGCTGCAGGCGGACTCCCCCGCCGCCAAGCTGCTCGAGGCCCACAAAGTCACCCACGACCAGGTCCTGCATACGCTCGTGGAGATCCGCGGCACGCAGCGCGTGGACTCGCCGGAGCCGGAGGCCAAATATCAAGCATTGACTAAATATTCACGCAATCTTACGGCGCTGGCCCGCCAGGAAAAACTCGATCCGGTGATCGGCCGCGACCAGGAGATCCGCCGCGTCATGCAGGTCCTGACGCGCCGGACCAAGAATAACCCGGTGCTGATCGGCGAGGCCGGAACCGGCAAGACGGCCATCGCCGAAGGACTGGCCCAGCGCATCGTCGCGGGCGACGTGCCGGAGTCACTCAAGGACAAGGAGCTGGTCTCGCTCGACATCGGCTCCATGGTCGCTGGCTCGAAGTTCCGGGGCGAGTTCGAGGAGCGCCTGAAGGCCGTCATTAAGGAGGTCGAGCAGTCCGCCGGCAAGATCATCCTTTTCATCGACGAACTGCATACGCTCGTCGGCGCCGGCAGCGCTGACGGCGGCTCGCTCGACGCCTCCAATATGCTCAAACCGGCGTTGGCCCGCGGTGAGCTGCGGGCCGTGGGCGCCACGACGCTCCGGGAATACCAGAAGCACATCGAAAAAGACCCGGCCCTGGAGCGCCGCTTTCAGCCGGTCATGGTCGCTGAACCTTCTTCGGAAGACGCCATCGCCATCCTGCGCGGCATCAAGGACCGCTACGAAGTGCATCATGGCGTACGCATCACTGACCCGGCCATTGTGGCGGCCGTGAAACTGACGGCTCGCTACATTCAGGACCGGTTCCTGCCTGATAAGGCCGTGGACGCCATCGACGAGGCCGCATCGGCCT
The DNA here is from genome assembly GCA_021824285.1 of bacterium. Classification (GTDB taxonomy): domain Bacteria; phylum Patescibacteriota; class Patescibacteriia; order SG8-24; family SG8-24; genus JAKAKZ01. The sequence goes on from JAKAKZ010000006.1 coordinate 45,079, forward strand.
TGCGCATGGAAATCGATTCTGAACCCGAGGAACTGGACGCCA
>JAKAKZ010000043.1 GCA_021824285.1 bacterium
TGTGGGCGTATACGATATTGGGTGCGCTTTCTATTTCTCTTTTCTCGCGCCTTCCCCCTCCCTCCACAACCACATTTCCTCCGCCTCCTTCTCGGCCTCCCTTTTTTTCTTTATTCTCTCGTCTAAACCCCGGGCGCGAGCGTGCAAAATTCCCGCCGCCGTTACCGCGCCCCTCCCACCCCACTTGCGCTCAACTTTTTTGTGCGCCTTTTCTCTGATGTCTGCTCTCGCCCCTTTTCTCTTTAAAGCTTCTCACCGTACATATGCAATTACTGATTCAAGATGCCGGTTCTGGCAGACCCAAAAGCAGCGGGAACGGCCCGCAACGGACTTCGGTCACATCTGCTCAATGTTATTTTGGGCCTCACTCCTCCGCTTCTCGTCCTCTGCCCGAAGATGCTTGCGGTAATCTTCAACTGTCATGCCAGCCTTGGTCGCGTTCTCTTCCAGTTTCCGCGTCCGAGCCTCTTGGTTACGCGCCTTATTCTCCGTCAGCGCTTCAGCATGTGCGGCATCGAGTTTTTCGGCGGCATCATCATGAATGCCTATCTCCTCTTGGTACATTCTTTCCCTTTCCTTAATCACCAGATCATCAAGTTTCCTGTCAGCGGCTAAGTAGGCACTGATTGCCGGATTTTCCCGCAAGCTGCTGGCGAGCCCTGGAACCGTGGCTAGAGAAAGTTTAGTTCTAGCAGAAATATCCGGATTATCCAAAGCGGCCCTATCTTCTTCAGATAGCAGTTCGCGAGCCGATTTTTTTGCGCGTTCTTTGATATCACTTATCGCGTATTCTCTGTCTGATTTCGAGAACCTTTTTGGGTACTGTTCAGATTTATTCATAGAGTTAAATTTTACGCAGTTTGCCGTTAATAATTTTCAATGGTCTATAATCACCGCCCCTTGATCTCGTCGATTATCGACTGTGCCTTTCTGGCGTCCTCTTCTCTTTTTCTATCCTCCGTCTCCCTCCTGATTCTGGCCTTCTCCTGCTCCGCCTCCCGTGCGACCCGCCGCTGCTCCCGCGCGATTTCCGCTTTCTGCCGCTGCTGTTCGAGAACGGTGGGCGAGAGGTGCTTATACAGCTCCTTTGCCTGCTCCGGCGTCATCTCAATCCCGTCGATTTTCCCTTGATACTCATTGACCAGCGATCCGCGATTTTCGCTCAACGATATCTCATGGCCATCATACGTTCCGTTAATCCCGTAGATTTCCAACGCATCGTTGATGAGCTCGAACTTCAGGCCGGCTGCGCTCCGTTCAAGATTCTCCTTTTGGGCCTCTTCGTGAAGCAAGCCCATTGCGGACTCGGTTTCCCTGCCCATCAGCCTATTCAGGAAGCCACTAATGCCGGAATTGCGTTCCTCAGCCGTTGCCGCGGCTTTCTGGTCGTTCTCCTGGCGGGCTTCCAGGTTCCTGTCGTCAGCTTTTGCCCACTCATGCAGAATATCCATTTTCTGCGATTCCGAGACCGTCCCTCTTTTGGGCAGGCGACCCCGCTGCCTTACCTCATGGATGGCTGCATCTTCTGTCTTTTTGCGCCGATGGCCCATTTTTTCAGGTGACGTCATCATAGGCAAAATAAATTCAATAAAATCATTGGATATGTATTAATTATACCATAATATCCCGGTTGATTTCGAGACCCGAATCGACCGACGTCAATCAGTAAAAGACTGGCCAAACTTGGCCCAAACCGACCCCAACCGCTCCCCGCCCCGCAGTTACCCTGGAATGGCGCCGAAAACGATGATATAATATTAATATAATTGTCTTTCATTTCATGAAAGAATGGGAGCCGCCTCCCCAATAAGTAGGCGATACAGCGGGCTTATGTCGGAAAAAAGATTCGGCCAGTCGTGCCACATCTGTGGCGCGGCCCACCCGACCGACCGCCATCAGAGCACAGCCACGCCGGAAAAGGCGGCAACTGACCGTGAAAATCGGGCGCCCACCAGCGCGTTTGCGGACATAGAGAACGCGTACCGGACGAATACGTCTGAGGAGCTTTACCGCAAACGGCCATACCACGAGCTGCGGGAGCAGAACGTGAGCGGGTGGGAGACTCTCTATGCCGTCAGGAACAGGCTGGGGCGGGCGCGGGACATGCTGGAAATGATGATCGCGCCGCAGCGGAGCGTGCATCCGGAATGGTTCAACATGCGCGAGGCCTCCAACGGAAGAAACGCCGAACTGCTCCATCCCGACCTTGTCGCACTGCTGGAGCGGCAGATGGAAGAGTCACCGCCGGATGATTGGAAGCCGTCGACGTCTTTCGGCCCGCTCATGAACAAGTTCGGAAAAATGGCGGCCCGCGTCCATCCTGAACTCCTGCGGCCGTACATCGCTCCCGAGGGGCCGTCTAAGGGGCAGCTGACGATGTATTATGCTCCGGAATTCTTCACTGAAGTGCGGACGTGGCTGGAGACACAGCGGCAGAAGGACTTTCCGGCTGGAATCACGGATAATTCCCTGGCGGCGACCTTCGCCCTGGAGATTCCGAAGGATAGATATCCGTATAATATTCACGTCCTCAAGACGGCGGAGGATGCCAAAAAGCGCCGTGATTATTATATTGACCGTTTCGAGGCGGATCTCGTCGAGAATCCGCAAAGAGTTCAGGCGGCCCGCCGACGGACTTCGCGCCTTATCTCCGATCTCGAAAGAAGCCGTCTTGACCAGGAAGACGCAGATTTTTGACCCGCGACTGTCCAAACGGCAGATTTGCGGTTAGACACTTGACGATAACATCCCGCAGCGACTCCGGCACGGCGGCTACCGGTGTTTTTTGTCTAAACGTAAGCCAGTCCTGCCGCTTGACTTTTTGGCCAAAATAAGGTAGATTTCCGTGTTGCCGAACGGTTCGGCAACGGCAGAATCCGCGCTCGACAATCGTGACGGGCGCCAACCGCACCTTAAAAGGAGTACGAAAGTGGTATCCAAAAACCTGAAGACCAAGACCGCGGCACCCCCTGACAAGAAGCAGAAGCTGGACGACTGGCCGGAGCGCACCGAGTTCGCGCGCCGCCTGCGCGTCGAGGGGCTCGATTGCCTCGCCTGCCTCGACGCCGATACTTCCGAGAGTAATCTCGGCTACGAGCGCAGCGAAATGGTCAACGGCCTGACCGGCGAGCGCTTCCGCCGCGTCTACGCCATCAAGAAGGAGCTGGGCCTGCTGACCGCGTTCGAGGAACGTGCGCTGAAGAAGATCGAAGACCTCTGCGCCGGCGAGCCGGCCAACATCCAGGACGACATCTGGATGAAGGTCCACGGCGACCCGCACTGCCTCAAGCCCGCCTATCTGCTCCGTTCCGACTGCAACCTCGAGCACTGCCTCGACGGCCAGACGCCGGCCGCGGCCCTGAAGAACGGCGCGCGCGAGCCCGAGTGCCACCTGGCCGTGCTCTGCGGCCGGGAGGTGGCCAAGGCGCTCGAGGAGCGCGCCAGCTTCCTTCTCCCGACTCCGACCGAGTCGCCGACGGACGAGGACGATCTCGGCCCCGACGGCGAGCTGGACTTCGGTCCGGTTGCGCCGCCCGTCTACGACGGCGATTAGCCCCACCCGCCCCACTCTCGTGGGGCTTTTTTAATTGCGGGGTTTGAGGATTCCAAACACGGCCGTCAAAACGCGACAGACAATCAACTGCTCCGCAACTCCACCTCTTCGCGACTCCGCTACTATTGACCCAACCGGTTTCACCTGGTTAAATCACCGCGTACTTTACGAAAAGGTGAAAGTTGATGTTTTACGCCACCATTATCCGCGACCGTTTCGGACGCATCCACGTCCGCGTCTCCGAGCGCAGCGGCGATGCCGGCGGCGACGTCGAAGTCATCGATGTCCTCCAGGGCGAGGACCGGCAGGAACTCAAGGCGCGCGCCACTCGATTCGTCAGCAATCACCTCCAAGGCGGACAAACAACTTAATCCGGTCCCGTGACGGGACCGGATTTTACATATCGCTGTTTTTAGACCGCGCGCGGCCTCAAAGCAATGCGCGCAGGGCACCCCAAGTCAGCTCCGCGGTCTGCCGCCAAGTATAATGGCTCACCCGCTCACGACCGTCCGCCACGAGCCGCGCCCGCAGAGCCACGTCCGCCTCGATCTGCCGCATGGCCGCAGTCCAGCCATTGATGTCATCCGGCGGCACGAACAGCGCAGACGAGCCGCAGACCTCCGGCAAGGCACTGGCCCGCGCGGCAATCACGGGCACGCGGGCGGCCATCGCTTCCAGCACGGGCAGACCGAAACCCTCATACCAGGACGGAAACAGGAACGCCGAAGCGCCGGCATACAGGGCCCGCAGGTCTTCATTCGAGGCATAGCCCAGCAGACTGACCGCCTCTCGCAGCACCTGATCCTCGGCCACCATCCGTCGTGCCACCTCCCCGCCGTAACCCAGCTTGCCGACCAGCACCAGCCGGGACGGATCAGGCGAAGTCACGCGGTACTGGCGGTAGGCCCGCAAGAGATTCATGGTGTTCTTCTTCGCCTCGATGCGGCCGACGTACAGGAAGTACTTCCGCCCTTCCAGATTCAGCCGCCGCAGCGCCAGCCGCCTCTCGTCATCAGTCGGCGGCGCGAACTCATCGGCCTCGCATCCGAGCGGCGTGACGGCGAGTTTCTTTTCAGGAACGGAAAAAATATTCATCAGTTCGCTTTTGGAGAATTGCGAGATCGTCAGCACAAGCGAAGCCCGCCATGAGGCGTAACGCACCGCGAAGGCCTGATAGAGCCGTTCCGCCAGGCTGTAGGCTTCCGGATGAGAGACGAAGGCGACGTCATGCAGCGTCAAGATCCGCCGCCGCGGCAAAATCAGCGGCAACACGTGCACCGGAACGAACAGCAGGTCCGGCGCGCGCACGAGCATCTCCCAGGAGAGGCGCAATTGGGTCCAAAGCCGCCTCGGCGGCCAATTCAGCACTCGCACTTCCCAATTCTTCGGCAGTTCGCCGAAATCCGGCAGCAGCGGCTCGCGCGAATAGAGCACGACGCGGTACTCCGGCGGTATCACGCGCTTGAGCTCCTGGACCAAGTGCCAAGCATACCATTCCACCCCGGTGCGCTTGGCCACGTTGGCCCGAGAAACATCAATCGCAATAGTTTTTCGCTGTCCGTCAGGATTGACAAAACCCATATTTCCTGTAAAGTGTAGCACGGCCAAGAAAATTGGAAAATTAGCTTGGTTGAGCACTTTTTCAAACACGAGAATCAACATGGACGAGCTCAAGGAGCGTTTCCAAGGCTGTCTGCTAGGTCTCGCCATCGGCGATGCACTCGGCATGCCGGTGGAGATGATGACGCATGAGGAGATCCTGGCCGCCACGGACAACCTGGGCGTCACAGGCTATCTCGCACCCATCCAGCGCAAAATCGGCGGGACGCGCAAGCTTCCCGCTGGCGCCGTGACGGACGACACCATCCTGTCGTTTGCCGTCGCGCGGTCGCTCATCGCCTGCGGCGGCTTCTCCCCCGTCGATCAGGCGCACGAGCTGGTCAAGGAGTTCCAGCTCTCGACGCTCGGCTGGGGCCGCGCCACGCAGCGCGGCGCCGCAGAGCTGAAGGAATGGTTCGACACCAAGGGATTGCGTGGCCGCCATGCCAACTGTCCCGCTCCCCCGCCGGAGAAGCCCGGCGCCGACTGCGGCAATGGCGTAGCCATGAAGATCGCGCCGCTGGCGCTCTTCGACGCCGTCGCCTACGGCACGCTCTCCGAGGAACTGTTCCGCGAGACGTTCGAGTTGGGCCTCATGACCCACGGCGATCCGCGGGCCTCGATTGCGGCCCTGGCTGTCGGCGACGTGCTTAGCTATACCGGCGGCTATCCGGCGAACGAATACTCCGCCGATGGGCTGCGCGGTTACATCGACTTCCGCGTCACTGGCGCCGAATCGCTCTACCGCTTCTACCGACCCTCCGCCGACCTGTTCTCCGAGCGCCTCAAGAACGCCCGGCAGCACAACGGTGATGCGGCCGACCTGCGCAGGGCCGTCGGCACCAGCTGCTTCTCTCTCGAGTCCGTGCCTTTCGCCATCGAGACCTACCTGCGCCACCCGCGCGACTTCCGCGCGGCCGTGCTCGAGGCCGTGAACGCCGGCGGCGACACGGACTCCACCGCCTCGATGGTCGGCGCCATGGTCGGCGCGAACGTCGGGCTCTCCGGCATCCCGCCGGACCTGGCGGACGGCTGCCTGGCCAAGACCGCGGCGCTGGATCTCGGCGCGCGCCTGGCCGAGGCGGCACACCAGGCCGCCAGCCGCTTCCAAACCCCATGATAATGGGGTTTTTTGTTTATTTTCAGCCAAATATTGACAGGAGATAAAAGGCGGCCTAAAGTCCTATCGCTCCTTACAGAAAGGCCCGAAAATGAGACCCGTTATCCAGGGGCTGCACCACGACCACATCGACGGCAGCGCGGCCATCGCCAACGTCATCCAGGACCTCTACCGCCTGGCCGGAAAGGAGTTCCCCTTCCCCGACCTTGCGGCCTGGCGCGCCTTCTTCCAGAATCCGCAGAAGGACATCGTCATGAAGTTCGCGACGGTCACCTCGGTCATGCAGACCGAGGAGGCCCTGCGGCTCGTCGGCTACGAGTATGGCCGGCACCGCGCCCGCGAAGGCTACGCTTACGTCGAAGCCAAGTTCGCGCCGCAGTACCACACGGCCGGTGGCCTGACCATGAAGCAGGCGGCGGCCGCCATGTTCGGCGGCCTGAAGCGGGCCGAGGCCATGCATGGCATCCGCATCCTGCCGCAGTTTTGCATCGGCCGCGAGGCGTCGCCCGAGACCGGTCTCGAGGTGGCTCGCATCGTGCTCGACTACGACGGCGAGGCCGCGCTCGACCTCGCCTGCGATGAGGCCAGCCATCCGCCGGAGAAGCACCTGCCCGCCTACCGCCTGACTTTCGGCAGCCGGGTACGCCGCGACTGCCACGCCGGCGAATGGGTGGCGCGCGAACCCGCGGTCGATTACCGGGAGCGCCTGCTCCAGAACGTGCGTACGGCCGTGGAGGTACTGCGCTGCGACGGCATTGGCCACGCCATCCCGCTCGTCCACGACCGGGAACTCGTCGCCCGCATTGCGGGCCAGGGCATCCGCGTGGCCGGCTGTCCCGGCGCGTATCTCCGGACCGGCCTCATCAGCGACATCCGGTACCTGGGCATCGACCGTCTGATCGACGCAGGCGTCCTCTACACCATCAACGTGGACGACGACCTGTTCCTGCCGAGCATGGCCGAGACTCTGGACCTCTGCGAGGCTGCCCACGGCTTCACCGCCGGCCAGTGCGCCAAGCTCGAAGCCAACGTCTTCAGTGCCGCCTTCGGCTTCGGCCCCTTCGACTGAACCGCCCTGTCGGGCGGTTTTTCGTATGTAAGATAGCGCTACAGGCAACAAAAAACCGCTGAATACAGCGGTAAAATCAGACACTAAAGATCACTTTCGCGGCACGACCTCAATCGTGGTCACCACGAACACCCCCTGCTGGAAGTACCCGGTGACGTCACAGATCCGCCCCACGTAGGGCAAAAGCGTATCGTAGCAGAAGGGGTTGCTTTCGCCCCACCACCAGATTGGGACGGCCGAACCGTCCTCGGTCTCGAGGACACAACCCTCGTGCTCGCTTTTCGAACCGACGTTCACGGTACGCGTTGCCACGTTGCCGCGCAGTATTTTCATCTGTGCCACGAAACCGTCTCTCCCTAAAGTAAAGGACAGACGGATAGTAGCCGCCGCGCCCGATGCGGTCAAGGTGCGCGTGTGTCGCCGCACGTAATCCCCGTCAAAATAACAAAAAGGCGCCCCTCTGGGCGCTCCATGCCAACAAAAAAGCGCAATGTCCTGGCGACCGCCTACTTTCCCAGGACCGGATTGGGTCCAAGTATCATGAGCCCAGTGCTGCTTAACTTCCGTGTTCGGGATGAGAACGGGTGTGACCAGCCTGGAAGTGCCACCAAGACACTACGCTATTTCGTTTTAACCTGTCAGCAACTTCAACCTTCAAGGTCCGACAACGTCCGCCTCTGAAAGCACGTCTTGGTGTTTCAGTGGAGAGAGCGACGACTTATTAGTACTGCTCGACTTCAACCCTTGCGGGTCTTCCATCTGCAGCCTATCAACCAGGTAATCTCCCTGGAGTCTATGAGATCTAATCTTGGGCGAAGCTTCGCGCTTAGATGCTTTCAGCGCTTATCTTCTCCGAACGTTGCTACCCAGCAGTGCCCTTGGCAGGACAACTGGTACACAAGAGGTTCGTGCTTCTCGGTCCTCTCGTACTAGAGAAGCGTGCCCTCAAATCTCTCCGCCCGTAGTGGATAGGAGACCGAACTGTCTCACGACGTTCTGAACCCAGCTCACGTACCGCTTTAATTGGCGAACAGCCAAACCCTTGGGACCTTCTCCAGCCCCAGGATGCGATGAGCCGACATCGAGGTGCCAAACCGGGCCGTCGCTATGGACGCTCGGGCCCGATCAGCCTGTTATCCCCGGAGTAGCTTTTATCCGTTGAGCTTCGACCATCCTATATTGGATCGTCGGATCACTATCTTCCGCTTTCGCGACTGGTCGTCTTGTAGGACTTCCAGTAGGGCATGCTTATGCGATTGCACGTCCAGCTCCGTTTCCATCGGAGCTAAGCATACCTTTGTAAACGCCTCCGTTACATTTTGGGAGGCCACCGCCCCAGTCAAACTACCCGCCAGCTACTGTCTCCTGTGACCGCACCGATCGCGAAAAACATGTAAGGAACGCGTCCGCAGAGGCGGACAATATGTGTCTTCGCGACCTGTGAGGTCACAGGGTAAGAAATCACGCAGCATAAGGGTGGTGTCTCATCGGCGCCCGAAGGCTCCCACCTACGCTGAACATACGAAGCGTAATTCCAATAGCAAGTTGTAGTAAAGCTTCACGGGGTCTTTTCGTCCAGCTACGGGTACAGCGCATCTTCACGCTGCTTGCAGTTTCGCCGAGTACATCGTTAAGACAGTTGCTCACTCGTTATGCCATTCGTGCGGGTCGGAACTCACCCGACAAGGAATTTCGCTACCTTAGGACGATTATAGTTATCGCCGGCGTTCATCAGCGCTTGGATTCAGAGCTACGATACATTGCTGTAATTTCACCCCTCCTCTTAACGTTCTGACACTGGCCAGGCATCAGCTCCTATACATCACCTTGCGGTTTAGCAGGAACCTGTGTTTTTGGTAAACAGTCGGTAAGCAAACGCTCGCTGCGGGTCCGGCTTGCGCCGGACCAGGCCTTATCCCGAAGTTACGGCCACTTTTTTGCCTAGTTCCTAAACGATGTTTCTCTCGTTCGCCTTGGCACACTTGTGCCCACCCACCTGTGTCGGATTACGGTACGGTCCCCATGTAAG
>JAKAKZ010000007.1 GCA_021824285.1 bacterium
AAATGCGCACACCGTACATGCTGGTCATCGGCGACAAGGAAAAGTCGCTCAAGAAGCTGAACGTCCGCATCCGCGGCAAGCAGAAGGAGAAGCCGATGGCGCTCAAGAGCTTCATCGCGGCCGTCCAGAAGGAGATCGCGGGGCGGAAGATGACGCCGTAGGGGGAGTTTGGAGCGGGGAGCGTGTAGTCTGGAGCCAGCGTCGGAAATTGAGAACATAAGAATCGCCCAGCTCCGCTGGGCGATTTTGATACGTTCCTCTTTCAATCTCCAACTCCAAACTCCAGACTCCACGCTTCCGATCAGCGCACCTTCACGCTGCCGCCGCCGGATTTCGGCGCGTTGCCGCCGCGGCCCAGACGGCGCAGGTAGGCGTTCTTGGAATCGCTCTCGCGCTTTTTCTTGCGGCGCGCGGCCTCTTCCGGATCGTCGATCTCCAGCTGCCGCTCCTCGAGCGCGGTGCGGATGTCGAGCATCGCGGCCCGCTTATCCGCGTGCGTGCCCACGAGGGCCACGAACTGGTCGAACTGTTCCGGACGCTGGAAACGCAGGAGGTCATTGAGGCGGCGGCCCCACCAGGTCACCTGCCGCCGCTCGTATTCCTCTTCCGTCAGGCCCAGCTCTTTTTCGAGGCCGCGCAGGCGCGCGTCCATGTTTTCGGCCTGGCTCTCGTAGCGCTTGAGGTCCTTCTCTAAACGGTCGATTTCCGGATCGATGCGTTCGACCCGTTTGGCGCGGGCAGCGCGCTCCTTAGACTTGTCCAGCTCCGCGCGCAGCGATGCTTCGAAGGGAGAAACCTTGCCCTCTTCGGCGGCGATCTCCTTGGCTAGGCGACGTCCGACGTCTTCTGGCGTCTCCTTGACGCCTTTGACGCTGACCAGCTTGCCCGGTTCAATTTTTTTGAAGGCCTCATCGACCTCCTTTTCCGAGATGCCCTCGAGAGCTTCCGGCGGCGGGGGCGGTGGTTCCACCTGGCCGATGATGTCCTCGTCCGCGACCTCATCCGGCGCGCCGATGTCCTTGCGGAGCGTCTTGCGTCCTTTGCCCGGCAGCCTGACGGCACCCGGGGCCTGTTTCTCGTCGACAATCACTTTCGGCTCTTCTGGCGCTTCCACGGTAATCTCGAAATCAGGCTCGCCGCCGGCTTTGGCGGCCTGCTCTTTCAGGATTTGCTCGTCCGTCATGGCCTCATCCACGTCCTCGTCGGCCGCTTCCGGCATGCTCATGATGGCGGCGTCGACTTTGCGCTCCAACGCGAGAATTTCTTTGTCCACGCGCGCCAGCTCGGCGTCAACGTTTTGCGCCTTCAGGTGGTCCCGGGCAATCTCGATATCGGCCTTGAATTTCTGCAGGTCATCTATTTTCTGCCTCCAGGCGCCGATTTTATCGGCGTCCGTCGACCGCGGCGCGGACTCTGGCGCGCGGCCCGCCTTTTTCGGTTCCGTCCGCTCGCGCTTGATTTCCGGATTGGTCATAGTCTGGTGCCGATTAGCGGCGAAAGCTCTCGCCGGCTGGTCTATACTTATTTTATCACGTTTTCCGGTTTAACGTAGTGGGCCGGCTCTCCGTCGCCAAGCGGGAACGGTTGACCTCCGCCCCAAATTAGGCTAACTTAAGCCCACTGATATGTCCCGCGGCAAATACCACATCCTGACCTTCGGCTGCCAGATGAACAAGTCCGATTCCGAGCGGCTGGCGGCCATCCTGAACCGTATCGGTCTCACGGAGACCGGCGACGAACAGCAGGCTGACGTCATCCTGCTGAATTCGTGTTCCGTACGCCAGACCGCCGAGGACCGCATCTACGGCCAGGTGGGCAAGTTCGCGGAACTGCGGGCCAAGAAGCCGAACTTGATCGTCGGCGTGACCGGCTGCATGGCCGGCCGCGACAAGAACGGCAAGATGCGCGCGAAGCTTCCGGGCGCGGACCTCTTTTTCCCGACCCGCGACATGGTCCTCCTGCCGCGCTGGATTGCCGGCCTGAACCCGGACCTCGTGGATCCGGTCGAGCTCGGCGACGACTATCTGAAGCTCACGCCGCAGTACGCCAACACCGTGCAGGCGTACGTCTCCGTACAGACCGGCTGCAACAAGTTCTGCACCTACTGCGTGGTGCCGCACGCCCGCGGCCTGGAGCGCAACCGGCCGGCCGCGGACATCCTGACCGAAGTGCAGGGGCTCGCCGACCGCGGCGCGCTGGAGATCACGCTCTTGGGCCAGGCCGTGAACGCCTACAAGGCTCCGGACCGCTCATCTTTTTCGGCGGCCAATCCCTACAAGGACGATTACGCGGCCCTGCTTTGGGAGATCAACCGGATTTCCGGCATCCGTCGTCTGCACTGGACCGCGCCGTACCCGACGCACATGACCGAGGAGGTCATCGACGCCCTGACGCTGCCGAAGCAGGTCAATTACCTGCATCTGCCGGTCCAGGCCGGCAACGACGAGGTCCTGAAGCGCATGAATCGCCGCTACACCTCGGCCCAGTATCTGGAGATCGTCGGCCGCATCCGCACCGCCCGTCCGAACATCGCACTCGGTACGGATATCATCGTCGGCTTCTGCGGCGAGACGCCGGAGCAGTTCGAGGACACCGTCGCCCTACATAAGGAGGCTGATTTCGACATCTCCTACCACGCCATGTACAGCACGCGGTCGGGCACGCTGGCGCATCAGTACCTCAAGGACGATGTGGCGCCGGCCGAGAAGAAACGCCGTTGGAACGTACTGCAGGAGCTGATGGAGGAGACTGTTTTGCGCAAGAACCAGGCCTACGTCGGGCGCGAAGTCGAGGTGCTCGTGGACGAGTGGTCCAAGGGCTATGCCGTGGGCAATTCTCGCGAGATGAAACGCGTGCAGTTCGCCGCGCCGTCCGACTGCCGCGGCCAGCTCGTGAACGTGAAGGTCGAGACCGCGCTCGAGTGGCTGCTTAAGGGTCAGGCAACGGAAAACGCCCCCATCTCGATGGCCGAGGCGCTGGCGGGCCGCAATTTGGTGCGCTGATATGTCCGTCAGCCGTCATCCTTCGCTACTGCCGAAGGCGCTTATGGTTCTCGGCCCCACGGCTTCCGGCAAGACCGACTTGGCTATCGCCATAGCCAAGAAGTTTCGCGGCGAAATCATCTCCATCGATTCACGCCAGATGTATCGCGGTCTGGAGATCGGCGCCGCGATTCCGTCGGGCAAATGGGCGAAGCGGGGGAGCCGCCGCGTTTTTGTCGTGGACGGCGTACCGCATCATCTGCTCGCGTTCCGTTCGCCGGCTAAGCCGCTCACGGCCGCGGAAGTCAAAGAGCAGGCCGTCGCTGCTGCCCGCGATATCGTCCGGCGCAAACGGCTACCGATCTTCTGCGGCGGCACCGGCCTCTATGCCGACGCCATCTCCCGTAATTTCGCCATCCCGGAAGTCGAACCGGACCCGGTATTCCGCGCCCAGCTAGCCAAGCGGGGGACGGCGGAGCTGTTCGCCGAACTCCGCAAAAAGGACGCGGCCTACGCCGAGCGCATCTCGCCGCAGAACCGCCGTTACATCACGCGGGCGTTCGAGGTCATGGCCGCCACCGGCCGGAAGTTTTCGGAGCAGCAGGCGGAGGGTCAGGCGCTGTTCCGCTTCCTGAAGATAGGAGTCAGCCGGCCGCGGATCGAGCTGTACCGCCGCATCGACCGGCGCGTGGATGCCATGATGGCCGCCGGCCTGCTGGAAGAGGCGCGAAAACTTGGCCGCCGCTACGGCTGGGACGGTCAGGTCATGACGAGTCTGGGCCACCGCCAGCTCGGACAGTTCTTGCGCGGGGAAATCGCGCTGGAGGAGGCAATCGGTCTGATAAAAAAACTCACGCGCCACTACGCCAAGCGCCAATTGACCTGGTTCAAGCGCGATTCAGGCATCTGTTGGGTCAAAAATAGGGCCGCGGCCTTCAGATCGGTTTCTGACTTTCTGAAAGGCTGAAAAAGTTTTTTTTCGCCCCGCGCACAGTACTCAAAAAATAGCTTAACTAAGCTATTTTTTGTCAATAGGGGCGAGTTTATTTGACAGGGCATCTAGCCTTATTCCGCCTTATTTGCTATACTGTTGATAGTTAATTCTTCCTTATTGCGGACGCGGCGTCGGTGGCCAATAGGCCATTAAGGCGCGTAAGCGGTCGCAGCCATCACGTTTATGGCCGAAGCAGTCATCGGTTACTGCGTTAAGTGCAAGGAGAAGCGCGAGATGAAGGACGCCCAGAAGATTGAAATGCCCGCGAAGGGCGGCGGCACTCGCCCGGCGATGAAGGGCGTCTGCGTTGCCTGCGGCACCGGCATGTTCAAGATCCTGCCGAAGGACGCGAAATAAGAATCGACCACAGAAAACCCCGCCTTAACCGGCGGGGTTTTTCGTTCAGCCGGCGCGGTCCGCCACAGGCACGCGTCGGTCCGTCCGGCGACGGACCGCGCTAAGCCTCGGCGCTTCACATGAGAACGGTCTTCGTAGCGCTTGAAGGTTTTGGTTTAGAGTTTCTCCGCCACTTATGTCTAGTCAAAGAAGGCGGGGTCCCGCCAACGGCGGGAAATGTTTAGATTCCTGTTTACTTCAGTAAGGCATCAAAAATCGCGCCTGTCGGCGCGATTTTTTCTTTCACTTTTAATCCTCTACACCTCTAAACCCTTAAACCCGATTCAATCACTTCAACTTCGCCAGTTCCGCCTCAATCAACCGCCGCGCTTCCTCCGGCGGCGCTTTGCCTTTGGTCATCTTCATCATCTGACCGACTAGGAATTGGATGGCGTTGGCCTTGCCGCCGCGCCAGTCCTCGACCACTTTGGGGTTGGCGACGATGACGTTGGCCGCTACGGAGGCGAGTTCGCTCGTGTCGCTCATGGCACCGAGGCCCTGGGCGTTCATGATGTCCGAGGGATCGCCGCCGTTCCTGACCATTTCGGTCAGGATGACGAGGGCGTTCGGTCCGGTCACTTTCTTGGCGTGGATGAGCGTCAGTAGCTCGGCGAAGTTCTCCGCGTCGGTCTTGCTTTCCTCGAAGGTAAGTTTGAGTTCGGTCAGCACGCCGTTCAGCTTAGTGAGCAGCCAACCGGAAACCAGCCGGGCCATCTCCGGCTTGAGCGTCTCCAGGTCAGCGCCCTTCTGTTCGCTCTGGATCCAGGCAGCCAGTTCGGAAAACACCTTTTCCGCGAAGTCCGCGAGCGGCGCATCGTCCACGAGCGTGCGCGCGTCCGCCGGCGCCAGACCGTATTCCTCGACGAGGCGCGCGCGGCGCTGGGCCGGCAGTTCCGGTACGCGCGGGCGCATCTCTTCGATGATGGCATCCAGGTTCATGGTCAGCAGGTCCGGCTCGGGGAAGTAGCGGTAGTCGCTCGAACCCTCTTTGGTGCGCTGCTCCACGGTGATGCCGCGCACGTCGTCCCAGCCGCGGGTCGCCTGCTTGGTCGGCGGTTTGCCGTCGAGCCAGAGCTTGGTCTGCCGCTGGATCTCGTATTCCAGCGCCCGCTCCACGGACCGGAAGGAGTTGATGTTCTTGACCTCGGTTTTGGCGTTCAGTACCGGTGCGCGCTCGCCCGGGCCCTCCGCCACCTCGCGCAGCGAGATGTTGGCATCGCAGCGCAGGTGCCCCTTCTCCATGTCCGCGTCCGAGACGCCGAGATAGCGCATGATGAGCCGCAGTTCCTGCAGGAAGAGCTTGGCCTCAAGCGGGGAGCGGAAGTCCGGCTCCGTGACGATTTCCGCCAGCGGCGTGCCGGCGCGGTTGTAGTCCACGAGCGACGATTTGCCGTCCTCGCTGTGCATCAGTTTGGCCGCGTCCTCTTCGAGGTGCACGCGGGTCAGGCGCACTTTGGCGGTCCGCTTGAGGTTGCCAACGTCCGGCACTTCGAATTCCAGGGTGCCGCCGGCGACAATCGGCTGGTCGAACTGCGAGATTTGGTAGCCTTTGGGCAGGTCCGGATAGAAGTAGTTCTTGCGGTCGAATTTGGAGCGTCCCGCGACTTGGCTCCCGAGCGCCAAACCGATCAGTGCGCCGAAGCGGACCGCTTGGGCGTTGACGTTCGGCAGCGTGCCGGGATGCCCCATGCAGACCGGGCAGACGGTCACGTTGGGTGCCTCGTATTCGCCGCGGTTGGAGCAGCCGCAGAACATCTTAGAGGCCGTCTTCAGTTGGACGTGGATTTCCAGGCCGATGACCGGTTCGAGTTTCATAGCGGATAGGGTCGGAATTGCGGTTCTTCGGATAGCGAAAAGAATACTACAGCCTAAAACCGCCAATCGGCAACCGGCGCCTTACAGGTGCCGCTTGAGGTCGTGCCACAGGATGAGGTCGGCGGCGAAAAACAGCGGCAACGTCAGGGCGTAGACTACGCGCTGGACGGTTTCGACGAGCAGGGAAGTGCCGTCGGAAGTGATGGTCGTGGCGCTCTGTGCCGTGAAGAACAGCCCGGGATTGCCGACGGCGGCGCCGAACACCAGATAGATCACCGAGGAGGCGAGCTTGGCCAGCAGGGAGAGCGCGATGGTCGTCAGGATGAGCCGTCCCAGTACCGCCCAGAAGCGGTTGCGGACCGCCTTGCGGCTCATGGACAGCGCAGCCGCGCCATGGCGCTCATCTTCGACGACGGCATAGCCGACGAAGTGGTAATGGACCATGGCGATGAGGCCCGGGATGATGAGGAGCAGGGTCCAGCCGAAAATCGCCAGGCCCGACAGGAAACCGGCCCAGATGAAAGGCAGTAGCTTGTGGGCCCCCTCAAGCAGGGAGTGCCGGACAGAGGCCGTGCGGCCGCGCAGCGTGCGCGACACGTGATCCATGAGCCCGGTCGTGAGAGTGAAGGCCGCTAGCCCCAGCGGGATCAGGAAAGCCAGATAGGTGAACAGCCGCACCGTCTTGTCCGCGATGGTGGTGATCACCACGCGGTCCACGGCCCAACTGGCCACGGCGAGCAGGCCGAACCAGACGGCGAATTCGCCGTAAGCCCGCACGTTGCGGCGGTAGTGGCGAAGCGAACCGATGATGATGTCACCGGGAGAGATGAGGGGCATTGGGCGGGTTTAGGGGTTTAGAAGTTTCCCCGTCACTTAACTTTGTTTTATAGAAGGCGGGGTCCCGCCCAAAAGGCGGGAAGGTGTTTAGTGGTCATTGATTCGATTCTTAATGGTTTAACCACTCAGCCGCTTAACCGCTTCACAGACGCATCATAGCAAATTATAGGCTGGGTGGGGTAGGCGGGGTGGGTGTTGAGATGTCAGAGATCAGATATCGGATATCGGAATCGGTGGACGCGCGTGATCTCCCACATCTGTTCTCTGATCTCGGTTGTGAAGTTACTAAGTAACGAAAAAACCGCCACAAGGGGCGGCTGGAGATTTATTCTGCCTGCGCGGCTATGGGCGCCTCCGCCGACAAGAGCGGTCGGACGACGGCCCAGACCTTCTCGTGGATCTCGTCCACGGAGAGCAGACGACCGTTCTCCACGCACTCAACGAGCGCGAATCCGGGGAAAGAGCGGGCCATCTCGACGTAGGTGGCCTCGGCCCGTTCCAGGTGGCCCGGGTCGGCCTCGTGCGCATCCTTGGCGTTGCCGCGCCGGTCGACGAGAGTCGCGGCCACGGCGGCGGGCACGTGCAGGATGATGTTCAGGTCCGGACGCGGCAGGGCGTTTTGGCCGAACTCCAGTTCGTCCTCCCAGCGGAAGAACTCGCGCCGCTCCTGCGGGTCGCGGATCTTGCCGCCCTGGTGCCCCATGTTCGAGGCGACGAAGCGGTCGGCCACGACGTGCCGGCCGGCCTCGAGCCAGGACTCGATCTGCGGCTTGGCCGCGAGGCGGTCCTCGGCGTAGTAGAGCGAGGCCGTGCGCGGGTCGATGGCGTCGGCCGGACCGTACTTGCCGGCCAGGTACTCCTCGACCTTCTTGGCGCTCGGTTTCCCGTACTGCGGGAAGGAGATGGTTTCGACCGAAAAGCCCTCATCGCGCAGGCGACGGATGAGCCGCTCGGTCTGGGTCTTCTTGCCGGAACCGTCGGTTCCGTCGATTACGAAGAATTTTCCGTGTGGCATGGTTTCCTCCCTTTCCTGATGATGGGGGATTGTAAAGGAACTATCAATCGGCGTTTTCGCGTCCGGTGGTGGATAACTCCATCCGGCGGTCGCGCTGGCGGAAAAGCGGTTATTACCCGGCGCTTTTTCTCCGTTTCGGTGCGTTATTTATATAGAAAACCCCGCGACCGTGTCGCGGGGGTTAAGCTCACTTCTTCTCGTCGAGCGCCTTCTCCTTGACGCGCTGCTTGGCCTCGGATTCGGCCCGGCTCCAGAACACGTCTTCGTGGTTGACGAAGGCGATGGCCTGGCCGCGCCAGGGCGAGCGGTCCTCGACGAGGCGGTGCATCTGCTGCGCCAGCTTCCGATAGGACGGATGGCCGGCCGGCTGGGTGCGCAGCTCGACGAGATGCATGAGGGGCCGGTCATTCATGCCGAGCACCCAGCGCGTCAGCGAACCGTGGAGCGTGGCGTAGGACGCCGCGTCCGGGAAATCAGGCTGGAGACGCAGGTAGAGGTCCTGCGCCCGGCGCATGCACTCGAGCGCGCGGTCGGCGTAGCCGGCGGCGGCCAGGTCCGGCGGCATGGAGAAGCCAAGCATGGGCGTGAACTTCTGGCGCAGCTGCGTGCCCATGCGGTGCCGCATCAGGTCCTTGTAGGTCCCGAAGTCCGTGCAGCAGTCGAAGGTGTACGGGTAGCCGGACTCCAGCGCGCGGCCCGGCCGGTCGCGGCGCGTTTCGCGGTCGCCGATGTAGGCATTGATGGCCGCCTGCCGATCCTCCGGCGACAGGCGCCGCACGTACGAACGGATGGCCTGGAGCGAAGCGTCGGCATGCGGGTAGAGCATGCAGGCGATGGTCAGGCTGTCCTCCTCGTGCCGCATGGCGGCGCGGAGCGCGTCCGCGTCGCCCGGCTTCGCCGCGCAGGCCGCCGCAATGGCGTCCTCGCCGCGGTCGAGCAGCTCTACTGGCTTGGTCGTGATGTCGCCCAGGCCGGCGAGCAGCCGGCCAGTGAGCTCCCGCATGTCCTTGCGGACGCCCTGCAGGTAGCTGCTGGCTTTCGCGCGCTTCACGTAGGACGGCATGATGCCGTCGAGCGCGGCCTTGGCCGCCACGGCGATCGTCTGAACCTCCGGCAGGTCGTGCCCCAGGCAGTGCGAGAGCACGTTCTGGAAGAACCGCCCGTTGCCGAACACGCCGACGTTGGTCTTGGTCGCGATGGGCAGCAGGTAGCGGAGCGTGTCGCAGGCCTTGCTGCGCAGGTCGTTCGTGTAGGTGATGCGGAAGGCCTTCTGGTCCTTCTCGTCCGCGAGGTCCGCGTACTTCTCCTTCACGCCGTCGCCGTTGATGTCGTACTCCGCGGCGTCGAGCGGCTTCAACCCGCCGTAGTACGCCTTCATCGGTTCGATGAGGTCGCAGTACGTCTGGAAGATGAAGTCCATGGTCTCGACGTACGCGGTCGCATGCGGCGAGGCCATGACGAGCGGGTCGCGGAAGTAGCGGAAGCGCCCGTCGGCATCGCGCTGGTCGAAGAAGACGTAGCGCGTGGACTGCTCGATGGGGGAACCGCCGATGCGGCGGTCCTCGATCTCCTTGGTCGCCAGGATGGAGATGTTTTCAAAGGACACGTGCGTGCCTTCGAGTTCGCCCACCGAATCGTCGCCGTAGGCCACGAGCACGCGCTCGATGAGCTCTTGCGCGCGCTTCGCGTCCACGTTGCCGCCCTTCACGAACTCCTTGAGCAGGGTCTCGCGGAAGCCGCCCGGTGCGCGGCTGTAGCGCGCGTAGACGGCGCCGATCAGCCCAGTCGGACCCCTGACCGCGTAGATGTCGCTTTCGGTGTCCGTAACGAACGGCTCGAGCAGTGCTTTCTCTTCGGCGCTGAATTTCGGCATACGTCCTCCTTTTGGTTGCGATGAGCGCCGGTAGCTTAGTGCTTCCGACGGGGATTGGCAAGGCTAGTGGGGCGGTCACGTCCGCGACAGACCGCGCTATCAACTTTTCGTCCGGCGGGTGCTATACTTTCTACAATTAATACATCATCGGATACTTATATGGAAAATATGCCCGTCCAGCCGGCGCAGTCCGGCGACAAGCAGAAGAAGACCCTGATTATCATCGTCGCCATCGTGGTCGGCTTGGCGGTTTTGGGATGGATCGGACGAATGGCCACCGGTTTCGTCGCCCGGAAGGCTTTCGAGGCGACGACGGGCGTGAAAGTCGGTCAGAGCGGCAACTCGATTTCCTTTCAGGGCAGGAACGGGCAGGGGAGCGTGACCGTGAGCGGCGAGGGCGACAACGGTGTCGTCCGGGTGACGGACGAGAAGGGACAGGTCACTACCCTGTCCGGAAGTTCAGGCCAGGGCGCGAAGAGCTTGCCGTCGGCTTTCCCAGCTGATTTCCCGATCTTTGCCGGTGCCGCGCTGGATGCGACCTACAGTTCGGAAGGACCGGATGGCCTCGTGTACATCATTACCTGGAAGACCTCTGCGGCCCAGTCCGACGTCGCCGATTTCTACAAGAACGGCTTGAAGCCGGCCGGCTGGAAAGTGAATTCGTCCGTCGATGTCGGCGATACCCAGATGATTTCTTTTGAGCGCACTGCCGACGGCGGAGCGCCGGCAGATAGCGGTCTCGTGACAATTTCGACACAGGACGGCCAGACGCAGATTTCTCTTAGTCTCAAGGTTGCGAAGTAATTGGTCTCTAGTCGAAAGTTTTCAAGTCGAAAAGCGCGCCGCAAGGCGCGTTTTCGATAACTCTCAACTTTTCCCGCCTCTTTAGGCGGGACCCCGCCTTCTTTGACTGAAGATAGGGGGGCGGGGCAACTCCTAACTCTCAA
Source organism: bacterium (assembly GCA_021824285.1). Lineage (GTDB taxonomy): Bacteria > Patescibacteriota > Patescibacteriia > SG8-24 > SG8-24 > JAKAKZ01. The sequence continues at coordinate 10,859 of JAKAKZ010000007.1, forward strand.
CCGTCCGAAAACAAGAATCCCCCCATCGCCAATATGAGGGAACTCTTGCGGCCGTTTTTCTTTTTTTGTTTTGGTTTGATGTCCTCCTCCTTTTTGTTGGGTATGAAAGCAAGCGGCTGCTCAGCCGGCCGTAAACAACAGGACACGGACGATCTGGGAATCGGAACAATCGGGCGCCGTGCCGGCCGGCAGGAATCTCCTGATGGCCCCAAACAGGTTAGCGATCAGGTACTCCTTAAGCGGAGTGCGTTTCTGCCGGCGCACGCGGTCCTTGTGCTCCTTGTGCTGCACCTCCTCGACCGATGAATGGTCCGAGCGGACAGCCGAAGTCAGGGGACCTGACGACTGCTGGTCAGGCACGTGCGACTTATTAAGTTGTGTTGGCTGACTGAAGGCCCGTGTGAAGAACGAGAGGAAACCGTCGGGGCTCGTCGGTGCCGTTTTTTGTGTTTGGTCCCCGTCGGCATCCACGCGCTCCATCAGGTGCAGTACGGCGCCGTGAAGGATCACGGCTAACTGCAGAAGATACAGGCATGTCAGCACTGTCCGGTAGACATTTTTCATGGTGCGGGTCCTCCTACCCCGAGTTTACCTCTCGGTCAAATACCCTGTCAAAGTTTTTTGACAAGTAAGTTATCCACAAGTCTTTTTGGCTAAATTCACGCCAATTCACGAATCTGATATGATTATTTAGTATGTCTAAGCCCAAACCGGTGCTCGAATACGATAAGGTGTCAAAATATTTCAATAATGTTCCGGCCGTCGACGGCCTGGCGCTGTCCGTCGCGGCCGGAGAGATCGTCGGCCTGATCGGTCCGAACGGTTCCGGCAAGACCACCACCATCAAGATGGCGTGCGGCCTGTACCGGCCGGACGCCGGCGCCGTGCGCGTCGCCGGGCTGGACGTGGTCAAGGATCCGACGGGGGCCAAACGCCGGCTCGCCTACGTGCCGGACGAGCCAGTGGCTTATGACCGCCTGACCGGCCGCGAGTTCCTGCAGTTCGTCGGGGAGCTGTTCGGTCTCGACCGCGGCTACCGCGAGAGCCGCATCGATGCGCTGCTCGACGCTTATGGGCTGCGCGGCATGGCCGAGGGCCTGTACGGGACTTTTTCGCGCGGCACCAAGCAGAAGATCTCCATGTGTGCCGGTCTGCTGCACGAGCCCGACATCCTGCTCATCGACGAGCCGATGGTGGGGCTCGATCCACAGAGCATCCAGACGACCATTTCGCTTCTGGAGGAGTACATCAAGCGCGGCGGAGCGGCGTTCATCTCGACGCACACCTTGCCGGTCGCGGAGCGGCTCTGCGGCCGCTTCGTCATGCTGGCGCGGGGTCGCGTCGCGGCCGCCGGCACCCTCGCGGAGATGCGCGCCGAGGCCGGTCTGCCGCGCGGTTCGCTGGAAGATTGCTATCTGTCCTTGGCCGGTAAATTATGAGGTCCGCTTTTGCGGTCATGTGGGGCGCGGTCCGGCTGGATGCTCGGCGCGCCTTCCGGCAGTCAGGCTGGGCGCAGCGCCTCGTGGCCGCGGCCTACCTGCTGCTGCTCGCTGCGGTGGCCACTGGCGCCTATTTCATGTTCCTGCGGGGCTTTCGCATCTTGTTGGCTGATGAGCTCGGCGGTCCGGTCATCGCCCGATACGTCCTGGAGGCCTCCTTTCTGATCGTGGCGGTCCTCGGTACCGCGAGCGGTGCGGTTACGAGCGGTCGCTGGCTGTTCCTTGAGGCGGCCCGCGAGACGGTGGCGAGCCTGCCGGTGCCGCTCCATGAGCGCTTTCTGTTCCGGTTCTTCGGCCTCGCCATCTTGTCGTCCTGGCCGGTCCTGCTGATTGTCCTGCCGGCCCTTTTGGCGCTGTCTTCAGCCGCAAACGCGGGTTTGGCCTATTTCGCTTTCGCCTCAATCGCTGTCGTCCTGCTGCTGGTGCTGGTGTCGCTTCTGGCGTCGATCATGGCTTTCGCCCTGGCTCCCTTGACCCGCTACGTGCCGGCCGGCTGGCTGGCGCTTATCGAGATCGCCGGTTTCTTCCTGGCCGGCATCGCTCTTGTGCGGCGGGTCGTGCCGCGCGGCCTGTTCCAGCGGCTGATCGTCTCTTCGTCGGCGGAGTCGGCTGCGGCCCTCGACTACATCGACCGCACCTTCGCCTGGATGCCGACCCATCCGTTGGCGCGGGCTGCGGCGTTCGTGTTCGGCGGCAGCAACGATACGGTAATCGACCTGCTGACGGTCGCCCTGCTGATCGGCACGGCGGCGGTACTGGTGGCCGTTCTTGTGCGGTTGTTCTACTCACGCATCCTGTTTGCCGCCGCCGAGACGGTGTTTCTGGCCAAACCCCAGGATGCGCCGGCACGGCGGCTGCCGCCTTTTCCTCGCGTGTTGCGTTGGCGGCACGGCTTCCTCTTCGAACGTCAGGCCTTGGAATTCTTCCGCAGCCCCGATGACCTTTCCCGCGCCGCGTCGCTCGTGCTGATCCTCGTCTTCTACGTGTTCACGGCGCGGGCCATGGCCGCGATGACCGTGAGCGGCCGGCCGGAGCTGTATTCCAGCGTCGTGGCTTTTTCCGTGGCCGCCATCGGCTACATGGCCCTGACCATGGCCATGCGCTTTGCCTTCCCGGCACCGCTACTCGAGGTGCAGCGCGGTTGGATCATCGGCGCGAGCCCGATGCATCTGCACGAGACGTACTCCTGGCAGTATTTCTTTTGGGCGGGCGGCATCGGGGCGGTGTCGGCGGCCGGCGGGCTTCTTACCGCCTGGTCGTTCGGTTTCGCCGCACCGCTCGCGGCCATGACCGTGCTGTCCGCGGTCGCCGTCGGCATGAGCGTAACGGCAATCGCCTTGGGGCAGGGGACGGTCTTTCCCGCGCGCGGCGCCCGTGATCCGGATTACGCGTCGACTTCTCCGGCCGGCATCGCGGCCATCGCCCTCTCCGGTTTCTACCTGTGGGCCGTGTGGCGCTATGTGCAGAATTACGCGCAGGTTTTCCTGTCGACCGGTCAGGTCGACAGCGCTTCCGTGGTCGGCGTGCTGACCTTGTCCTGCGCCATCGTCGCCGGCTATTGGGGTTGGGCGGTACATGCGCTGGAGAACCGTTCGGTCTGATATAGCGGCGCGCGTCACCGCGGCGCGAGTGAGGGCGGACATCGGTCCGCTTGACTTATTATTTCCCGCGCGCCACCGTTAAGCAGTTCTTTGGTTCTTGGAGATAACATGCCTTTGGATACGATGGCGCTGATGCGCCGCTGGTCGCGGCGGCAGTTCGAATTCGACCGCCAGCTGGCCGAGCTGACGCCTGCCGAGTTGAGCGAAATTGCCGGTTTGGAGCTCTACGGCACGGCGCTCTCCGGCCACTGCAACCTGCGGGCCTTCTACAGCTTGGAGGGCGATTTCCCGGAGTTAGGCGAGCGTCCCGACAGCTTGCCGGACGGCCGCCTGCTCGAGATCGCGTTCTTGGCCCTGGAGCGCTACCGCACCCTGGGCGCCGACCGCGGAGGTTTTCTGCCGGAATACGTCGCGGCGCAGACTGCCCATCTGAGCTGCTGCGTCCGCTGCCGTGAAGCCGTGGTCCGCCACCTGCGTCGCTCCGGTCGGGAGTACCTCGAGCTCCGGCGTCTGCTCTGGAGTCCGCTGCTCCATTGATCGATCAGTCATCCCCCGCATTGGGGGATTTTTTTGATTGGCGGCCAGATGCGCCGTTTCGCTTGGTCGGCGAATCCCGCCGGCCCTGCCCGCGGGTGTGGTATAATTAAAGAAGGATAAGCTGACGGAGACCTCTGCAAAACTCCTTTTCTGCCGCAAGCGCGCCGGTTCGGATGCGAAATCGCGCAAGCTCCTCCGCTTATACTCCGTATGAACAGCGTCGCTCCTGCGTTTTTTCGCCTTGAGAGGGCACGATTTCGCAACGAAAGCGCTTTTGGCAGAGGACTCCTATGAGTAATCGCCGGTTCCAAATCTATTTCTTTGCGGCGGTCATGCTGGTCAGCCTTGCATTGACCGTATTGGTGTTCCGGCCGTATCTGGTGCTTCTGGCCTTCGGCGGCGTGTTCGCCATCCTCTCGCGCCCCATCCACCGCGCCTTTTTCCGGCTGGTGCGTTCGGAATCGGTCTCGGCCCTGCTGACGATCATCGTCGGCACGGCGGCCTTGGTCGTACCGGTGGCCTACTTCCTGATCGCCCTTTACGGTGAGCTTTCCGGCCTGTTCTCCTCCCTGCACATCGATTTGGGCGCGGCCGGCGATTTCATTGAACGGCATATTCCCGCAGAGTTTCATGGTCAGGTGCCGCTCATCATGGACGAGTTCGGACGTCTCCTGCGCGGCGTCGGCACGGCGCTCTCCGGCAATCTGGTCGGGTTGTTCTCCGACGTGGCCACGGTTACCTTCGACTTTTTCGTGGTCTTGATCGCCGCCTACTACCTGCTGCGCGACGGCACGAAGGTCAAACGCCTCCTGCTTCAGCTTTCGCCGCTCGGCGACAAGTACGATGAGCAGATTTTCCGCCGCGTCATCGTTGCGGTGCGCGCCGTCATGGGCGGCGTGCTGATGATCGGCGTGCTCAAGGCCGTGCTCACGAGCATCACTTTCGCTTTCTGCGGCGTCCCGACGCCGATCTTCTGGGGCGTCATGGCCGGACTGGCGTCCATGGTCCCGGTCGTCGGTACCGCCATCGTTACGGTTCCGGCCATCGGTTATCTGCTCATGTACGGACATTACGTGGCCGCCGTGGTCCTGCTCCTGGTCTCTATATTCTTCATCGGCACGGTCGACAATTTCCTGCAGCCGAAGCTCGTGGAGAGCAAGACCAACATCCATCCGCTGCTCATCCTGCTGTCGATCCTCGGCGGTTTCAAGTTCTACGGGTTCGCCGGATTCGTGCTCGGCCCGTTGACCCTCGCGATGACCATGGCGCTGTTCGACGTCTATCGGCAGGAATTCCGCCAAGAGGCGGATGCGGTCGTGTCCGACAGCTGATTCCAGGTATGAAAAACGGCGCCTTCGGGCGCCGTTTTCGGTTGGGATGTGTCAGCGGTTTTGGTCGGGCGTCGCCGCATCGAAGGAGAATTTCACGCTGATGCCGGCGCCGGCCGCATCGCCGGTTCCGGCGCGGAACAGTCGGGACCAGGCATCGGCAAAGGGGCGCCAGATCGCCGACAAGACGGGGCGCAGGTAGTCCCAGATGGCGGTCCAGGCCGTGGTCGTGGCATGGCTGACGTTTTTGGCGTCGGTCGTGGTCAACCCGCTATCCGCCACCTTGTCCTTCAGGGAAGCGGCGGTCTCCTGGGGGATGACGCCATCAGCGGTCGCGACGGCCGCCGCGTTGATGAGACGGTTGGCGGTATCCTTCAGGGAGCGGGCGGCTTTGCCCAGTAGGGCGTTCGGTGAGGGCAAAGGTGCCGCTTCGGCAGACGCCAATGCGCCTTCCGGCGTCTGACCGAAGACCGCACTGCCTGCCGATAAGGCGGTTCCGGCGGCCAAGGCGACGGCAGCGAACGACGCGGCGATCTTGAGGCTATGCCCTTTTTCGGTGAAGCGTTGCTGACGCGGCATATTTTTTCGGTTTAGGTTTCGAGTTTGGCGTTCAGGAGGTGGACCGAAGGACGTGACGCACGGTTGCGGGTCTACGGCGCGGCATGGGTCCGACCGATGGTCTGCATGGTCGGTTGGTGCAGCCCGTATTTTTTCTCATTAGCGGCGTAGGCGGAAAGTTCGGCTACGGTCATCTTGTCGGCGCCGGTCGGGTTATATCCGTCGCGTATTTCCTGGCCGTCCGTGTAGCGGTCGCCGTCCGTGTCTGCTTTTTTCGGGTCCGTACCGAAGATCCGCAGCTCATCGCCGTCGCTGATGCCGTCGCCGTCCGTATCGGCCTTGTGCGGGTCGAGCCCGGCCAGCCGCTCCTCATCGAAGGTCAGACCGTCATGGTCCGTGTCCGAAGTCGGCGTTTCAGCCGTGGCGGTCGGCGGCGGCGCCGGCAGGCGGATGCTCGGACCGTCCGGTCGCGGCGGTGATCCGCCGGAGGCTAGGGCCGGGTCATACCCGTCTGGCGTCAGCAGGTGATCGCCGGGAGCCATGCTGTAGAGGCTGCCTTCCAGCGTGAACCTGATCTCGTAGCCGCCGGCGGTGAGCCGGTAGGCATATGGTTGTCGGCTCGATGGGTCCTTGGGGATGGAGGCGAGCAGTTTCGGCACCAGGGTCTCGAGCCGTTCCGGATAGCTGCCGCTCCGCTGATAGTAGGTGACGAGCGCCAGGCGGATGAGGTTGACGTCGCGATAACGGGCCTCGTCGCGCTGCACTGTTCCGGTCTGCCGATCCAAGCCGGTCGGCGAAGAGGTCGGAGCGGTTCCGGCATATCCGCCATCTGTGTCTTTTACGCCGGATGGGGCATTAAAAGGAGCGACAGTCTGTTTGGCCGCAAGAAAGACGACGATGCCGATTGCGGCCACGAGCACGAGGCTGCCGCTGATGCTCACGAGCAGCGCGCGACGCCTGGTCCAGGCCGATGGTCGGACCAGTCCGGCGGCTTTTTTCGCCCAAACGCTGAGCTTATTCGTGGTCGTGGCAGGCGGAATATCCATGGCTGGAGTATAGCATTTTTTTGTACGTGGTCCGGTACGGCGGGACGGCGATGCGCTTCCCTCCGCCGTTGACCTTTACTTCAGAATGCGTTAGTTTCCTGCCAGAAGTTCTTTTTCGCTGAAAGGCAGAAAGCGATGTCGATGCCGTCCGCACGTCTTTTCGTGGCGCTTTTGGGCGCTGTCGCGCTCGGAGGCTGTGTCAGCCACCAGGAAGCCTTCCGGCGCCAAGCCGCACAGCCGCCGGTGCCTCTGGCTCCGGACGTGGTGTCCCGGCTGGCGGTCAGCCTGCCGGACTACTCCTGGTCCGTCGTGCGCGGGCCGTCGGAGGATAATCCGTTGGCCGTCCTGCGGCTGGCCCAGCCGGCGATGCACGCCTACGTCGAGATTACCGGCGTCAGGTTCACGGCCGGTACGCCGGTCGAGGCCGCGGAACTCATGCGGCAGCAGGTGGTCGCCCGCGGCCTCGTGCCGACCGAGTGGCAAGACGCGTCCGACGGTTCCCGGGCCTCCTTCCGGTTCGAGGCGGCGGTCAACAGCGGTCAGCGGGTGACGGTCCGCTTCGTGGCGCGGCGCATCGCTGGCTTGCCCGACGGCCTTTTCTACGTCGTGGGCACTTGGCCCAGTTCCGACGAAGATGACCTCGGCTTGCCGCCGTTCTTTGCCGTGATTGTCGATTCTCTGGTCTTCCGATAACTGAAACGGCCCGCTTCCGGCGGGCCGTTTTTCCGTTTATGCGCGAGACCGATCAGGCTATGTCCCGCAGGACCTTTTCGAGATCAGACTCGACGCTGATGCGCGACAGGTGCTCGCGCAGCCGCCGGGCCCCCGGCAGACCCTTGAAATAATATACAAGATGCTTGCGGAAGCCCTTCAGGCTGCCTCCATCGGCCGCGGCATGGAGCGCGGCGTGCTCGCGGATGACGGCCAGACGTACCGCCATGTCCGGTTCCGGCAGCTCCTGGCCGGCGACGGCGGCGGCGATGCGGCGGAAAATCCAGGGGTTGCCGAGCGCTCCTCGGGCGATGAGTACGCCGGCTGCGCCGGTGGTCCGCAGCGCCGCGAGCGCGGCTTCCGGGGTAAACACGTCTCCGTTCGCGAGCACCGGAATGCTTACCCGCTCCCGTGCCCGGGCGATGGCCGCCCAGTCCGCGATGCCGGCGTAGCCCTGCTCCTTGGTGCGTCCATGGATCGAGATCAGATCCGCGCCCGCCTCTTCGATGCGCGGCGCGAAATCCAGTACCTCCTCCGGGCGCGACCAGCCGAGGCGCATCTTCACCGACACCGGCCGCGGCGTGGCTTTCTTGGCCGCGCGCAGGATGTCGGCCGCAGCCTCGGGTTGGCGCATCAGCGCCGCGCCGTTGAAGTTGCAGGTGATCTTGGTCGCCGGACAGCCCATGTTGATGTCGAAGGCGTCCGGCGCGTAGAGCCGGTCGATTGTCTCGATTGCCCGGGCCATCGTTTCCGGGTCGGAACCGAAGACCTGCTGGACGATGGGTCGTTCTTCCTCCTCGAAACGCGTCATGCCCAGGGTTTTGGCGTTGCCGTGGACGACCGCGTCGGCGCTGACCATCTCCCGGAACACGTAGGGTGCGCCGTGCCTTTTGGCGATACGGCAAAAGGCCGAATCCGTGAGGTCGGCCATGGGGGAGAGGGCAATGATGGGTTTTGGGGCCTTGCGCCAGTCGAGCATACTCTGACCGCTGAGCTTAGCCTCTTTTTGGGCCGCAGTCAATCGGAAGCGACCGAATGACGGTTGTTGCTTATGCTCAAAAGGGGTACAATTAAGCGGTAGCTATACTTTATATATGCCCAAGTTTTCCCGTCGGACGTACATCCTGGTCGGTTTGGCTGCGCTGGTCATCGGGGCTATCGTGTATGTCCGTTGGACAAAACCCAAGGTCAAGCCGCAGACCGAGGCCGTATCCCGTGGCACGGTCATTTCCGAAATTTCCGTTACCGGCTCGATCGCCGCCAAGACCAAGGTGACTCTCCAGCCGGAGGCCGTCGGAAAGGTCACCAAGATTTTCGTCAAAGAAGGTGATTCGGTCACCGCCGGTGACTCGCTCATGGCGCTCGACGACCGCGACGTCACCGCACGGGTGGCGGCCCAACGGGCATCGCTTGAGGCCGCCCAGGCCCAGCTGGACCAGCTCCGCGCCGGCGCCACGGCCCAGGAGATCCGTGTCGCCCAAGCGGCCGTCGATACGGCAGCCAGTCAGCGCGATGCCGCGCGTGCCACCGAATCCGACGCGCAGGTCGCCCTAGATAACGCCAGCAAGAACTTCGAGGCCGTGAAGGCCCGCGCCGCCAGCTACCTCAAGAGCCGCGTCGACGCTTTCCTGGTCGATTACGATCAGGCCGCTTACGTAGCCGCGGATTCGGTCAACCGCCTGACGACGGCGCTCTACACCAGCACCAACCAGCTGTCGTTCTATTCCTCGAGCGCCCAGGACCAGTCGCAGGCCGAGTTTTCGCGCGGTGCGGCGAAAGCCACCCTGCCGCACCTGCAGGATGCGGTCACGTCCGTGAAGGCGAAGGGCGATGACACGGGAGTCGCCGACGGCTGGGCCGGCATCATGGCCGATCTCGCGGTGGTCAACGGTCACGTCAACGACAGCGCCGCAGTGCTGAACTACGCTCCGACACTGTCATCCACCACCCTTTCTACCTATCAGGCCAACGTCAACACCGCGCAGTCCAACATGAATACGGTCATGCAGAAGCTGACGACGGACAAGACCGGCCTGGACACCCAGGAGAAGACCAACGCCGCCGATATCCAGACCGCCCAGACCGCGCTCTCGAACGCGCAGGCTGCGCTGACCGCGGCAAGCAATTCCGTCCGGTCCGCGGAAAATTCCCTGGCGCAGGCGCAGGCGAATCTGGAACTCAAGCGCGCCCCGACCAGGCCAGAGTCCATTGAAGCCCAGCTGGCGCGGGTGCATGCCGAAGCCGCCGCGTTGGACGGCCTGCTGACCGAACTTTCCAAGCGCACCATCCGCGCTTCCATTGACGCCATCGTGACCGACATCCCGGTGACCGTGGGCGAGAATGTCGCGCCGGGACAGCCGGTCGTGGTGCTCAACACCAAAGGCAATTTCGAGATCATCGCCAACGTTTCGGAAATCGACATCGCTAAGGTAAAAGTCGGTGATCCGGTCAGCATCACGCTCGACGCTTTCCCGAAGGACCAGACCTGGACCGGCAAAGTCCTCTCCATCCAGCCGGCCGAAAAGGTCGTCGAGGGCGTCGTCTTCTACGAGACCAAGGTGCTGTTCGATGCCGAAGACGCGCGCCTGCGTTCCGGCATGACCGCGAACCTGGAGATCGAAGCCGGCCGCCGCGACAACGTCCTTCGTCTGCCGATCCGCGCCCTCAAGGAGACTGCGGGCCGCAAGTTTGTCGAGGTCCTGAAGAATGGCCAGACCGCCCAGACTGACGTCACTATCGGCCTTGAGAACACCAACTACGTGGAGGTGCTCTCCGGCGTAGCAGAAGGCGACCAGGTGGTCGTCGGCACCGCACAATGATTTAAGGTTTGGAAGTATGGAGTAGCGCCGCTCCGAACTCCCGCACCTCCGCACCTCCATCCAAATGCCGCCCCTCATCCGTCTCGAGCATCTCGTCAAGGAATATAGCGACAGCGAGCAGCCCGTGCTCGCGCTTGATGGCGTTGACTTGACCATCGAAGCCGGTGACTTCGTGGCCATCATGGGTCCGTCCGGCTGCGGCAAGTCCACGCTCATGCACCTGCTCGGCTTCCTGCTTTCGCCGAGCTCCGGCAAGTATTTTTTGGAGGGCAAGGACGCCTCGAGCCTCACGGATGACGAACGGGCAGATATCCGCAACCGCCGAATCGGCTTCGTCTTCCAGAGCTTCAACCTGCTGCCGCGCACCAGCGTGCTCGACAATGTGCTGCTGCCGGTCGAGTATATGCCCGACGCGGACCGGGCGGCCGCCCGCAAGCGTGCGCTCGAGCTGCTTAAGCTGGTCAAGCTGAGCCATCGGCTGAACGCGAATCCCAACCAGCTCTCGGGCGGCGAGCAGCAGCGCGCCGCCATCGCCCGCGCGCTCATCAACCGGCCGGCACTGATTCTGGCCGACGAGCCGACCGGCAACCTCGACTCTAAGACCTCCGATGAGGTCATGGACCTGCTTTCCGAACTGCACCATGAAGGCCACACGATCGTCATGGTGACCCACGAGGAGGAGATCGCGGCGCGGGCGCACCGCACCATCCGCATGAAGGACGGCCGCATCGTCTCTTCCTGATATGGCCCTCCTGCCGGTCGCGGACATCATTTACTCGGTCCGGACGCTCTCGGCCGCCAAAAGCCGGACTCTGCTCACCATGCTCGGCATCATCATCGGGGTGATGTCGGTCGTGGCCGTGGCCTCCGTCGGCCAGAGCGCGCAGGACCTGGTACTCGGCGAAGTGCAGGCCGTGGGCGCCAACCGCATCAGCATCTTCCCGGGCGGCAGCCAGGAAAACACGCCGCCGCCCATCGTCATGGGCATCGTCTCGACCACGCTTACGGAGCGCGATTACCGCGCCATTCGCGACCTGCCGCACGTCGTCGTCGGCTCGCCGATCGTCACCTCCGTGGCGTCGCTGACCTATAAGGAAAAATCTTTCATGGTTCAGGTCTGGGGAGTGGGGGAGGAGTTCCCGGCCCTGCAGGACGCCAGGATCGCCAGCGGCCGCTTCTTCTCGCGCAGCGACGTCGAGTCCTACGGCCATCTGGCGGTGCTCGGCAGCAAAGCGGCCACGGATCTGTTCGGCGACGAGGATCCGGTCAACAAGACCATCCGCCTCAAGGATGCGGCCTTCCAGGTGGTCGGCGTGCTCCAGGAGCGCGGCTCCTCCATCGGCCAGGGCCAGGACAGCCAGATTTTCATTCCCGTGACCACGGCCCAGAAGCTGATTCTCGGCATCACCTACATCAACGCCGCCTCCGTCAAGGTGGACGCCTCGAATCACGTGACGCAGGCCATCGATGACATCAAGTACACGCTGCGCCGCCGGCACCACATCACCGATCCGGCCAAGGACGATTTTTCGGTCCGTTCGGCCGACACGGCCATCGGCATCCTCGACAGCATCACGACCGTCATCAACGTCTTCTTGCTGGTCGTGACCGCCATTTCGCTCGTGGTCGGCGGCATCAATATCATGAACATCATGTACGTCGCGGTTAGGGAGCGGACGCGCGAGGTCGGCCTGCGCAAGGCGCTCGGGGCGCGGTCGCGCCGCATCTTCCTGCAGTTCCTGGCGGAGAGCTCGATGATTTCGCTCTCCGGCGGCCTGATCGGCCTGGCGCTCGGCGCGGCGATCGCCTACGGCATCACGCTCGTGGCCGTGCAGTACGGGCTCGACTGGTCGTTCTCCCTGTCCGTTCCCGCCATCGCCGCGGCGCTTTCGGTCTCCACCGTGATCGGCCTGGTTTTCGGCGTGGCGCCGGCCATGGCCGCGGCCCGGCTCGACGCCATCCGCGCCCTGCGTTACGAGTGACCCTATGCAGTTCCGCGACCTCCTCCGCACGGCCCGCCGCAACCTCTGGCGCAACAAGATCCGCACCGCGCTGTCTCTTTTGGGCGTGGTCATCGGCGTGTTCTCGGTCACCCTGATCATCTCGCTCGGCGTGGCCGTGAAGGCCGCCATCGTCGATTACGTCAACAGCATGGTGGGTCCGGACCTGATTTCCGTGAATTCCGCCGTGCCCGGCGCCACGCAGGAGAACTCCATGCGTGCACTGATGATGGGCGCGGCGCCGCCGTCCATCACCTACGAGGACGTTCAGGCCCTGGCCGATCCGCGCAACCTGCCGTATGCCCTGGTCGTGAACGGCGTAGTGAGCGGCCAGGACTACGTCCGCCACGGCGATCAGGACTACCGGTCCATGCTCATTGGTTCGTCATCGACTTACCTGCAGATCCAGCCCATCATCCGGCTGGGAGAGGGACGCTTCTTTTCGGCCGATGAGGAGCTGGCCCGTGCCCCCGTGGCGGTCATCGGCAGCAGGATCGCGGAGAACCTGTTTCCGGGCCAGGACGCCATCGGCCAGAAGGTTCACGTCAAAGATCTGTCCCTTACGGTCATCGGCGTCCTCAAGCCGGCCGGCAGCCTGCTCGGCCTGGATATCGACGCACTGGCGTTCATGCCGCTGCCGCTCATGCAAAAGCGTCTCCTGGGCTCGGACAAGGTCCGTGAAGTGCACATCCGCGCCACCGACCAGTACCACGTGGACGGAACAATCGAGGACATCAAGCGCACCTTGCGCCGCCGGCACCACATCACCGATCCGGCCAAGGACGACTTTATCGTCATTTCGGCGCGCGAAATGACCGACCGTCTCAACACCATCACCGACGTGATTACCTATTTCCTCGGCTTCCTGGCGGCCATCTCGCTCGTCGTCGGCGGCATCGGCATCATGAACATCATGATGGTCTCGGTCACCGAGCGCATCCGCGAAGTCGGTCTGCTCAAGGCGCTCGGCGCGCGCAACCGCGACATCTTCCTGCAGTTCCTGGCCGAGGCGGTGGCGCTGACGACGGCCGGCGGCCTGCTCGGCGGGGGATTGGGTTTCCTGCTCACCATGGTCGCTATCGCCATCATGCGTCATCAGGGCCTTAACGTGCCCTATACCGCCTCGGTCGAGGCCTTCCTAGGCGCGGCAGTCGTCGCGGCCGTGACCGGCATCGTTTTCGGCCTGCAGCCGGCGCGCCGTGCTGCGCGGTTGGAGCCCATTGCGTCGTTAAGATATGAGTAGCGGAGATGCGGATGGCCGAAGATGCGGAGGCCGGCCGTATCGCCATCGGATCACCCCATATTTCCGCGTCCCCGCCACTTCGCGTCCCCGCATCTCGTCCACCATTGATATTTCCGCCAGTTTCCGTTACTAATAAGCCGTTATGCCGCGTCGGACAGAGAAAAATGGCTCGGACGTCCAGCTGCCCCAGATCACGGGCGGCCTTTTCTATCAGTATTTGGCCTGTCCGCACTGGCCCTATTTCGACCTCTATGGCGACCCGGCCAAGAAACGCCGCGGTAACCGGTTTTCCGAACTGCTGCTCGAGATGGGCGTCCTGCAGGAAGGGAAGTTCCTGGCCGCGCTTGGCCCGGTGACCGAAGTGACGGCTAAGGGTCCGAAAGCCCGCACTGACGCCACCCTGAAGCTCATGCGGGAGGGCGCGGACCTGATCCACGGCGGCCGCATCGAAGCCGGCGATTTGGCCGGCGAACCGTCGCTTCTCGAGAAACGCACCGATGGCTCCTCGGATTTCGGCGCCTACTACTACATGCCGATCCAGATCAAGAGCGCCGAACGCCTGACCGATGCGCACCGCTGCCAGCTCTCCCTCTACGGCGAGATTCTGGCGGAGGTTCAGGGCACGGCACCCGACGAGGCCTGCATCTGGAACGGCAGCGGCGCCCGGCTCTGCTTCGCCCTGCACGAGTTCGAGGAGGATTTCCACCGCCTGCTCGACGAGATCCGCGCCGTACTCCAGGGCCGCATGCCTCCGCCGCAGCTCACCTCGGGCTGCAAGCAGTCGCCCTGGTTCGGCGAGTGCAAGGCCCTGGCCGAAGCCGCCGACGACATCGCCCTCCTCTATAACGTGAAGAAAAAATCATTGCAGGCCCTGCGCGACCGCGGCATCCGGACGCTCGCCGACGTCCGGGCCATGAAGCCGGAAGACCTGCCGGGCGGCTCCAAGTACCTGACCGACGATCTTCTGGACCGCATCAAGCTGCAGGCCGAGTCGCTCCATGACCGGAAGCACTTCGTGCGGCGTCCGTTCGCGCTGCCGCAGGCCGAGACCGAAATCTTCTTCGACATCGAGGGTGATCCGCTCCGTCAGGTCGAGTATCTGTTCGGCTTTCTGGTGCGCGACCGGAACGGCGAGCGCTACGAGTATCAACTGGCCGAGCGGCCGGAGGACGAGCGGCACCTGTGGCGCGAGTTTCTCGATTGGATCGCCCGGCTCGACGGCGATTACGTCGTCTATCATTACGGCACCTATGAGACCGCCCGCCTCGACCTGCTGGCCGCCCGCTACGGCGGTTCGCCGGCGCTCGATGCCTTCCGCGCCGCCATGGTCGACCTCAACGAGACGGTCAAGGAGAGCCTGGTCTTCCCGCTTTACTTCTACGGACTTAAGGACATCGGCGGCTATATCGGTTTCGAACGGTCCAAGCAGATTTCCGGCGGCGGGGAATCCGTGGCCTTTTATGAGGATTGGCTCGCCAAAGGCGACCGCCGTAAGCTCGATGCCGTGCTCGATTATAACCGCGACGATGTGGTGGCCACGCGCTGCCTGAAGGATTGGCTTGTGGGGGTGGGTGAACGGGTTTAGGGGTTTAGAGTCTAGTGGTCTAAGAGAGAAGGTCAACCGCGCCTGACAAGGGCGCGGTTTGGCGTCCGGGGATCACGCCCCCCGCACCCATAAACTTCTACACTCCTAAACTTTTACACTTCTAGACCCACCCAATATAATGATGTGGACATCTCTATGCCCACCGCCACCCCGCTCGCCTACGACCACTCTTTGATGCTGGCTTCCCAGGTCGGCACCGCCGGTCTGCCGGACAGCGAACTGCCGGCCCTGAAGCGCCGACTGGCCGAGGTACGGACCGCCCTAGCCGAACAGAAGCGGTCCGGCCGCGTCGGTTTTTTCGGCATTCCCGAACGGCAGGCGGAAATCCGGGCAGCGGTCTCCTTGGCGAAGAGCATCAGGCGCGAGTTCCGGACGCTCCTCGTGCTCGGGATCGGCGGTTCGGATCTCGGGGCCCGCGCGCTGCTCAAGGCGCTCCAGAAACGGGGGAAGGGAATGGAGGTACTTTTTGCCGGCGGCAACACCGATCCGGAAGAGCTGGCCGAGCTTCTCGGGACCCTGGACCTGAAGCGCACGGCCGTGAACGTCATCTCCAAATCCGGCGATACCGTGGAGCCCATGTCCGCGTTCCTCATCCTGCGCGATCGGCTGATCGCCAAGGTCGGCCGACAGAAGCACGCGCGCCACATCATCTGCACGACGGACGAGAAATCCGGCGCGCTTCGCACGATCGCCGACCGCGAGGGTTACCGCACTCTGCCCGTGCCGCGCGACATCGGCGGACGCTATTCGGCGCTCACCGCCGTCGGCCTCTTTCCTGCGGCCTGCGCCGGCATCGACCCGAAGCGCCTGGTCGCCGGGGCCGATGCCGTAATGCGCGATTTTTTCGCCGGCACCGGCACGCCCGCACCGCTTCTCTTCGCCGGCCTGATGCACGACGCTTACGTCCGAAGGGGCCAGCACCTCACGGTGCTCATGCCGTACGCCGAGGCGCTGCGCGAGTTCGCCTTCTGGTTCCGCCAGCTCTGGGCCGAAAGCCTTGGCAAGACGCATGACCGCCACGACAACGCGATCCATGTCGGACTGACGCCGATCGCCGCTCTCGGGGCTACGGACCAGCATTCCCAGATCCAGCTGTATAATGAAGGGCCGTTCGACAAGACCGTGACCTTCATTGCGGTCAGGAAATTCCGCGCCGACTTGCGCGTCCCCAAAGCCTTCAAGGATCTGCCCGGTGTCGCGTCCCTCGGCGGACACCAGATGAGCTACCTGATTCATGCGGAACGTGCGGCCACCGCTCGGGGGCTGGCCGAACACGGACGGCCGAGCGGCACGATCGCGCTGTCGGCAATCACTCCGGAAAGCATCGGCGGCCTGATGATGTTCTTCATGTTGGCGACCGCCGCAGCCGCCGAACTGTTCGACATCAACGCCTATGACCAACCCGGCGTCGAAGCCGGCAAACAGGCGATGAACGCCGTTTTAGGCCATAAGGCCAGCTGATTCCCGTGATCGTCAGCCCATGACCGAACCGGACTTGAATCAGCTGACCGCGCAGCCGACCCCGCCTGCGGCGCCTTCGCCGCAGGGCCGCTTTGCCGCTTTCGCGCATCGCTTCGGCCTGCTGCCCGTGATCTTCATCGCTTTGCCGACCGCCGCCTTCCTGTGGCTGGAGATACGGCCGGACACCTTCACCCCGATTACCCGCGCCATCCTGCCGATGGACAACGCCGTGCGCGCCGTGGAAGGGCCGGGCGAGGCGGCGCCGGACACCCATCTGCCCACGCCGGCCGTCGTCAAAGGCATCTATGTTTCCGCTTTCGGTGCCGGCGACCGCCGCCTGATGGGCGGCCTAATCGACCTGGTCGACCGCACCGAGCTCAATGCCATGGTCATCGATATCAAGGAGGGCCGCGGCGAACTGGCTTTCCGGCCGAAATCGGCGGCGCTGCAGCCGTACGCCGCTGCCAAACCGGCACTCGGCGATCTGCCGACTTTCCTGAAACCGCTGAAGGAAAAGAAGATCTACACCATCGCCCGCGATTTCGTCTTTCAGGACCCGACCTTCGCGGAACGCATGACCCAGTGGGCGGTCCAGCGCCAGAGCGGGGGAATCTGGCGCGACCGCAAAGGCATCCCATGGCTCGATGCCGGCTGCGCGGAGGTCTGGAAATACAACGTCGCCGTGGCCCAGGAGGCGTATGACGCCGGTTTCGACGAGATCCAGTTCGACTATATCCGTTTTCCGACCGACGGCGACCTCAAGTCCATGGTCTTCCCGTGCTTTCCAGACAGCAAGGAAAAATGGCAGCAGATGGGCGAGTTCTTCAGCTACCTGGACCATGAGCTTCGGGTGCGCCGCAAGATCCCGATTTCCGTGGATCTGTTCGGCCTGACTATGGACCAGGCGGATTACGATCTCGGTATCGGCCAGCGCTTGCGTGACGCTCTGCCGCATTTCGATTTCATTTCGCCGATGACCTATCCGTCGCATTACGCCTCGGGCTTCGAGGGATTCGTGAATCCGGCGGACCACCCCTATGAGGTGGTAAGGAAGAGCATGTCGGACGGCCAGCGGTTCCGAGCCGGCCTACAGACGGCTACCACGGACGGTGCAGCGTCCGCTTCCGCGAAACTTGGCGCCTTCCGTCCGTGGCTGCAGGCCTTCGATTTGGGCGCGGTCTACGACCGTTCCAAGATTCAGGCACAGATCAGTGCGGCCATGGAGAACGGCGCGAGCGGTTGGCTGCTCTGGAACGCCAGCAACCGCTATTCCGCGGCTACGCTTGAACCTGAACCGGCCAAATAGTAGAATTAGCCACGAACCGCTTTGCGGTCAGACTATGCGACATGCGGCTAAAACAATTTTGGCGCTCGGTGCGGCGGCCCTGCTTTTCGGCGGTGCCGGATGCAGTGGAGCCGACCGGCAGGTGGCCCTACCGCCGGAGCTGGCGAATGGCGACACGTCCATCGCCATCCGCGCCGACAATCTAAGGAACATGCCGAAGGAAGGGGAGAACATCGCCCCTCCGGAGCAACCGGCTGACGCTTCTGCGCCGCCGGCTGAACAGCAACCCCCTATGCCGACTGAAGGTCAGTGGTCCCGTCCGACCAAATTCCCCGGTATCCTGCCGGAGAGCGAGATCGCCAATAAGCAGGTCACCATCGAGACCGCCAAGGGCAGAATCGTTTTCGAGCTGTTCGCCAAGGACGCGCCGAAGACCGTGTCCAATTTCGTGGCGCTCGCCAAGAGCGGCTACTTCGACGGCCTGAATTTCCATCGCGTGGTCGACGGCTTCGTCATCCAAGGCGGCGATCCGCGCGGCGACGGCACCGGCGGCCCGGGCTACCAGTTCGAGGATGAGACGGTTACCCGCAACTACGACGCCGGCATCGTGGCCATGGCCAACGCCGGTCCCAACACCAACGGCAGCCAGTTCTTCATCGTGCTCGAGGACCAGCCGACCTTGCCCAAGGCTTACACCATCTTCGGCAAAGTGACGGCCGGCATGGATGTTGTCCGCGCCATCCGCAAGGGCGACGTCATGACCAGCGTCACCGTCGAAAACAAGAAATAGACCGCATATGGAACCAGCCCTGCCGCCGCTGCATCCGCTCGTCCCGGCCCTGATGTCGCATCTGGGCTTGCGTATCGTCGACGCCATCAAGTGGAACGTCATCGCCTGCACCGATGATGAGGGCAACGTGCCCAAGTGGATCATCAAGCTCGGCAGCGAACCGCGCAAGAACGAGAGCCTGGCTTACGAGATCCGCATCATGCGCGAGGTCCTGCCAACGCTCGACACCAGCGAATTTGAGCGCCTGGTCCTGCCGGAGTACGTCGACGACGGCGTCTTTGAGGAGGTGCGCTGGCTCCGCATCCGTTACATGGAGGGCAGGCCGCTGGTCTATGAGTGGTCCGAGCTGACGGACAAGACCGATATTCTCGGCGGCCGCGCCATCGAAACCGATGTCGCCCTGGCGGCAATCGACGTCCTGCGCGATCTGCGCTCCGTCGACATCTCCTCACTGCCGGCCTTCGTGCGGCGTTTCGATTTCGAAAAATGGATCAATGAGTTCCGCACGAAGAGCGGCGTCCTGGTCGGCCAGGGCGTCATGGAGCCGGAGACCGTGGAGTCCGCTCTCGCGCTCTTCACCTCGAAGCGCGTCCAGCGCTACGAGGGCTCGATGTTCACGAACGGCGATTTCTATCCGCGCAACTTCATCATGTTGCCGCAGGGCAAGATCGGCGTGACCGATTGGGTGGGGGGAGTGGATCCCTGGGAGTTCGTGGCCATGCACGCCTGGATCCTGATGTGGGGCAATCCCAAGTGGCAGATCGAGTACACTCATGCCCTGAAAAAGCATTTCCCGATCGATGTCGAGGAGATGCGCATCGGCCTGCTGGTCCGTTCCTTCGAACAGGCTTACCGCTGGCGCGAGTCGGTCGAGGAGCGCATCGGCTTCGCCCGGACCCAGATGCTGGCCTATTTCCACCAGTGTCTCGACCTCGACTACGTCAAGACGCTGTTCAACTGAAATAATACGAAAAGCGGCCTTTCCGGGGCCGCTTTTCGGTCTGCCTCCTGGCCCGTTAAACGTGCTATAATGAATTAAGGTAAATAAGTTCAAGGGACAACGCGGTTCCCCGGTGAGGAAATTATGCCTGCAGGTCAGGAGGCGGCCCAGAAGGGGCGCGCGCACATTCTGAGGGATATCCGTTTCGCCTGGCTGGTGGCCCTATCCGGCGCCGTCAGTTTCGTTTTGGCCGCCTCGGCCCAAGTCAACGTAACCAGCACGCCGACGCTGAATCCGCCGCCGGTCACGGTGACCCTGAATGCCCCGGTGGCAGGGACGATGCTGTCTGGCCCGACTAACGCCCTGCTCGCCACGACAAGCCAACCCGTCAGCAAGCTGGAGTTCGATTTCCTGCGCGGCGGCCAGTTGGCCGCGTCTTTCCCGTATGCCGCTTCGGCCGCAGCGAGTTCCTGGCCGGGCAACGCCGATGTCAGTCCCATGGTCAGCGACAACTATGATGTCATGGCCGTAGCCTACGATTCCGCCGGCAATGTGCTCGCCAGCTCTGCGGCAGCGACCGTGACCGTGCAGAATCAGATGGCGATCAGGCCTCAGGTCGCCTTGGTCCTGCCGGTCGCCAATTTCATTTCGGACAACGGTCTAGTGAGCCTGGCCGCGACGGCCGGCGGCGTGGACCACGTCATTTTCCGCATCGACAGCCAGAGCACCTCCGGCAATCTGCCGCTCACGGTCGCGACCGTCGAAAATACGGCCTATGACAGCCAGGCGCTGCAATGGTCGGGGACAACGGCTTCCTTGCCGGACGGTCCCTACAGCGTGACGGCAATCGGGGTCTACACCGATTCGACCGCCAAATCGGCCATGATCCTTGCCGCACCCGTGATGTTTTCTGTGGCTCGTCCCTTGCCGTCGATCACTTGGGTCACGCCGCAGCCCTCCTCGACGACGGCCGTCTCCGTGACCGTCGACACCGACATCGCGTTGGTCGCCGCTTCCACCCTTTCCATCGCCAACGCCACGGCCTCTTTCGATATCAAGACGTTAAGCACGACGGCCGCCGGCAATGTCGGTCAGCTTGGCGCGCTGTCTTGCGTCATCGGTTCGCAATGCCTCCAGTGGCGGCAGAACTGGCACCCTACGGCCGTCGGCGATTACGCTGTCACGGCGCGCGTCCAGTATCCGGGCATGGCGCTCGCAAGCTCCGCCACCCTGAACTTCCATGTTGTCGCGCCTTCTCCTTCGCCGCCGCCCTTTTCCGTGAAGATGAATTCTTTGGGCGCGTCTTCCGTCTTGGCCGGTTCGCTGGTCACGCTCGGTGCCGTCACGTCGGCGACCGCCGATCGGCTGGAATTCGAACTCCGGTCTGCGGGCGGGGTGGTGAGCCCATTGGCCGCTGCTCCGCTGAATGCGCCGTCCAACACCTCTTGGTCGGCCTCCTGGACGGCGCCTAACGCCGACACCTACCAGATATGGCCCCAGGCCTGGCCGTCCGTACCTGCGGGGCTGACTGCCGTCCCGACGACCGACGCCGCCCTCACTCTCACGGTCCAACCGTCGACGACCGCGGCACCCAAGGTGACGCTGGTCGCACCGCATGCCAATCAGGCCGCAACCGTGGATTTGGCCCTTCAGCTTTACGCCACCTCCGATCAGAATAGCCCGCAATCGGTAGGTTTCTCCGTGCGCGCGCTTTTCTCCAGCGCCGTCTATGACATCCCCGGCACCTGCGCCGATCAGGTTTGCCGCGTCTGGTCGGCCAGCTGGACGCCGCCCGCGGCCGGACAGTATTCCATAGTCGCCAGGGTCAGGCCTGTCGGCTTTACGGCGGACACGGTCTCCGCAAATGTCGGAATCTCGGTGGCTGCGGCCGCGTCGGCTCCGGCGAATACGGCACCCAAATTCAACGTCCACCTGACCGGACCGCTCTCCAATCCGCCGGCCGGCAGCACGGCCGTGACTCTGAGCGCCGTCACGAACGCCACTGCCGACTATCTCGATTTCGTCTTGCGGCCGAGCGCCCCCGGCGCTTCCGCCATCACGGTGCACTCGGTGGCGGCCGACAGTCTGCGCCGCAGTTGGAGCGTCGTGTGGACAGCGCCGACGAGTGATACCTATAAGCTTTCGGCATCGTCCGCCTACCTGGGCGCACCGTCTACTTTCCAGGCGACATCCGACAACATTTTGTCATTCACCGTGCTGCCGTTGGCCCCTGCGCCTGCCGTGCCGCCCGCGCATCCCAAAGTCGTGCTGATCGGTCCGGATGCCGGATTCGTACCCACGGCCAATGCGGTCGTGCGTCTTTACGCGTCTTCAGACCTCGCGAAGCCGGAAGCCACCGGGTTCTTGGTCTATCTGCCGGGTTCTACGGACGGTCAGAAGATTACGCCGGTAGCCTGCGTCACCGGCACCGATTGCCGCTATTGGACGGCGGACTGGATGCCGCAGACGGCTGGAGAATATGGGATTGCGGCTTTTACGAGGGTGACCGGCGCCACTACCGATATCCTTTCCGAAAAGCGCGTTCTGCTGGTGAGCGAGCCGGCCACGGCGGCGCTTACAGTAACAGTGCTTTATCCTGGAGACGGCGCGACCCTAAGCGCCCGAACCGTTAACTTGACCGCCCGAACTTCCGTCGCCGCCGCGAAATTGGGTTTTGTCATTCGGCCCCAGACCCCCGGTGCTGCAGCCTATCCCGGCCTGCCGGCGGCACCAGACACGGCCGGGACCGGCTGGAGCGCGACCTGGCAGGCACCGGCCAACGGCACATATGAGGCCGTCGCCGAGGCCCTGCCCATTGCGGGCGCCACGATCACCACGAGTGCTGTCGCGGTCCGCTCGCCGGCCGTTACGTTCTCTGTCGCTTCAGCTACGCTCCCGACATCCGACACCGCTAAACCGCCATCCGCTCTTATCGCGTCGGCCGCGCTGCTCTCGCCCAGCCGGGGCGCTTCGGCGGTCGCGGGCCGCCCCGTCAGCCTCGTGGCCACGGTTGATCCGGACGAAGCCCAGCTGCAATTCGTCATCAAGGCCTTGGACGGCACGGTGCGGACCGTGGATTCGGCCTGTTCCGTGTCTGAAGGGTGCGGCGTGCGCGAAGCCAAGTGGACACCGCCGGCGCCAGGCAACTATGCGGTTTTCGTGCGTGCCAAGTTTCCCGGCGAAGCCACGGCTCGGGATTTTCCTTCCGTTAACCTGATGGTGGGCGATGCCTCCCTGGCGTTGCCGGCCCCGGCAACGCCGGCCAGCGCCGATCTTACGGTCAAGCCGCCGGCGAGCGACGAACCGGTGGCGATTGGAGTGCTTCAGCCGACAGTTCCGCAGATCAGCGGACCGCTGGCTGTTTCTTTCCGCACGTCCGGTCCGGTCAAGAGCGTCAAATGGTCGGTTTATCCGAGCGGCGGTAACCAACCGCTGTTCACCAGACTGGCGGTGCGGCTGCCCGACGGCACTTGGGCCGGCTTCTGGAACACGAAAGACGTGCCGAACGGCCGGTACCAGCTCGTTGGCCTCGTAGCCGATCCCGCGTCCGAAGCTCCCGCGAGCGCGCGTCGTGAGCTGACCGTCCAGAACGAGGTTCTGGCCGTCCAGATTCCGCCCGCCGCCGGCACGGTCCAACCGTCCGCGGAGGCGATGCCGCCCTCTACGCCCACGCCAATCGTCGAACCCATCATGATCATCCCTCCGGCAGTCGTCAGGGCGGCGGTGAGCGAGCTGCCGCGCGGTGCCG
Source organism: bacterium (assembly GCA_021824285.1). Classification (GTDB taxonomy): domain Bacteria; phylum Patescibacteriota; class Patescibacteriia; order SG8-24; family SG8-24; genus JAKAKZ01. The sequence goes on from JAKAKZ010000007.1 coordinate 34,031, forward strand.
AGGCGCTGCCGACGGCAGAGGTGAAACTTTCGTCCATGGACGCCACGACCGATGCGCGCTGCCTGGCCGCCAGGATACCCGCGGCGAAATGCCGTGAATGGCTGGATTACAAGCTGACGCCGCAGCGCTGCCGCGACGCCGGCATCGTCGTGCGCGAGGAATGCGTGGCTTATCTGCAGAGTCAGCCGGCCGAGACGCCGGCGCAGGATCCTTGTGCGGGCAAGACCCGGGAGCAGTGCCTGCAGACCCTCGACGGCCTGACGGGCGGCATGGCAGCGGCGTCGTCGATGCGCCAGACGCAGACCGCGGTGGCTGATGCGGTCGGGACGGTCTTCACGATGGCCGCCAGCGGCGCGCCGACGCCTCCGGTGACGGCGATGGCGACGGCCGATCTGGCCCCGCCGACCGTGGCCGCGCAGGTGGCCAAGCTGGTGCCGCTGGTCTCGCCGGACAGCCTGACGGTTCGCGTCCTCGCTTCGACGGAGTACGCCAAGACCGAGGAGGGCAATGCCGTCAGCCAGGTGCCGGGCATCGTTGTGGTCGATTCCGACGGCGACGGGTTGCCTGACGATTTAGAGCGGCGCATCGGTACCGATCCGCACAAGCGCGACACGGACAACGACGGCTACGACGATTTCACGGAGCTGAAGAACGGCTATGACCCGTTGACGCCGGGCGGTAACAGCGGCCGCAGGTTCGAGATTGCCCCTATCGATCGGGCCGTGATTTCCGGCGTCCCGCTCGAACAGCCACGCACCAGCGGCCAGATCCACGATGAGCTGAAGGTCACCGACGTGTCGGCCGCTCCTGCCTCCACCGACGGCGCGGGACCGCGCACCAAGCTCGCCGGCCGCGCCCTGCCCGGCCAGGTCGTGACTATCTACGTCTACAGCTACCTGCCGGTCGTGCTGACCACGCAGGCCGACGCGGACGGCAATTGGAGCTACGACCTCGCTTCCGGGATGTCGGAGGGCAAGCATGAGGCTTACGTGACGGTGACCGACGAGAGCGGGACAATACAGGCTAAGAGCGAACCGTTGGCCTTCATGATCAATCAGGCGCAAGCGCAGACGCCGCGCGATTACTACGACAGCCTGCCGCTCGCCGAAACCGCGATTCAGACGCCGGTGAACCGCATGGTCGGCTGGTATCTGGTCGGCGCCGTCCTGGCCATCCTGCTGGGTCTCGGCATCGGCGGCGTCCTGGTCTATAGCCGCTTGAAGAGGGAATAGGACAGATATGAGCCGCGGCCGCGTGTTCGGCCGCGGTTTTGTTTTAGCGGGATGACGGCTTTATCCTCGGCGGCCATTCTGCTAACATCAACGCAAAGCTCATGCGCACCGCCTATACCGTCACCCTGCTTTTAGTCGCCGCAGCCGCCGGATTCTTTTTCGGCCGTTTTTCCGGTACGCCGCTCGACGTGACAGTCCTGAAAAAGGAGATTCCGCTGTTCGCGCCGCCGCCGAAGACTACCCCGTACGAAGTCGGCATGTCGCGGCCCACGGAACCTAGCGCGACGACTGATCTGGTCCTGGAAACGCCGGTCGACGGGACGGTCGTGGACGGCGAGCTCGATGTCGCCGGCCGTGTCCGTGTCGCCGGCCGCTCCGTCGGCATCGTCGTGCACGACGCCTCCGGCACGGTCATCGCGCAGACCGACGCCGACCTCACGGACAGCGATCCGACTACCGGTTTCGCCAGATTCTCCAAGAGCCTGCAGCTGCTGACGCCGCAGGTGGGCGGCGGCGACGTCGTGGTTTCCCTGCGGGGCGCCGACGGTCAGGTGGAGGCGGCGGTCAGCCGCCCTGTCCGCTTCATCGAGCCGCACGTGGTCACCATCAGGCTGTTTTTTTCCTCCGCTTCAACCGACGGCGGCGATTGTTCGGCCGTCGTGCCGGTCAGCCGTACCGTTTCCAGCAAGACCTCCGTCTACCGGGCCGCGCTTGAAGCCTTGCTTGACGGACCGACCGCCGACGAGAAGTCCATGGGTCTTACGAGCCGCATCCCGCCTGCCGCCGTCCTGAAATCGGTGGCCGCCGACGGCTCCGGCATGGTTTTCGCTGACTTTTCCCGCTCGCTCGACAAGGGCATATCCGGATCCTGTCGGGTCTCGGCTATCCGCGCGCAGATCGAGGAGACCTTGAAACAATTTCCGGAAGTGCGGGGCGTGACCATCGCCGAAGATGGGCGTTCCGAAGGCGTCCTTCAACCATAACCATATGCTCAAAAAGACATTACTGTTCGCACTGGTTTCCTTCGGACTGGTCTGGACCTATTACTGGTACGTGCGCGGCATCAAACTCCTGTTGGCGGAGGAGGATGTCCAGACCCTGCAGCCTTACGCGTCTTTCGCCGTGCGCTTGCCGGAGAAGACCGCCGCGGGACCGCGCTGGGAGTCGGCAACGCCCCTACCCGTGGAACTGACGGCCGCGGAAGCGGTGACGCTGGGCAGCAGCATTTATGTCATCGGCGGGCTGGATGCCTTCGGCCGTTCCGTGGCGGCCGTGCGGGCTTTCGACGTCCTGCACAACTCTTGGAGCGATCGTGCCCCATTGCCGAAGCCGTTGCAGAACGTGGCGGCCGCGGCCTACGGCGGCAGGATATACGTCTTCGGCGGCTTTGCCGGCCTGACTGACGTGCCGAGCAATTCCGTATATATATATGAAGCCTCGACCGACAGCTGGTCCAGCGGCCGCAAGATGCCGCAGGCCACGGGCGCTGCTGCCGCGGTCACTGTCGGTGACGCGATCCATGTCCTGGGCGGCTTCTCCCAAGGCCAGAGTTCGGACATGCATTACATTTATGATCCGGCGCTTAATTCCTGGCGTCAGGCGGACGCGCTGATCTCTGGCCGTGACCGGTCGGCTGTCCTGAACCATGACGGGTTGATCTACGTCTTCGGCGGACGCCAGGGTTCGGTACTGTATCCGATCGCCGACACGGCCATCTATTCTCCAGGCAACGACAGCTGGGACGATTTTCCGCACATGCCCGTCAAACGGGCGAATGGCGGCGTGGCCGAGGTCAACGGACAGGCCTATCTTTTCTGCGGTGAAACCGCTACGACCGTAATCGGCCAGGTTGATGCCCTTGATTTCGAGAACCGTTCTTGGTCCCAGGCGCTGCCCATGCCTACGCCACGGCAGGGCTGTGCCGTCGCGTCTTATGGCGGGCGGATATTCGTGATCGGCGGCGGACGCAAGCCCGTGCTTTCGGTCTCGAGCCTCAATGAGGTATTCGTGCCATAACGAAGTGTGAAGCGTGGAGTTCGAAGCGTGGAGCTACGAACACACAGCCGCCATCCATCAAACTCCACACTCCCCACTTCGCACTCCAAACTTCTAATGCCTCCGTTTTCCGTCGCCCAATTCCTGGAATTCCTGAATGCCGCCCTGTCGACGGCCGTTTTTCCCGAGGGCGTCGCGGTGGAGGGCGAGGTCGCGGAGTATCGGGTTTCCCAGGAACGCTGGATCTGGTTCAAGTTGAAGGACAAGGAGGCGACCGTGGACTGTTTTGCTACGGTCTGGCAGCTCCGGACGCCGCTTGAGGACGGCATGCAGGTGCGGCTGTATGGTCGGCCCAAAGTCCACCCCAAGAGCGGTCGTTTTTCGCTGAACGTGGAACGGGCGGAACTAGTCGGGGAGGGAGCCTTACGCCGGGCCTATGAGCTGCTTAAGCGGCGGCTCGCGGAGGAGGGCGTGTTCGCGCCCGAGCGCAAGCGCCCGCTGCCCAGGTTTCCGCGGCGCATTGGTCTCATCACGTCGCGGGAAGCAGCGGCCTATTCTGACTTTCTGCGCATCCTCGGCAATCGCTGGGGCGGAGTGGAGATCGTCCTGGCCCATGTCCAGGTCCAGGGCCGCGAGGCAGTGGGGGATATCGTCCGCGCTTTCCGCTGGTTCAATGCCCATCCGTCGTCCGCTGATGTCCTGGTGCTGACGCGCGGCGGCGGTTCGCTCGAGGACCTGCATGCCTTCAATGATGAGGCGACCGTGCGCGCCGTCTTCTCGTCCAAGATACCGGTGGTAGTGGGAGTGGGCCATGAGCGGGACGAGACCCTGGCTGATTTCGCCGCCGATGTCCGCGCTTCCACACCGACCAATGCCGCGGAGCTCGTGGTGCCGGACCGGTCCGAGATCGCGGCCGCGCTCCGTTCGGCTGAAAGGCATCTGGAGCACTCGCTGCGCCTGTCGCTGGAGTCCCGCGTTGCCGGCGTGCGTCACGCCGTCAGCGTGCTGGAGCGGCGCGCGCTTTCCGGGGTCGCCGACCTTGGCCATCTGCTGAAGGACTTCGGTTCCCGGCTGGCCGCCTTTCGACTGCGCGCGGAAACACGGGCGCGCGTCGTCGACCAGTCGGCCGCCCTGCTGCACTCTTCGGCGTCCAGGCTCGTGGAACGGGAACGCGCGCGGCTAGAGGCGGAAATCCGTCTGCTGGCCGGCTTGGACCCGCGCCGCCTGCTTGCTCGCGGTTATGCTATCGTCCGGGCCGGCGGTCAGGTCATCAAAGCGGCGTCTCAAGCGTCGGTCGGAACCGTCTTGGACATCGCTCTAGCCGAGGGCCGACTCTCGGCCAAGACCACCTCTTCCACGAAGAACGAAAACGGTTAAACTACCTACGATATGCCTAAACAGGAAAAGAAAAGCGATTTCGGCGAAGCCTACAAGGAACTCGAGGAGATCGTCGCCTGGTTCGAGCGCGAGGACGTCGACCTCGACGAGGGCCTCGCCAAGTTCGAACGGGGATTGGCCCTGGCCGCCAGGTGCCGCGCCAAGCTGCGCGAGGTGGAGAACAAGGTCAAGGAGATCCAGTCCAAGTTCGGCGACCTCGAAGGGGGCAACGAGGAATGACCATGCGTCAACCCGTAAAATCGCGCTCAACCGCGCGATTTTTCAATTAATGAACTCTCAACTCTCGATTTTCAAACCTCAACTTCCGGCCAAAAATGTGGCATAATATATAGGTAAGTACGGCCCGCCAGGCCGCTTCCCGCGCACCCCTATGCAGACCTCCGTCAACCCCAAGGCTTTCGGCCGGCTCACGCTCATCATGCTCGGCAGTTTCGGCTACGCGATGTACGCGCCGGCACTGCCGAACCCAGACATCAATGCTCTTCATCTGGTGGTCGCTCTGGTCTTCGTCGTGACGGTCGGCGTCCTCCTGATGCACGCCTTGAACCGCCGGCAGCGCCTCCTGGACGCGGTACGCGTGGAGCTCAACAAGCTGCGCCGCCTGTATCACGTCTCCAAGAATCTTTCCCAGCTGTCCGGCGAATTCCGTCCCTGGTTCACGGAATTGCATGGCCACATCTACAAGTACATGAGTCGGTTCGCGGAAAAGGATTTCTCGGCCTACGATTCCTTCAATCGCGACTTCCGCGAGATCAGCTATCACGTCTACACCATCCCGGCGATGTCCGGTGCCAAGGAGCAGGCGCTGTTCGCCGACCTGCTGCGCACCACGTCCACGGTCGCCGAGGCCCGCCAGCTGATCAAGGAGCTGTGGGACAACCGCTTGAGCTTCAACGTCTGGGTCATGATCCTGCTTTTGACCATGTCCTACATCGGGGCGGTCACGGTCGCCATGCCGGAGACGATGGACGGCCGGCTGGCCGGCGGCTTTGCGGTGGCGGCTGGCTGTCTTGCCATCGACCTGCTCTGGAAGATCGACTCGCTGGCCACGGAACAGTCGGCGCTCGCCAAACGCTACGTAGACAACGTCGCCAAGCTGGAACTGGGCCGGCGGGAATGATATGGGCGTTAGCGAGACGGAAAAAGCGAAGACGGGGATATTCTATAAGTTGGGTGTTTTTTCATATCGACGGAACGCAAAGCAGGCCGTCGGTTTTTATTTAGCATATCTGCTTCTTGGATTAGTTTTGGGTTTTGTAGTAGGTGCGGGCACTTACCTCATATCAGGCAGTACCGTCGATCGTCAGTTCGGTATCCGTATGGGTAACTTGTTTGCTATCGCGTACTGCACCGTTGTGTCGTCGTTGGTGCTCCGCGCACATGGGCAAACTCGCGACTTCGGACGCATTCTGCTTGTG
>JAKAKZ010000044.1 GCA_021824285.1 bacterium
GCGGGCCCGGAGCACATGCTGCGGCGTGGTGTGCAGCGTGTAGCCGCCGTAGGACGCCTTGCCATCGAAGTCCTGGGATTCCCAGAGCTGGCAAAAGAGCAGGTATTTGGTGGTCATCGCACCCTCCATCCGTAGGGTGAATTTGGCCTAATGGCAGGGAAAAGTCAAAGTCCTGGAAAGGGGAGCGTCTTTTTCCACCGCCAGCCGCTTGACGCCTTTTCGGTTCCAGATTACTGTATTAGCACTCAAATGATGAGAGTGCTAATTGCTCAAATATCACTCTCATTGTCATTGCGAGCGGAGCCGTAGCGGAGCGAAGCAATCCCGGCCATGAAAGAACGGGATTGCTTCGTCGGACTGAGGTCCTCCTCGCAATGACAAAGGAATATGTCCAGCAATCCCGTCGAACAGCGCCAGCATGAAGTTTTCCGCGCCATCGTGCGCGAGTATTTGCGCACTGCGGAACCCGTGGCTTCGTCGCTCATCACGGCCAAGTACGCCTTCGGCGTGTCGCCGGCGACCATCAGGAACGACATGGCCGATCTCGAAGCCGCCGGACTCGTCACGCACCCGCACACTTCGGCCGGTCGCGTGCCCACGGACGTCGGCTACCGTTTCTACGTGCGCACCTTCGCCTGCGACGGCACCGCGCCCGGCGACTGCGCGGAACTGGATTCCGCCGCGGCCGCTTTCGCGCGCCAGGCCGACACCGCGGCCAAGGATTTCGCCCGCGCGCTCGCGGAGTTCACCGGCGAGACCGTCTTCCTGACCTTTGGCGACGGCCGCTCGTACCTGTCCGGCGTGACCGCGCTCGCCAAGAAGCCGGAGTTCCACGAGACCGAGATCCTGGCCGGGCTCTCCGGCCTGGTTGACGATTTCGACCGCGTATTCGAAGATATGCGCCGCCGTCTGGAGCGTGATCTCGCCGTCTTCATCGGCGACGAGAACCCGTTCGGCGAGCCGTTCAGCACCATCGTGGCGCGCTTCGAGGCTCCCCGCACCGGAGCCGGCGCGGTCGGCCTCTTGGGTCCGAAGCGCATGGACTACGACGCGAACCTGGCCTTGATGCGCCGGCTCGGCGGGCTTTTGTCAGGCTTCTAGCGGCACCCGCGCCAGCCACCAGTCACTAACCACTAGTCACCAGCCACTAATCGTAAGTTATGTCCGAACCGGAACAGAACCAGAATCCCAATCCGACGCCGCCGGCGGAGGACGAGACCGCCAAGCTCCAGGCCCAATGTGAAGAGAACCTCGCGGGCTGGAAGCGGGCCACGGCCGACTACGCCAACCTCCAGAAGGAGATGGCCCGAGAGCGCCAGGAGATGGGCAAGTACGCCTGCGCCAACCTAGCCACGACCCTCCTGCCGGCCCTCGATGGCTTCCGCGACGCCGCGGCTCACGCGCCTAAGCCGGACGCGGCCGGCGCCTACGACGCGAGCGCGGTCGCCAAATGGATGGAAGGGCTCGAGCACGTCCGCAAACAGCTCGAAACCGCGCTCAAGGCGGCCGGCGTGGAGGCCATCGCCGAAACCGGCGTGCCCTTCGACCCCGCGCGCCACGAAGCCGTGCTCATGGAGAAGCCCGCAGATCCAGCCCAGTCCGGCCAGGTCACGAAAGTCCTCCAGTCCGGCTACCGGATGCACGACCGCATCCTCCGCGCCGCGAAGGTCGCCGTCGGGGAGTAGGCGTAAGTTGCGGAGATGCGGAGATGCGGAGATGCGGAGATACGGAGGTTCGGAGATGTCGGTAATTCCTCGAACCTCCGCGACTCCGAACCTGAATATATTTTCACCAATCACCAGTCACAAGCCACCAACCACTAATCACTGCCTATGTCCAAAATCCTCGGCATCGACCTCGGCACCACGAATTCCTGTGCCGCCATCATCGAAGGCGGCCAGCCGAAAATCCTCGAGAACAAGGAGGGCGCGCGCACCACGCCGTCCGTCGTCGCGGTCACGAAGACCGGCGAGCGCCTGGTCGGCCAGATCGCCAAGCGACAGTCCGTCGTGAACCCGGAGAACACCCTCTATTCCATCAAGCGCCTCATCGGCCGCCGCTGGGATGATCCGGAGGTCCAGCGCGACCAGAAGACCTTGCCGTTCAAGATCGTGCAGAGCGGCACGGGCGTGAAGGTCGTCATGGGCGGCAAGGAGCACTCGCCGGAGGAGATTTCCGCCATGGTGCTCCAGAAGCTCAAGGCCGACGCGGAAGAGCGCCTCGGCGAGAAGATTGAGGAAGCCGTCATCACCGTGCCGGCCTACTTCGACGACGCCCAGCGCCAGGCCACCAAAGTGGCGGGCGAGATCGCCGGCCTGAAGGTCCGCCGCATCATCAACGAGCCGACCGCGGCCGCGCTCGCCTACGGCTTCGACAAGAAGAAGGGCGGCAAGATCCTCGTCTACGACTTGGGCGGCGGCACCTTCGACGTGTCCGTGCTCGAGATTGCTGAGGACACGGTGGAAGTCCGCGCCACGAACGGCGACACGCACTTGGGCGGCGACGACTTCGACCAGCGCGTCATCAAGTGGATCCTGGACGAGTTCCGCAAGCAGGAGGGCATCGACCTGTCGAAGGACGCCCTCGCCATCCAGCGCATCAAGGAAGCCGCCGAAAAGGCCAAGATCGAGCTCTCGAGCGCCGCGCAGACCGAAATCAACCAGCCGTTCATCACCTCGGACGCCAACGGTCCGAAGCACCTCGTCATGACGCTCACGCGCGCCAAGCTCGAGGAGCTGGTCGGCGACCTCGTGGAGAAGACGCTCGAGCCGTGCCGCAAGGCGCTCGTCGACGCCAAAATCTCCGCCGGCGACCTGGCCGAAGTGGTCATGGTCGGCGGCATGACGCGCATGCCGCTCGTCGTCTCGACCGTGGAGAAATTCTTCAATAAGAAGCCGAACCAGACCGTCAATCCAGATGAGGTCGTCGCCGCCGGCGCGGCCGTGCAGGGCGGCGTGCTCCGCGGCGATGTCCGCGACGTGCTTCTCCTCGACGTCACCCCGCTCTCCTTGGGCATCGAGACCATGGGCGGCATCATGAACCGCCTCATCGAGCGCAACACCACGGTGCCGACCTCCAAGTCGCAGGTCTACTCCACCGCCTCGGACGGCCAGCCGTCCGTCGAAATCCACGTGCTTCAGGGCGAGCGCGAGATGTCCGGCGACAACAAGACGCTGGGCCGCTTCATCCTGGACGGCATCCCGCCGGCCCCGCGCGGCATCCCGCAGATCGAGGTCACCTTCGACATCGACGCGAACGGCATCCTCTCCGTGAAAGCCAAGGACAAGGGCACGGGCAAGGAGCAGAAGATCACCATCACCGCCTCCTCGGGCCTCTCCAAGGACGAGGTCGAGCGCATGAAGAAGGACGCCGAGCTCCACGCCGAAGAGGACAAGAAGAAGAAGGAGCTGGTCGAGGTGAAGAACCACGCCGAGACCATGGTCTACACCACTGAAAAAATGATCAAGGAATACGCCGAGAAGATCCCGGCGGACAAGAAGAAGGAACTTGAAGACAAGATCGCGGCCCTGAAGGCCGTGAAGGACGGCGCTGATGTCGCCGCCATCCGCAAGGCCGGTGACGAGCTCACGGATTTGGCCACCGCCGTCGGCGGCCAATTCTACGGCAAGGACCAGGCCGGCGCGGCCGGTACAGCCGAAGCCGCAGGCGCCGCTTCGGGCGGCGAAGCCCCGAAGACCGACGACAAGAAAGACGGCCCGATTGACGCTGAATTCAAGGAAAAGAAATAGCTCGGAACACCGTTCCGCCGACACGTGCGGCCGCTCCAGCGGCGGCCGCACTCTGTCCTCGGCGCGCGACCGCACTGCGGCACGGACCAAGCTCGCGCGCCTGCTGGCGGTCGGCGGCACGGCATTCCTCGCGGGCCAGATCGGTCGAATTAATGTCACCGACAACTTTATGACCCAACCCCAACCTCAGGGCAACGAAATCCAGATTAAAGTCGATGACCGCACCCTGCAGGGCGCGTATGCAAACGCCATGCAGGTCCAGCACACGCGGGAGGAGTTCGTGCTCGACTTCCTGAACATCTTCCCGCCGACCGGGACGCTCAACGCCCGCGTCATCGTCTCGCCCGGCCACCTGAAGCGCATGATCGCCGCGCTCGTCGACAACCTCAAGAAATACGAGACCAATTTCGGCAGCGTCAATCCTGCGGAAGCGCCGGCGGAAATCGGGTTCCAGGCTAAATAGAAGTTTGGAGTGGGGAGTGTGGAGCGTGAAGTTATGCCGTAACTCCACACTTCAAACTCCCCACTTCCCACTCCAATGTCCAAAGACTACTACTCCCTCCTCGGCGTCCCGAAAGACGCCTCCGAGGAGGACATCCGCAAGGCGTTCCGCAAGCTCGCCAAGGAGCACCACCCGGACATGACCGGCGGTGACGCTGAAAAATTCAAGGAAATCAACGAGGCCTATCAGGTGCTTTCGAACAAGGACAAGCGGGCGAAATACGACCGCTTCGGTCCGGGTTTCGAGCAGATGGGCGGCGGCAACCCGTTCGGCGGCTTCGGCGGCGGGGCGCAGTTCGATTTCGGCAACGCCGGCGACGTCTTCGGCGACATCTTCGGGGGCGCGTTCGGCGACATCTTCGGCGGCGGGGGAGCCAGCCGCGGCCCGAAGCGCGGCCGCCACATCGAGATGGACCTCAAGGTCACTTTCCTCGAGGCCGCTTTCGGAGTTGAAAAAAATATCACTTTACGCAAGGAGCTGAAGTGCGAGGCCTGCCACGGCTCCGGCGCGGAGAAGGAATCCAAGCTCGTGGAGTGCAAGACCTGCCACGGTTCCGGCCAGGTGCGCCGCGTCCAGCAGACCATTCTCGGCAGTTTCCAGAGCGTCACGGCTTGCAGCGACTGCGAGGGACGGGGACGTCGTCCGGAGAAGGCCTGCAAGACCTGCGGCGGCGAGGGTATCGTTAAAGGCCAGAAGGAGATCTCCATCAAAGTCCCGGCCGGCATCAACGACGGCGAGATCCTGCGCGTCTCCGGCGAAGGCGAAGCCGTGGCGCACGGCGGCCAGTCCGGCGATCTCTACCTGGCCGTGCGCATCGCGCCGGACAAGCGGTTCGCGCGCGACGGCTTTGACGTCAACAGCATCGCGGAATTGCCGTTCGCCACGGCCGCGCTCGGCGGCTCGCTCACGGTCGAGACCGTGGACGGTCCGGTCGAAATCAAGATTCCCGCCGGCACGCCGACCGGCCAGGTCTTCCGGCTCAAGGGCCGCGGCATCCAGTTCCTGAAGCGCTCCGGACGCGGCGACCATCACGTGGAAGTGATGGTGCAGGTGCCGACCAAGCTCACCAAGGGCCAGAGGAAGGCCCTGGAGGATTGGGAAAAATTGTAGTGTGGAGCGGGGAGTGTGGAGCGTGAAGTTAAAATAATATAGAAAAATCGCGCCGCCGCGCGATTTTTTATTTTAACTCCACGCTTCACGCTTCAAAACCAGACTCCACTGTGGATAATACCCACCCCTAGCGTGCTATACTGACCCTGTCCAGCCTTAACTGCTGTACGCCATGCTTCTATTGGAAGCCGCGGTCACGCCAAATACGGCGCCGATCACCTCGGGAATCGCCCGGGTCACCACGGACATACTGAAACTCATCACGAACGTCAACTGGGCCGCGCCCAGCTGGGACCTGTTCATCGTGATGTTCTTCGTCGTGACCGTGTTTCTCTACGGTATCTCGCTCGGTCGCGACCGCATCATCGTCATCCTGATCTCGATCTACATCTCCATTGCCGTGGTGCAGACGGCCCCGTTCCTTGGGGCGATGCACGCGGACATCAACATCGGCCAGGATTACGCCTTCCGCATCGCCAGCTTCCTCGGTCTTTTCCTGCTTCTGTTCTTCCTGCTGTCGCGCACCGCGCTCACGGCCATCTTCGCCAATCTCGCGGCAGGCGAGTGGTGGCAAGTGCTGTTCTTTTCCGCTTTCCAGGTTGGCCTGCTCGTGAGCATCACGCTTTCGTACCTGCCGAAGGAGGCCATCGCCACGCTGGCGCCGCTCACGCAGACGCTGTTCGCCACCGAGACCGGACGTTTCTTTTGGGTCGTGGCGCCGCTCGTCGGCATGGTCTTGCTGAAGCCGGAGAAGCGCTGAACGGACGGTTGAAGGTTGAAGGTTCAATGTTGAGAGTTACGGAAAATCCGTCCGGCTACGCCGGACGGATTTATTTACACTACTTTCAACTCTTCCCGCCTCTTTTCTTCCCGCCTCTTTAGGCGGGACCCCGCCTTCTTTGACTGAAGATAGGGGGCGGGGCAACTACGAACTCTCAACCGCCGATCCCGGCCTTCAGGGCATCGCCCTGCCGGTCGTCGGCGTCGGCGGAGCGCTCGGCTGTATCCGGATGACCTTGGCCGTGATCGTTTCGGCCGAAGTCAGGTCGCTGCCCGATTCGATGGTCACGGATGCCCCTTTAGCGATGTCCGAAAACTTGATTTCCTGTTCCGCGAACGGGGTAGGCGGTGCCGGCGGAGGCGGCGGATTCCGTTCGCCGGCCATCAGGGCCTCGCTCAATCGCTTCTGCGCTTCATTGTACGCATCTAGTTCCTTTTTTTGCGTGGCGGCATCTTTGGGGCCGATCGTGACGACCTTGGCCCCTTCGCCCAACTTGACCGTGCGCAGTTCCGGCGCCGGCTGGGCCAGCGGGTTGCGGACCGTCTGCGGCACGCGCACGGTCAGGCTGTCGCCGCTGACGTTCTCGACCGTGCCGGAAATCACGGTCATCCCTCCCGGACTGCTGAACAGGCCGGCAGCGTCTACCTTTTGTTTCGCCTCGTTCAGGCCGGCGTCATGTCCGGCTTTGTATTGGTCGGCGCTGGTCCGGCTACCCAGCCAGTAGCCGCCTAACCCTCCGAGACCAAGCGCGACGATCCCCGCCGCAACGACAAGCGGCAAAGCCGGCAGGCTTTTGGGGGACGAGGCGAGCGGTTCATTATTTGGCATAAATTCTTGCCGTGATTAGTTACAGAGCCATTATAACGCCTTTGAACTCCGCCAAGTCAGGGTTGTTGTGGATAAGCTTAAGCGGTCACCTCCCTACATATGATATTATGACGGTGCAAATGAACGTTAGGGATTATGGAGCCAACGTCTCCGGTTAAGGCCAAAGGTGGGTCGCGGCGCAAGGCCGCTTCCCCGAAGCCGACCGACAAGGGGAAGACGACTCCGGTACGGGCCCACCACACCCGTGTCTTTTCGCATCTGTTCGTCTGGAGCGCCGCGGCCATCTGTCTGATCGTCGCTTTCGGTTCGCTCAATGACCGGCTGATGGTTTCGGCCGCCACTTTCCAGTACCCGTCGCTCGGTCCGCCGCTCGGCAACATTCCGGTGACCATTTGGAACCGCCTGGCGATGAGCAACTACCAGCCGACGGCCCAGATCGAGATTGACGGTTCCGCGACCGTCGGCGGCGGCGTCGTGGCCGGCACCTATTATGACGCCAGCACCAGCCAGACCAAGGTCATCGACCTCGGCGCCGGCAATGACGGCCAGAACGTCTTTTACGGCGTCGCCGACTACGACAGGATGAGCACCGGCGATTATCTGCTGAAGCTGGAGACGCGCTCCGCGTCCGGCGACTACACCACGCGTTTCGCGATCGGTCGGGACGGCAACGTGCTGGCCCGCGGCTGCGCCGGAGCGTCGTTCGTCGGCATCACGACGAAGGGCGGACCGACCAACAACGGCCGGTTCCCGGTGAGCGCGGTCGGCAGCTATTACGCGGCCAACAACAAGTGCGACAACGCGGCGAACGGTCCGGACTTCGTGGATTCGCACGTCTGCACGGTCCAGGAAATCCTGCAGAGCATCAAATGTTCGCAGACGAATGATCCGATCAGGACGGTCGAGGGGCCGAACGCCTGGATCAACGGAGGTCCGCCGGGCTACATCGCCTACGCTGACGACTGCACGGGCTGGACGAGCTCCTCCAACGCCCGCTACGGCCGCGTCTGGAATTTCACCGACGGCACGAACAACGGCAATAACACCACGGGCGGCACCGGCACGATGACCTCGTGCAACACCGGCGGCCTGCCCTTCGCCTGCTGCAAGTGACGGATATGTTTCTGCACCGCGCGACAATCGGCTTTTTGACCCTGCTGGCCAGTTTGGCGTCCGCATCGTTTTTTTATGTGACGCCGGTTTCCGCCGCGACCTGCCCTTATGATTCCACGCAGGCCACCTGTGCTTGCGCCGTTACCGGACCGGGCGTGACCTGCTACAACGGCGATCTGTTCAAGACGAGCGGCACGACCTGCGTCTCCGATCCGCGTCTCGTCCCCATCGGTTCGCGCGGCCTGCCGGCGCCGGACAACCACTATTACCTTTCCTGTCCGACCGACGTGAACTGGACCTGCGACACGGCGACCTACCCGTGCTCCAACTGTTCGGACCCCACCTCGACGCAGGGCGCGTCCTGCAGCGGGAACGGCACCTGCCCCAATCCTGGCGCGGCCCCGTCGCCGCCGCCGACCGCCGTGGGTGGCATCTACACCAACCGCTGCAGCGCGACCGGCTGCTCCGCCGGCCAGACTCTCTGCTCCTCGCCGGCCCCGGGTTATTGCGTGCCTAACCGCACCTGCCCGGCCGGCACCACCTGGAACGTCTGCACGGACAAGTGCACCACGCCGTATGTGCTGCTCAGCCCGCCGGCGACCGTCGACCAGGTCGGATTCGTGCGGCTCGACGACGGCAACATTTACCTGAATGGGCCGACGCCGGGGAACGGCAACCTCGTCATGAAC
>JAKAKZ010000045.1 GCA_021824285.1 bacterium
GATCTCCTTGAGGTTGTCGAGCGTGATGACCGCGCGGTCCTTGCCGTATTTTTCCATGATGTCGCGGACGATCTCGCCGAGCTTCTTGGCGTCGAGCTGCTGGTTGACGAAACCGTAGTCCGTCGGCAGTCCCTGGTTGAGGAAGATGCGGCCGACGTTGGTCTCGACCGGCTTCTCGCCGTCCGCCAGACGGCAGAGGATCTGCTCGCGCAACTCGATCTTCTGCAGGCGGTAGGCCAAGATGGCCTCCTTCTGGGAGCCGAAGGCGAGCGGCTTCTCGCGGGTGGTCGGCGGCAGGACGGTGGTCATGTAGAAGATGCCCCAGGCCACGTCCTTGTCCGGGCGCATGACCGGCATGCCGGTCGCCGGCTTGAGGACGTTGTTGGTCGAGAGCATGCGGCTGCGGGCCTCGTCCTTGGCCTCGTCGGTGAGCGGCACGTGGACGGCCATCTGGTCGCCGTCGAAGTCCGCGTTGAAGGCCGGGCAGACCATCGGATGGATCTGGATGGCCTTACCCTCGATGAGCACCGGCTGGAAGGCCTGGATGCCGAGGCGGTGGAGCGTCGGGGCGCGGTTCAGGAGCACCAGGGAATCCTTGGTGGTCTCTTCGAGCAGGTCCCAGACGTCCGGATGGTTGGAGTCGATCAGGCGGTTGGCGCTGCGGATGTTGTGGACGTAGCCGCGCTGGATGAGCTTGGAGATGACGAACGGCTTGAAGAGCTCGAGCGCCATCATCTTCGGCAGGCCGCACTGGTTGAGGTGCAGGCGCGGACCGACCACGATGACCGAACGGCCGGAGTAGTCGATGCGCTTGCCGAGCAGGTTCTGGCGGAAGCGGCCCTGCTTGCCCTTGAGGATGTCGGCCAGCGACTTGAGCTGGCGCTTCTTGCCCGTCGCGGCGACCACGGTCTTGGACTGGCGGGCGGAGTTGTCGATCAGCGCGTCCACGGCCTCCTGCAGCATGCGCTTCTCGTTGCGCGTGATGACTTCCGGAGCATTCAGCTCGACGAGCTTCTTCAGGCGGTTGTTCCGGTTGATGACGCGGCGGTACAGGTCGTTCAGGTCGGACGCGGCGAAGCGGCCGCCGTCGAGCGGCACCATCGGGCGCAGGTCCGGCGGGATGACCGGGACGACCGTCATGACCATCCACTCCGGCATGATGTTGTTGGCCTTGAGCGAGTGGAACAGCTTGGCGCGGCGTACGAGCTTCTCGTAGCGCGGGCCCTGCGGCGCCTCCTCAATCTCCTTCTCCAGGTCCTTGATCTCGCTGTCCATGTCGATCTTCTGCAGCAGGCTGCGGATCGCTTCCGCGCCGATGCTCGCCTCGAAGATGTGGCCGTACTTCAGGGACCACTCCTGGTAGGTGCTCTCGGAGATGATGGCATTCTGCTTGAGCTCCTTGAGCTCCTTCTCGACGGTGTGGAAGTCGAGGTCCAGCTCCTTCAGGCGCTTTTCCTTATTGTCGAAAGCGGCGGCGACGCGCTTCTCGCGGTCCGCATCGTCCTTGGCCTGCTTCTCGGCGTTCTGGACCTGCTGCTTGTACTCGTTCTCGATCTGCTTGCGCTTGGATTTCCACTCGGTCTTCACCTGTTCCAAAGTCTCCGCCTTCACGTCGTCGCGGACCTCGGTGATGATGAAGTTGGCGAAATAGATGACCTTCTCGAGCGACTGCACGGAGAGGTCGAGCACCAGGCCGATCTTGGACGGCACGCCGCGCAGGAACCAGATGTGCGAGACCGGCGAGGACAGCTCGATGTGGCCCATGCGCTCGCGGCGCACGAGCGAGTGCGTGACTTCGACGCCGCACTTGTCGCAGATGATGCCCTTGTAGCGGATCTTCTTGTACTTGCCGCAGTAGCACTCCCAGTCCTTGACTGGACCGAAGATCTCCTCACCGAAGAGGCCACCCTTTTCGGGCTTCTGGGTGCGGTAGTTGATGGTCTCCGGGTTGACGACCTCGCCGTAGGACCAGCCGCGGATCGTCTCGGGCGACGCCACCCGCAGGCGGATGGAGTCGAACTCCTGGACCTTGAACTGTTCAGCGATGGGATTCATAGGGGTTCAATGCCAGGTAGGGATTAGGCCTCCTCCTCGCCTTCCTGGGCTTCCAGGTGGCGGGGGCGGAACTCTTCTTCGGAAGCCGGCGCGTCGGCCTGCGGCGCGGCATCGCCCATGTGGCGGGCGAAGGCCGGCGGCAGGGTCTGCGGCTTGCTTTCCGGAGTGTCGACGCGCTGGTTGTCCTTGAGCAGCTCGACATCGAGACCGAGGCCCTTCAGTTCGCGCACGAGCACGTTGAACGATTCAGGGACGTTGATCTTCTTGATCGGCTCGCCCTTGATGATGGACTCGTAGGCCTTGGAGCGGCCGGGCACGTCGTCGGACTTGATGGTCAGGATCTCCTGCAGGGTGTGCGCCGCGCCGTAGGCCTCGAGCGCCCAGACTTCCATTTCGCCGAAGCGCTGGCCGCCGAACTGGGCCTTGCCGCCGAGCGGCTGCTGGGTGATGAGCGAGTACGGGCCGATGGAGCGCTGGTGGATCTTGTCCTCGACCATGTGGTTCAGCTTCATCATATAGATGTAGCCGACCGTGACCTTGTTATCGAACGGCTCGCCGGTGCGGCCGTCGAAGAGCGGCAGCTGGCCGTCCTCCGGGAAGCCGGCGGCGCGGAGCTCGTCGCGGATCTGGTCCTCGGTGATGCCGTTCAGCACCGGGGTCACGACATGGTAACCGAGGTGGTTGGCGGCAAGTCCGAGGTGGGTCTCGAGAATCTGGCCGAGGTTCATGCGGGACACGACGCCGAGCGGGGACAGGATGACGTCCACCGGGGTGCCGTCCGCGAGGAACGGCATGTCGGCGACCGGCACGATCTTGGAGATGACGCCCTTGTTGCCGTGGCGGCCGGCGACCTTGTCGCCCACCTGCACCTTACGGAGCGTGGCCACCGCGACCTGGATGGACTTGATGACGCCCGGCGAAAGCTTGTCGCCCGCGTCGCGGGAGAAGACCTTGATGTCCACGACCTTGCCGTGGCTGCCGTGCTCCAGGTAGAGGGAGCTGTCGCGCACGTCGCGGGCCTTCTCGCCGAAGATGGCGCGGAGCAGCTTCTCTTCCGCGGACAGCTCCGTCTCGCCCTTCGGCGTGATCTTGCCGACGAGAATGTCGCCGGACTGGACCTCGGCGCCGATACGGACCACGCCGGTCTCGTCGAGGTTCTTCAGCTTCTCCTCGCTGATGTTCGGGATGTCGGAGGTCACCTGTTCCGGACCGAGCTTGGTCTCGCGGACATCGATGACGTAATTTTCAATATGAATGGAGGTGAAGCGGTCGCTGTGGAGCAGGCGCTCGTTCAGGATGACCGCGTCCTCGTAGTTGTAGCCCTCCCAGGAAAGGAAGGCGACGAGCAGGTTCTGGCCGAGCGAGAGTTCGCCGCGGTCCACGGAGGTGCCGTCGGCGAGCAGGTCGCCCTTCTTCACCTTCTGGCCCTTGAGGATGGTCGGGCGCTGGTTGATGCAGGTGGTGGCGTTCGAGCGCACGAACTTGGCGAGCGGGTGCTTCACCTTGTCGCCGTCGTCGGTCGTGACCTCGACGCTGTCGGCCTGCACGGCCGTAACCTTACCGCTCTCCTTGGAGACGACCACGTGGCCGGAATCAACGGCGGCGCGGTGCTCCATGCCGGTGCCGACGATCGGCGCGTCCGGCTTGATGCACGGCACGGCCTGGCGCTGCATGTTCGTGGCCATGAGCGCGCGGTTGGCGTCGTCATGCTCCAGGAACGGCACGCAGGCGGTGGCGATGGAGACGATCTGGCGGCTGGAGACGTCCATGTACTCCACCTTGTCGGAGTCCTCGATGGACGGCTCGCCGAATTTGCGCACGCTGACCTTGGAGTCGGCGAAGTAGCCGTCCTTGTCCAGCTTGGTCGCGGCGGAAGTGGTGATGGAGTTCTCCTCGACGAAGGCGTTCAGGTAGACCACCTCTTCGGTGACGCGGGCGCGGCCCTTCTTGTCCTTCACGACCTTGCGGTACGGCGTCTCGATGAAGCCGTACTCGTTGACGCGGGAGAAGCTGGACAGGTGGCCGACCAGGCCGATGTTCGGGCCTTCCGGCGTGGCGATGGGGCAGATGCGGCCGTAGTGGGTCGGATGCACGTCGCGCACTTCGAAGCCGGCGCGCTCGCGGGAGAGGCCTCCCGGACCGAGGGCGGACAGGCGGCGCTTGTGCTCCAGCTCGGCCAGCGGGTTGACCTGATCCATGAACTGCGACAGCTGCGAGGACATGAAGAACTCGCGGATGACGCCGATGATCGGGCGCGCGTTAATGAGTTTGGCCGGCGTGAGCGCGGTGATGTCCATCGTGGACATGCGGTCCTTGATGATGCGCTCCATGCGGGAGAGGCCGATGCGCAGGCGGTTCTGGACGAGCTCGCCCACGGCGCGGATGCGGCGGTTGCCGAGGTGGTCGACGTCATCCGGCTCCTCCTGCGTGATGTTCAGGCGGATGAGCTCGGTGACGATGGCCACCAGGTCCTCCTTCTTCAGAATGCGGTGCTCCGGCTTCTCGATCTGGTCCTGGGTATAGGTGATGTTGAAACGCTGGGCGAACTTGTACCGGCCGACCTTGCCCAGGTCGTAGCGGTCGAAGTTGAAGAACATCGAGTGAATCAGCGAGCGGGCGTTGTCGGTCGTGGCCAGGTCGCCCGGGCGGATGCGCTTGTAGACCTCCTTGAGGCCCTCCTCCTCGTTCTTGGCGGCGTCCTTGTCGAGGGTGGACTGGATGAACTTGATGTTCGGGTGGATGTCGGCCTTCTCGAAGAGCGCGAGGATCTCCTCGTCGGTGGCGTAGCCGAAGGCGCGCAGGAGCGAGGTGATGGCCACCTTGCGCTTGCGGTCGATCTTCACCCAGATGACGTTCGAGGAGTCGGTCTCGAGCTCGAGCCAGGCGCCGCGGTTCGGGATGATCTTGGCGCCGAAGTGCTTGCGGCCGCGCAGGTTCTCGGACGTAAAGAACACACCGGCAGAGCGCACCAGCTGGGAGATGACGACGCGCTCGATGCCGTTCACGATGAACGTGCCGCGGTCGGTCATGATCGGGAAGTCGCCGAGGTAGATTTCCTGCTCCTTGGTTTCGGCCGTGCGCTTGTTGATGAGGCGCGTGTTGACGCGCAGCGGCGCCTCATACGTCAGCTTCTTGGCCATCGTCGTCTGCTCGTCGAACTTCGGGGCGTCGAGATAGTAATCGAGGAAATAGAGCTCCAGGTCGCGGCCGATGAAGTCCTTGATCGGGGAGACTTCCTCAAACAGCTCGCGGAGGCCCTGCTTGAACAGCCAGTCGTATGATTTCTTCTGGACCTCGATCAGGTCCGGAAGCGGCATCGCATCCACGATGCTCGTAAAAGATTTGCGCTCGGGGCTCTTCGGACGTTGGCGCTTGAAGGTCATAGTTATGCGTGGCATGGACCCTGCCGCTTCGCTCGTCGGACGCTCCCTGCCTTTGATCAGCAGTTCGCGTCGTCCGACGTCCCCCATCTTTAATCAACGGGACGCGTCGTTCGAGCTGGCTCCGGGGTCCGGGCATCCGCCCTGCGGCGGTGACTCAAGACTCTAGGACTCTCGAAAATTAGTGAAAGTGAGCAAGATACAAAAAACGGACCCCTGCCCTTTCGGCTTCTTTTTTTGAGGCCGATGACAGGTGTTCGTTCAAACCTCGGTTCACGAGGAAGTGGCGGACATCAGTGGTGATAACGCCGACTTAAGAAGCAAGTGCTTTGGGAGCACCGACTCCCCCCTATTGGGTATGCCCCAGACTATCAGTTGTGGAAAAGTTCGTCAAGAGGAAGTGGGGTAGGTTGTCAAGGCTAATTATATTTATGTCTTAATTTAGCGAAATTTTTGATTTTTTAAGCATCAACTTCGGCCCGTAAAAGTACCGCCAAAAACGACTTATCCTGAACTTACCCACAGTTTAAGGCTTTTTTGACAGGTTTAGCCGGTGTGCTTGGTGGTACGGAAGAGAGAGAGAGAGAGAGAGAGAGAGAGAGAGAGAGAGAGAGAGAGAGAGAGAGAGAGAGAGAGAGAGAGATTGAATCGGCATTGACGACATCGGCGGACGCCCTTTCCCTCTTTCTCTCTTTTTCTCTTTCTCGCTATCTATTTATCTCTTTCCTGCCACCATTGACTCCCCCAGAAAAATATGCAATCCTAGCGGCGCACCTTCAAAAGGAGCGAGTCGTGACCGAAAAAAAGCGCGGCTTTTTGGCCGGCCTGTGGGTACTGATTGGCAAGCTGGGTGGCAAGCTCATCCCTACGCTCATCAAGCTGGCCAAGGGGCTGAAGTTCGGTAAGTTTGCGGCCGCCGGCCTGACCTTCGGCGCCTACAGCATGCTGTTCAGCTGGAAATTCGTGGTCGTGCTCATGGGCAGCATTTTCCTGCACGAATGCGGGCACATCTGGGCGATGCGGCGATGCGGCATGAGCGTCAAGGGAATCTACTTCCTGCCGTTCATGGGCGCAGCCGCGGTCTCCGATGAGGCGTTCAAGTCGCGCGGCGATGAGGCCTACATAGCGCTCATGGGACCGATCTGGGGCCTGGGGATCGCGGTGCTGACCTACATTGGCTACCTGCTGACCGGCGTGCCGCTCATAGCGGCCCTTGCCGGCTGGATGGCGATGGTCAACCTGTTCAACCTCCTGCCCATCAACCCGCTCGACGGCGGACGGCTCCTCAAGTCCGTGGCGTTCTCCCTGTCCTCCTGGGGCGGCGTGGCGGTCATGGTGCTCGGTCTGCTTCTGGCCCTCATCCTGGCGGTCAAAGCCGGCCTGATGTTGCTCTGGCTCATGATCATCGCCGGTCTGCTCGAACTGCTCGGCGAGATCAGGGAGATTAGGCGGCAGAGATCCGGCCGGATGATGCGTCGGGAGTTCGTCGAACCGCTGGCGACCCATTTCGGGGTCGCGCCGAAGGTCGAGGCAGTGGTCGAGGCGCTGAAGGCCATCCCCCACTATCCGTACTGCACAGCCCAGTTCATCGAGTCAGACGGCGACAACGGTAAGCGGCCCTATGCGGCCGACGAGATCGTCGAAGGACTGACCCGCACCGACAAGCCGGTCATGTCCGCCTCCTGGGCGACCACCGCATTCGTCGGCTACCTGGCGCTAGCTGGCGCCCTCCTGGCCCTGATGTATGCGGCTTCGCACGTCCCCGCGGCCAAGGTGGCTCTCGACGTGTTCATGAACTGAACCGCAAGTCCGGCAACTGCCGGACTTTTTCTTTTGCCGAAAAAAATCCAGGTTCATAAGGGCATGCGGCATTTCCCCTGTTCCGGCGCGGCTGAACCCATTCGGCCGATAGCGGCCGCCCACAGACGGATCGGTTACCGCAACCTTGACTTTGCTGCGAAAACATGCAATTCTGGCGGCAACGTACCTTCAAAAAAAGCGAGGGAAAAACCCATGACGCTCCTCCTGCTGCTGTTCGTGCCGGTCGTCATCGGCATCATCGGCCTCGTGGTCGGCAAAGGACGGATCACGCTCAAGGAATTCTTGGTGCATGAGACGGCCGTCCTCTTCATCATCGTGGGCGGCTACGCCATCGCCCTGCACAACCGCACGGCGGACACGGAAATCTGGAACGGGTCCATCGCCAAGAAGTGGCAAGGGACCGAATCCTGCTGCCACAGCTACCCGTGCAACTGCCGCGAAGTCTGCAGCGGTTCCGGCAGCAGCCGCAGCTGTTCCACGCACTGCGACACCTGCTACGAGCACTCGCGCGACCTCTACTGGAAGGCCGAGACGACGAACGGCGAGACAGCCTACAGCAACGGCTGCAACTCCCCTTACTCGTCAGCCCCGGCCCGATGGAACGCCATCGTGGTCGGCGAGCCGACGGCCATCGAGCACTCCTACGTGAACTACATCAAGGGCAACCCGGATTCGATCATGCGCCGCCAAGGCGCAGCTGAACGCTTCCGCGGCAAGCTGCCCGAGTATCCGCAGGTGTTCGACTACTACCGCGCCAGCCGCTTCCTCGGCGTCGGCACGTCGTTTGCCGATTCCGCCGGCCTTAACCGCCGGCTGTCGGAACTGAACGCGCGCCTCGGCGCCAGCAAGCAGGTCAACATCACGGTGGTCGCGGTCAGCGAACCTGACCAGCGCTACCTAGAAGGCCTGCGGGAGTCCTGGCTCGGCGGCAAGAAGAACGACGTCATCGTCGTCATCGGACTGCCGGCGGACGCCAAGGCCGCGGACGGCGCGCCCATCCTCTGGGCGGGCGTGCTCTCCTGGACCAAGGTCGAGGAGCTCAAGATCGGGCTCCGCGACGACCTGATGGCGCTCGGCAAGTTCGACGGTGCGGCCATACTCGACATCGTCGACCGGGACGTCGCCGCGAAATTCGTGCGCCGGCCCATGGCCGACTTCGAATACCTGCGGGCCACCATCGAGCCGACGCGGCTGGTG
>JAKAKZ010000008.1 GCA_021824285.1 bacterium
CATCAATCTCAAGGGCAAGGACTGCGTGGTCGGCATGGACGTGGTCGATCCGGAGCTCGCCAAGAAGGGCCGGTTCGACCTGCTCGTGGTCATGGAGAACGGCTTCGGCAAGCGCACCAACATGACCGCCTACAAGACCCAGGGCCGGGGCGGCTCGGGTATCCGCACCGCGCACATTACCGAGAAGACGGGCGAAGCCGTGCTCGGCATGATCATCAACGCCAAGGAGGAGCGCGACCTGCTCGTAGTCTCGCAGAAGGGCCAGATCATCCGCCTGCCGATCTCGAGCGTCAGCACGCTCGGCCGCGACACGCAGGGCGTGCGCATCATGCGGTTCAAAGAGGATAAGGACGGCATCGCGAGCGTGACGGTGGTTTAGTGAAAATCTGACAGATGAAGACGGCTGCCGTTGATAACGGCGGCCGTTCTGTCTAAGCCGTCGGCGGGCGGTCTGCCAGCTCCGACCTGTTCGACGGCGGCCGCTCTCTGACTTGGCTGAATTACCGCCGTCTCACGCGGTCGTCGCCGACAGCCGCCCGCCGACTCATGCCACGCTCACGACGGGTGGGGATGGGACTGCTGTGAGTAGAAGATCCGTTTCGTCTCCGCAGGGTCCTGTCGTCCGGTGTGAATTTTCTCTCATATCAGTTTTTTGGCATCTTTGACGGCATCGCGAGCGTGACGGTGGTGTAGTCGGAATTCAGATATAAAAAGACCGGTTGCCGTTCATTGCGACAGCCGGTTTGTTCTTGCGCCGGCGGCAGGCTGCCTCCGCTGACCTGTTCAGTGCCGGCCCGTATTTATCTTGGTTGAATCGCCAGCACTTCACGCGGTCAGCGGAGTCAGTCTTCCGCCGGCCTGGTTCCCCGCTCACGATGGGTGGTGAGGGGGACTGCTGTAGGTAGAAGTGCCGCTTCGGCTCCGCCGCAACGTTATCTCTAGGCATGATTACGCAAGCGAATCACCACCGCGCCTTCCGCCGCCTCGCGCCCAATGTTATACTTTTCCCAAGCTATGTCTTTCGCCCAGCGGCTCCGACAATCTGCCTCGGCTTTTTTCACGGATCTTTACCGCAGCTGTTTCGACATGGAATGGTACCGCGGCGTCCGCACGCGACCGGTGGGGGACTCGTTCCGCTACGCCGCCGCGCTGTTCGCGCTCTTCGCGGCACTCACGATCGCCGTCATGGCGCCGGGCATGGTGTCGCTCGTCGGCGACATCCGTGCGTGGACCCAGAGCAACCTGCCGGACTGGGCGGAATTCGGCGTCGACCACGGCCAGTTCTACACGTCGCTCGCCATGCCGGCGGAGTTCAAGACCGACGGCGGCCGGATGGTCATTGATACCACCATCGCCGGAATGGAGTTCCCTCCGGCCTCCGCCGATACCATCGTCGTGGTCGGCCGCGACGCGGTGTTCATCCGCGACGGCGTGAATAACCAGCAAGCAGTCTCCTTCAAGGACACGCCGGGCTTCCGGACCGACAAGACCGCTTTCTTGGGTCTCATCGACCGTTGGGGCCCATGGTTGGCCCTGCTCATCCTGCTCCTGGCGGGGCTCGGCACCTTTTTGGCGCTTGTCGCCGCTGAAGGCGTCTTCGTGCTGCTGACGTCCGGCGTTATCGCGCTGTTTCTGCGCTTCGGGCGGACCAAGCTGACCTTCCGGCAGCTCCTGGCGACCGGACTCCATGCCCTGACCCTGCCGCTGGTCGTCGATTTCGTGACCGGTCTCTTCGGCCTCACCCTGCCTTTCGCCTTCCCCTTCATCTATCTGATGTTTTTCGCGGCCGTGCTGGCGGATGAGCGGGCCCGGCCGGTTGAGGCGAATCGGGTTTAGGGGTTTAAGAGTGTAAAAGTCTAAAGGTTAAAGTAAACCGCGCCTGCGAATGGCGCGGTTTGATGTTTAAGTCGCACGACCTTTCGACCTTTCTACCCTTCGACCCTCAAACCACCCACCTTGATATTTCCCCCCAAACCGGCTATTCTCCCGCCGTGTTCCCGCAAGGGACGCAGTTCTTTGCCAAGTCGGAGGTCAATCAGTGAAGGTCTCGTTCAAGGAACGTGTCGCGTCGCTGTTCAACCCGCATTCCGGGAAGAACACCCCGCGCTACGGTTTCGGCAAGATCGTCGCCGACATTCTCTCCGGGCCGCGCTATTCCTACAGCACCTCCACCTTGGAGGAGCTCAGGCTGGCGGCCCGTCAGATCTGCATCAAGCAGCCGGAAATCGTCAACATCACCGGCGGCGACGGCACGCAAAGCCTCTACCTGACCGCGCTCATCAAGGAGTACGAGTCCAAGGGGCAGCCGCTGCCGAAGTTCATGGTCACGCCCGGCGGTACGCGGAACGTCTTGGCGCTCAACCTGGGCATCACCAACATGTCCGGCTGGGACTACGTGCACCGCATCCAGCACAAGGTCGAGCGCGGCCTGCCGCTCGACACCGTTCAGCTGAACCCGCTCAAGATCAACGGTTCGTACGGGTTCATGTACGGCGCGGGCCTCGTGGCCCAGGGAGTCGAACTCTACTACGCCGGCGCGCCCTACCAGTGCGAGGACGCGGTCCGCGACTACGGCTTCGCCGAGGCGCTGAACGCGGAAAAGCTGCCCTGCCGCTTCAGCTGCCGGGCCGACAAGGCCGAACGCTACGGCGGCTGGTGCCCGAAGTGCGGCAAGAAGCTGCGCCGTCGGCTCGGTGACCGCCGCGCGCTCGAGGTCGCGGCCGAGGTCTTCTGGGACGAGCTCAAGTCCAAGCTGCTTTTCCGCAAGTCCCGGGAACTGATTACCAAGCCGGTGTACGCGGAGATCAGCCTGACCGGACACGAGGAGCCGTTCGCGCCGTTCCTGACGCATACCGGCATCTTCTGTTCCACGCTCGAGTACATGGGGCGCGGGTTCCGGGCCATGCCCGACGCGCGCAAGGAGCCCAACAACTTCATGCTCCGCACCATCAACCTGAGCTTCTGGGGGCTGGCGCGCAACCTGCCGTTCCTCTGGAGCGGCCTGCCGCTCCCCACCAAGCAGTGCTTCGACGCCGTGGTTCCGGCGCTGACCATCAAGTACAAGTCGCCGACGGTCAGGCAGATCGACGGCGACCTGAACAAGGACGACCCGTCCCAGGTCGACCGTCTGGAGGCCGGGCCGCTCCTGACCTTCGTCGTGGGCTAGTCTTACCCGCCGTTCTCGGCGGGTTTTTGCTGCCCAGGGGCGCGTAACCGCCTCATATCGGGACATGCTATAAGTAATTTTCAATGACAAGACATAAGTCGGGCATGCTAATATGCATGGGTGTGTAACCTGCGCATATGAAATTGACTCCCAAAACGCGTTTGGTCGTCGGTGCCGGCCTGATTCTTGCCATAGTCGCCATGCTGGCCGTTTGGCGCCAGTTGGATCTGCGGTCGGCCGACCGGCTGTCCGGCATTCCGTCCGTTGAGGGGCTGGCGGCACCTGAGAACGGCAGCTTGGCTGTAAGCGTTGAGGGATTCATATACGAGCCGTTCGGCACAATGAAACTTCAGGTGGCGGGGCTTGATGCCGAGGCGGCAACGTCAGTGGTGTTCACTGGGCGAACGGGAAAACGCATTACCGTCCCGGCGCTCGACGTTACGGCCGCGGGCCTGGAAGTGCCGGTGCCGCCGTTCATGTATGACGCCAAGAAGGGCGAGTTCACGCCGGACCAGGCCACGCTCATTGTGGTGCAGGCCAAGCGGGTCGGCGACAAGATGATGTTGCGCTCATCCAATAGGAGTCGGCAGTTTATGGTTTCGGCCCCGCAGCGGCCGCGCGGCAACGACGGTCAGGAAGCGAGCAGGTCGGTTGGGGCAATCGCTCAAATCGTGCTGTCTGTGGCGGAACAGCGGCTCATATCGTCCGCAGCCAAACTTCCGGAGGCGCAGGCCGAGGTCATCGCGGCCATCGACTCGGCGCGCGCCGGCATGACGGAACTGCGCGTCGGCATCGAAAAGATCAAGCGCAATCCGAACACGACCGTGAAGGTCAAGATGACCGACGGCTCCGCCGCGACGCTCGGACGGCAGGAAGTGGCGGCGCTCGATGCGCTTTTCAGCGGTTATCTCGGGCATTTCTCCTCTGGCAGGGCAGTAGGCGCCGGACGGCCGAATACGCTCTTTGCGCCTGCGGCAGAAGCGGCTAAAGGCAGTGCCTGCGTCGATGCCATCCTCGGCAATCCAAACACCGAAGCCGGCCTGTCGAACCTCGTCGTCTTCCTCTGCAACGTCACCGACGGCGACATGAAGCTGCTGCCCTCTAATGACGTGCTACCGTTCAATTTCTATTACATGGCGCAGATGGCCGCATCCTTCGCTCTCGACGAGGCTTCGGGACCTTGGGGCTTGGCGGCCAAAATCGCTTCCGGTACCGAGCTGTCGATGGCCTTCGATTTGGCCGTGAGCGGTAAGCTGCCGGAGCTGGGCGGAGTGTCGCTCGACCTATTGCGAGGCTTGGGAGGAGAAATAGCCGACATGATACTGAAGAACCGCGGCCTGCTGAAAACTGGACCGGGACTTTCGCAGCTGATGCTCTGTATCGACGCCTGGGACCTGCTCGCCAAGGCTTTTCCGAACCTGCACCTGCTTTCTTCCAAAGACATCCTGTTGGGCGTCAGGGATATCCTGATCGACATCGGCGAGCGGATGATAGATGGCACGCCACAGCCGCTCGTAGATGCGATGCCCGTGCCCGACGAGTCGTCTTATCTTGAATTGGGTCCGTCGGGTTTGGATGGAGGATACGATCCCATCGTCGGCCCTGACGCGGTGCCGGATACGATGCCCAGACCTTATTACGACGGCGCCATTACGCCGCTGCCGACGCCGCCAGCACCCCGCCCGACGCCTACTCCCGTTCCGACTCCGACCTGTTCGGAACAGAAGGAGGCAGCACTCAAGCAATGCCAAGCCGACTGCCCGAACGAAATGACAATTGAAGAATATAGCGATTGCACGGCGGGCTGCGACGGCGTTCGCGATCTGCTAGAGAAGTCGAACTGCTCTAATCGCTGCATCGGAGCCTGGACCAAATCCAAAACAGTCAGGTCAGATTGCATTCGGTCGTGCCTGAACGCGAATTATGCCGTGAAGTGCCCATAAGGCGGCGATTTCGGCCGTCGGATCAGGCCCCGAACATTTTACCGCGCATCCGCACCTCCCACCCATTGACAGCACTGCCCGTATTTGGCTATAGTTACGCCGTAAAACGGGTTCCTGCCGCCAAAGGCCGAAACCGCTGAACCATTTATTTAGCTGAACTATGGGACTTCCTGGACATCGCAGGACCAGTTCTCACAAGCGCCGCCGCGCTGCCCATTTCGCCTTGACGAAGATTTCGCTCGCCAAGTGCCCGAAATGCAAGGAGCCGGTGCTGCCGCACCGCGCCTGCACCAACTGCGGCACGTACGCCGGCCGGCAGGTCATCGCGCTCAAGAACCCGGTCGCCAAGAAAACCGGCCACGAGGGCCACAACCACGAATAATAATTCATGAAGCGAGCCTTCGCCGGCTCGCTTCATGCGCACATTAAGCCGAGCTCCTTATGTCCAACCGTCATCTCGCCCGCACCATCGCGATGCAGTCCCTCTATCAGTGGGATTTCAACGGCCGTCCCAAGGACCGTCTCGATGCGATCGTGCAGGACAATATCACCGAATTCGCGCCCGATTTCGACGAGAAGGAGTTCATCGTCAAATTGGTCGAAGGCGTCATGGGACACATCGACGAGCTTGACGGCATCATCACCAAGTTCGCGCCCGACTGGCCCATCGACCAGATCACGGTCGTCGACCGCAACATCCTGCGCATCGGCGTGCACGAGCTGAAGTTCGAGGAAGGCATCCCGTCCAAGGTCGCCATCAACGAGGCGATCGAGTTGGCCAAGACCTTCGGCGGCGAGTCCTCCGGACGGTTCGTGAACGGCGTGCTCGGCGCGATCTTCAAGGAGATGATCGTGAAGGGACAGACCAAGGAGGCGGACAAGCAGGACGTGCCCAAGAAGGAGAAGAACGGCGAGAAGAAGAAAAAGGAGGAGGCGGAATCCGAACCGGCCAAGGACTGATTTCCGCTTATTTAAGCCAAATAAGTAACCATCGGAAACGGTCGATGGCGGTCGCGGGCGAATCCCGCACCGCTGTGGACTGCAGCCGATATCGGGAGTGTGGAGAGGGAAGTGTGGAGCGTGGAGCCGTCAAAACTCCATGCTCCAAACTCCACGCTTCCCACTCCGCATCGCGACTATGATGAAAGATTTTTCAAAGTTCGAAGAGAACGTCGGTTTCGTATTCAAAGACAAGTCACTGCTGACGCAGGCCTTCGTCCACCGCTCTTACCTGAACGAGCACCCGTCCTTCGCGCTCGGGCACAACGAGCGTCTGGAGTTCCTCGGCGACGCTGTGCTCGAGCTCGTCGTCACCGAGCACCTCTACGCCAACTACCCGAACCCGGAAGGGGAGCTGACTAACTGGCGCGCCGCGCTCGTGAACGCCAAGGCGCTCGCCGAGACGGCCAAGGAAATCGGGATGGAACAGTATCTCTACCTGTCGCATGGCGAGTCGAAGGATGCCGGCAGCAAGGCCAGGATGTACATTTTGGCGAACGCCATCGAGGCGCTCATCGGCGCGATGTATCTCGATCAGGGTTATGCGGGCGCCAAGGGCTTTATCGACCGTTACGTTCTCTCCCGCCTGCAGCATGTGCTGGACCACAAGCTCTACCTGGATCCGAAGAGCCGTTTTCAGGAAGCGGCGCAGGAGTTCGTCGGCGTCACCCCATCT
The DNA here is from genome assembly GCA_021824285.1 of bacterium. Lineage (GTDB taxonomy): Bacteria > Patescibacteriota > Patescibacteriia > SG8-24 > SG8-24 > JAKAKZ01. Next base: position 6,785 of record JAKAKZ010000008.1, read on the forward strand.
TATCGCGTGCTCGAGGAGGTCGGTCCGGATCACGCCAAGCAGTTCACTGTCGGCGCCTATCTTGGCGAGGAACTCGTCGCCAAAGGTGTCGGGACTTCCAAACAGGAAGCGCAGATTGCGGCCGCAGAGAAGGCTGTGGAGGTAAAGGGGTGGTGATCGGACGGTTGAGAGTTGATAGTTCAGAGTTGAAAGGCTTGGGTAAAAACCGCGTAACTACGCGGTTTTTCCTATTCAAATGAGATCGTCGGCGGCGACTCTCGACTCTCAACTCTCAACTTTGAACACCGGCGTGGTATAATTATATTGATGCGCCGCCTGCGGCGCGCTACCCACGGTATGACCACCATCAAATCAAACGAACCGCTTCGTCCGATCGACGCCATGGATCGGCTCTTCGAGCACACGGTCGAGATGGGCGCTTCCGATCTTCACTTGGTGGTAGGGAAGCCGCCGCTCCTGCGCGTTTCCGGCCTCCTGGTGCCGGTCGAGGGGGCCAAGGATCTGACCGCCAAGACGGCCGAGGAGCTGATAGACTCGCTGATGACAGTGGAGGAGAAGGCGCGTTTTTTGGCGAATAAGGAGCTCGATATCGCCCACCAGTCGCCCTCCGGCCGGCGCTTCCGCATCAACCTGCACTGGGAAAAGACCTTCCCGGCGCTCGCGGCGCGCGCCATCCCGTCTGAATGCCCGACGCTCGAAGGGCTGAACATGCCGGCCGTAGTGCACAAGATGGTGGACTATCCGCACGGCCTGGTGCTCGTGACCGGTCCGACGGGTTCCGGAAAATCCACGGCGCTCGCGGCCATGATCGACCGCATCAACGAAGTGGAGTCGGGCAACATCATCACGCTCGAGGACCCGATTGAGTTCCTGTTCCAGCCCAAGAAATCGATTATCCGCCAGCGCCAGTTCGGACAGGATTTCATCTCCTTCGACGACGCCCTGAAGCACATCCTGCGCCAGGACCCGGATGTCGTCATGGTCGGCGAAATGCGCGACCCGGAGACCATCGCAACGACGCTGACCATCGCCGAAACCGGCCACTTGGTCTTTGCCACGCTGCATACCTACAGCGCCGCCCAGACCATCGACCGCATCATCGACGCCATGCCGCCGCACCAGCAGAATCAGGTCCGCTCCCAGCTGGCCCTGTCGCTCCGCGCCGTCATTTCGCAGCAGCTGCTGCCGCGCCAGGGCGGCGGCCGCATCGCGGCACGTGAAGTATTGGTCAACAATCCCGCCATCGCCAACCTCATCCGCGAGAACAACATCGCCCAGATCAAGAACGTCCTGCAGACCTCGGCCAGCGAAGGCATGACGACGCTGACGCAGGACCTCAAGCGGCTGATCTCTTCGGGCGAGGTCTCCAAAGAGACCGCCCAGCAGTACATCGTCGGTTCGGAGAAGCTCTGACCCGCCGATGGCGGAGCGGCGGTTGTGCCCTGCCGCGCCGTTTGTTATACATTGGGGCAGGCTGTTCGGCAGATCAGACCACACAGCTGCAAGTTTCGATGTTTTTAGCCTTAACAATGCGCCCTTAGCTCAACGGATAGAGCTCTGGTCTTCGGAACCAGTGATGGGGGTTCGATTCCCTCAGGGCGCACCAGCGAAGACCGCACGCAAGTGCGGTTTTTGCGTTAATAGCCGATGGTCTAGTTGACCCTGGTTTAGCCACATGTCATCTTGGAATCATCCGTCGTCATGGAGGCGCAGATGGCCAGAAACAAGAAAGATTCCGCCGCGGATTTCCTTCGCCGCCTGATGCAGATGGATCAGCAGCAGCTGTACGAGCTCTTTTCCCTGCACGCCGATACCGAATTGATGAAGTTTCTCTCCGCGTTCGGGTACGCGGCGGCCAAGCAGTACCGCCAGCTGTCGCCGGAGCAGTTGGCGTCTTTCATGCTCATCACCGGCTACATGGTGCGCGTGAACGAGTCGCTGCCGTCCGCGAACGGTCGTCCGCCCCCTTCAGCCTGACAAGCCACCTGGCTTGTTTTTTATAAATTCACTTATTTTAGCTGTTTTTTCGGCCCGGACTTGCCTTTCGTATTTGGCGCTTCTGCGGCCGTCCGTTTCGGTCTTTACTAATCTGTGCCAACATGCTATAACTTCTCCACCGTTCGCGCCCAAATTAAAACAAAATAAGCATCGATCACATGGGTCGGTAGCTCAGCTGGTAAGCCGCCGCGCAGAAGCTCGCTCTAGCTCGCTTCGCGCGATACTGCGGCTTTCGCCGAGAAGTGGCGGCCGAAGCCGCCTTCTCTAATCTTTCGCCTTCGGCGAAAACCGGCGTAAGCTGCGACCGTGCAGCTTGCCCCGCAAGGTGGCGGTCGAAGCCGCCTTCTCTAATCTTTCGCCTTCGGCGAAAACCGGCGTAGAGCAAGCGCCCGAATTAAAACAAAATAAGCATCGATCACACGGGTCGGTAGCTCAGCTGGTAGAGCAAGCGCCTCTTAAGCGTTTGGTCCTGGGTTCGATCCCCAGCCGACCCACCAGAAAGAAGCCCTGTCCAACGGACGGGGCTTCTTTCTGTTTTCGCGGGAGGCTGGGGATCGAAGACGACGGACTCGGAGTGCCTAGTATGGGCCGGCCGCGAGTCGGCGAGCGGCCGACGGGCGGCATCTGCAGCCCCGGGTCCGATGAGCGCTTCCGATCATTCGCGAATCGGACCTCCGAGGGCGCGGCGGGCGACGGAGGAGACGTGAGCACTTGGGGTGAGCTGTGAGCCGGCGAGCAGCGAACGGCCGCATCGGCGGCCGCGGCTCGGCCGAAGCCCTCCGCCTATTGCTGAGGCCGAGGGCCCCAAGTAGCGAGCGTCGGGGGAGGAGGATCCCCAGCCGCTTCGCCTCGGCAATAGCGGGAAGGCCTCGGCGAAGCCGGGGCGTCCGATGCCGCCCGTCAGTCGCTGCGTGTCTCGCGCCTGACCCACCATGTAAAATGCCCCATCGCCAAGATGGGGCATTTTGCTGTGCGAGCGATGGCTCGCAATAATGCTGCATCCCACAAGTGTTTAGAGGTTTAGCGGTTTAGGAGTTTCCCCGTCACTTAACTTTGTTTTAAGGAAGGCGGGGTCCCGCCCGAAAGGCGGGAAGGGGTCATGATTGAAAAAATCGCGCCGGGCGGCGCGCCTTGAAAGGCAGCCTCTAAACCTCTAGACCCCTAAACTTCTACACCCGCCCGTCGGGATCCCCAGCCGGTCCCCCCACAGCCTTATTACAATCCACAGGCCACCTCATTTTTAAGCTTGTTGAACAGCTCAAAAAACGATAAAATATATTGTGTAAGCATTGTTCATTTAGACAAGGACAATAAATGTCCGTCCTCGCCATAATTTCGGCCATTTTCACGGAACACCTGATTGCCATACTTTGCTTTGGCGGTGCTTTTTTCGCTTTGCGCGAATACTTGGTCCGTCGTCAGCATCACCTGCTTCTCGCGACGCTTTACTTCACCGGCGGCAGCATCGCTTTCCTGTCGCTTTATGCGACTCACATATTTGCGTCCCTGGGCCTGACGCCTTGGGCATTTGTGGCCGGCCGGGTGTTCTGGGTGTTTTTTGCGATTGATGACGGCTTATTGGCTGCGAGTTTCATCGATATCGTTTTTGGGAAAATCCCCACTTGGCGCAAATTTGCCATCGCCGTCGCCGTGTGGGTTCCGGCCGTCGCCGCCTCGCTCGGGACAATGGCCATGGGCTCGGTGGGCGGATTGATATTTCCGATTCCGACCCTGGCCTTGGGGGCCGTACTCTTCGGCATCCGATCGGTCGTGGATCTGGCCTTCGCATCGATTCCGTGGTTCCTTCGTCGGCGTCACGTCGCGCCCACGGCAGCGCATGCCTCCCTTTCGCGCGCGGGACTTTTCGGTCTGGCCTTCTCCGCCGCCTCGCTGTCTTCCCTGCAACCCGACTTGCGGGCACTGCTCATCGTGGGTTGGGCCGCCTTCATCGCCCGCACGTTCTGCCTGATTTTCGGCTCATTGGCGGTCGGCCATCCTGACCCCCGCCTTACTTCGAAACCCGTGAGGATTTTGGACCGCAGCTTGGCGTTCAAGATCGCCGCCTCGACTGCGCTGATGTTCTGGCTGCTGGCCTACTTCCTGCTCGCGACTACCTCCGGCTATTTCGTGCGTTACACGACAGATTCGCTCGAGACCACAATCCGCCGCGACGTCCATGGTTTGGCCAGGTCATATTCCGGTTTTAAGGCCTTGTTCCTGGAAGAGACTTCGCGGTTGGCTGATCAGCTGAATTCGCTCGGCAAGATCGACAGCCAGACCATAAAGACAGGCCCGATCGCGCGGTTTTTGGGCGTGGAGCCGAACCGGCGGCTGCTGCGCATCGTCGATAAGAGCGGGCGCATCCTGTACAGCTCCTGGTCCGACAGCGAGGTCGGCAAACAGATTGCTGCCGTCACGGCGGTCAAGGAGGCCCTAGAAGGCAACAAAACAGTGTTGGCGGCGCGCGATCCGACATTTGGCCGCTGGAGCATTTGGGCCGCGGTGCCGGTCGATATCGGCATCGAACGCGCCGTAATCCTGGCCGCCGACATCTCGGCCGGCATCGACTTCGCTGATTTCCAGGACGGTTACCCGGGCCTCTGGACCGCCGCCGGCTTTGTTTCCTCTGACGGCGATCTCGTCTACGGCACCGGCAGCACGCCTGACCGCACCACCATCCATCGGCTGGTCCAGCTGGCCGGCCAGAATCGCGCCCCCGGACTCCAGGACATCGGCGGCGACCGGTATGCTTGGGAGCCGGTTTCGGACGGCAAGAATCCCGACGGTTTCTTTTTCGTCGAGGTGTCCGGCCAGCAGATTTCTGATCTGCTCATCAGGATAGTCGCGACGGTGCTGGCCGCGGTGATGCTCCTTCTGGCCGTCTTCACGCTCGTCATCGTGCTCAGCACCGTGTACCTGCTCCGGCCGGTCCGGTCACTGCGCGATGCGGCGCGTTCCGTCGAAAAGGAGAATTACGATGTCCGCGTCCCGTTCAAGTCCTTTGATGAGTTGGGCGACATGGCCCGCGCCTTCAACGGCATGAGCGCCGCCATCGCCGACCGCACCGAGCGGTTGCGCCTCGCGCTCAACGAGCAGCACGACTTCTTGGCCCATATGGTCCATGAGATGCGCACGCCGCTCAACGTCTTCCGCTGGACCACGGAGATGATGCGCTTCGGCGATACCGGCCGGCTCTCCCGCGAACAGACCGAGCTCGTGGAGCAGATGAGCCAGGTGACGCAGCGTCTGCTCGAGGCGGTCCGCAAGCTCGACGACGTCTCCAAGCTGGATCGCGGCCTGATGCGGTTGGTGATGGATTCCATCTCCATGGAGGAGATTATCGACGATGCCGCCGGCATCCAGGCCGTGCAGATCCGTGAGAAGAACATCAACCTCCACTGGAACCGTCCTCAAGAGCCCTGGCCGAAGGTGAACGGCGACCGCCGTCGGCTCATCGAGATCATGGTCAACCTCATCGACAACGCGGTCAAATACACGCCGCGCAACGGGCACATCGAGATTACGGGACATGTGCGGGCCGCGGACGCCGCCGACCCGACCGCGCACCTGGAGCTGACCGTGGAGGACAATGGCCGCGGCATCCCCAAGGACCGCCAGGACCGCGTCTTCACCCGCTTCTTCCGTTCCGTCGACCCCACCCGCGAAGAGATAGCCGGCACGGGTTTGGGACTTTACATCGTCAAGGAGCTCGTGAAGCTGCACGGCGGCCGCATCTGGTTCGATTCGGAAGAGGGGACAGGGACCGCCTTTCATTTCACCTTGCCGATTACCCGCGCCGACGGCGCTTGAATCCTTAATTAAAAATTGACCAAGCATATGGACAATGAGACCAAAAAACCGATACGCGTCCTGGTCGTCGACGACGAGCCGGCGCTGCTCGATATCTACACCACCAAACTCAAAATGGAGCACTATGACGTACTGACCGCCAGCGACGGCCTGTCCGGCCTGGAGCTGGCGCTGCACGAGTCTCCGGACATCATGCTCTTGGATGTGCTCATGCCCGGCAAGGACGGCTTTGACGTCCTGCGCGATCTCCGTTCCGCGCCGCAGACCAAGGATCTGCCGGTCATCATCCTCTCCAATCTCGGCCAGGAATACGAAGTGCGCCGCGGCCTGTCCCTGGGCGCGAACCGTTTCCTGACGAAGGCGGACCTGACGCCGGCCCGCGTGGCCCAGGCGGTCAAGGAGACGCTTGAATCGCCGAAGGCGAAGGGCTGACCGCCTTTCCCCGCGGTCCGGTATCGCAAAAGATGCCGGCCAGCGGGGACAGAGGGTCATCAATCTGTCCCGGACGTTATGCCTCTTAGCGCCACGGCCGGAACCCTTCCGGCCGGAGCACAACCGAAGATCCTGATCGTCGAGGACGACAGGTTTCTGATCAAGATCCTGCTGGCTAAGTTCCAGAAGGAGGGTTTTGAGACGCGCGCCGCGCTGGAGGGCGAGGCGGCGTTGCGCGAACTGGAGAGCTTCTCGCCCTCCGTGATTCTGCTTGACATCATCATGCCGAAACTCAACGGTTTTGAGCTCCTGGCCATCCTGAAAGCCAATCCGAAGTACGCCGACATTCCGGTCGTCGTGCTCTCCAACCTCAGCCAGGAGGAGGATACGCGGCGCGCCAAAGACCTCGGGGCCGCTGACTTTTTCGTGAAAGCCGACGTTTCCATCAATGAAGTCGCCTCCCGTGTCCGGGAGGTCATCGCCAAGCAGCTGGCCAAGCGTCCGCATCGGTCATGACGGTCTGCCGTATGCCGCTCAGCCAGCCCCAGCTCCGCAGCCTGCTCGTGGATCCCGGCCTCGTGACGGCCGACGATTTCGAAACGGCCGCGAAGACGTCCGCCGCCTCCGGCCGGCCCATTGATGAAGTGCTCGTCGCGAACGGAGTCATGCCGGACCGCTATCTCGGGCAGATCATCGCCGACGCGCTCGGCTTTCCCTTTGTCCGGCTCGAGAACATCAGCATCGCGGACCATGTTCTGCAGGCCGTGCCTGAGCGGGTCGCCAGGAGCAGCCGCGCCGTCGCTTTCGGCATGGATGACGGCAACAAGCTGCGGGTGGCCATGCGCGACCCGGATGACTTGGAGACATTGCGCTTCATCGAGAAGAAGATGGGCCTGCGGGCCGTGCCGTACTACGCCACGGCGCTCGGGCTGGAGGCGGCGATCGAGCACTACGCCAAGGATCTCGGCAGCGCCATCAGCCGCATCCTGGAAGGCGCGCCGACGGAGGATGTCGGCGGCGAGGAAGGCGAAAGCCGCGTCATCAGCGTGGTGGAGCTGGTCATGAACTACGCCTACCAGAACAACGCCTCCGACGTGCACATCGAGCCGCGCGAGAAGGAGATCGTGGTCCGCTACCGCATCGACGGCATCCTGCACGACGTGGTGATGATGCCGCGCGCCTATCTCGAGCCGGTGGTGAGCCGCATCAAGATCCTGTCCAAGATGCGGACCGACGAGCACTACGCCGCCCAGGACGGCAAGTTCCAGGAGATCATCAACGGCGTGCGTATCGACGTCCGCGTCTCCGTGCTTCCGGTCGTCGACGGCGAAAAGGTAGTCATGCGCCTGCTGACCGAGAAGGGCAAGCGCTTCACGCTGCGCGACTTGGGCCTGTCCGAGCACGACCTCAAGGTCGTCGACCGTCATACCCAGAAGTCCTTCGGCATGATTCTGGCGACCGGTCCGACCGGATCAGGCAAGACCACGACCATGTATGCGGTGCTCAAGGTGCTCAACACGCGCGACGTCAACATCGCCACCATCGAGGACCCGATTGAGTATGCCATCGAGGGCGTGAACCAGATCCAGGTGAACCCCAAGACCGGCCTGACCTTCGCCTCGGGGCTGCGCTCCATCGTCCGTCAGGACCCCGACATCATCATGGTCGGCGAAGTCCGCGACGAGGAGACGGCCGGCATTTCCGTGAACGCCGCCATGACCGGTCATCTGGTCCTATCCACCCTGCACACCAACGATGCGGCCACGACCCTGCCGCGCCTGCGGGACATGAAGATCGAGCCGTTCCTCATCGCCTCATCCGTGAATCTGATCATCGCCCAGCGCCTGGTCCGCAAGATCTGCCCGCGCTGCATCATGAGCTATGAGGCCAAACTGGAAGAGGTCAAGTCGCAGCTGCCGAGCGCGCTGTTCGCGCAGCGCTTTAAGGGCGCCAAGAAGAAAACCGTCGGCCTGTATCGCGGCAAGGGCTGCCCGGTCTGCAACCGCACCGGCTACCAGGGCCGTGTCGGCATCTACGAGACGCTGGAGATCGAGGACAACATCCGCGAGCTGATCATGCGCGGCGCGCCGGGCAACGAGATTGCCGCGCAGGCCGTAAAGAACGGGATGGTCACCATGCTCGAGGACGGTCTGGATAAGGCGCTCACCGGCGTGACGACCATGGAAGAGGTCGTGCGCGTCGCGGGCGTAGCCTGATATTTAAGACGCGGAGGTTCGGAGGTGCGGAGATGCGGAGTAGCCGATTGAGTCGCCGTTCAACTACTACGCATCTCCGAACCTTCGCAACTCCGTAACTACAACCGTTATGCCCTTCAATTACGTCGCCACCTCCGCTAGGGGAAAGGTCCGCCGCGGGACCGTCGATTTGGGCAGCCGCGAATCCGTGCTCGAATGGCTGGACCGGCAGAAGCTGATGGCTATTTCCGTGGACGAGGTCCAGCCGCGGCGGTTCGTCGAATGGTTCAGCGGGCTGTTCTTGGGTACCGTGGCGCACGTGGACCGGCTGATTTTCACCAAGCACCTGGCGGTGATGCTGCAGGCCGGCCTGTCGCTCCTTGAGTCTTTGGAGATCCTCTCGGAACAGGCCGTGAACTGGCGCTTCCGCACCATCATCAACCGTCTGGCCGAACGCGTGCGCCGCGGCGACCGGCTCTCGGACGCGCTCTCCGCCTTTCCCGGCGCGTTCAACGATTTCTTCGTCAACATCATCCGTGCCGGCGAGGCCTCGGGCAATCTGGAAAAGAACCTCAATCATCTGGCGACCCAGATGCAGAAGGAACACGAGCTGCGGGCGCGCGTGCGCACGGCCCTGCTCTATCCGGGCATCGTGCTGACCGCGGCGGCGGTAATCGGCTTCTTTTTCGCCAGTTACGTCCTGCCCCAGGTCGCCAACCTGTTCGTCGGACTGAAGGGCATCCAGCTGCCGTTCGTGACGGTCCTGCTGCTGGAAGTTTCGGCCTTCCTGCGCGTGCATGCCGCGGCGACCTTCTTCGGCCTGGTCGCGGCCGGTGGCGGCCTTGTCCTGCTCCTGCGCTGGCACCGGCTGGCGCCCGTCACGCACCGCGTCGTCCTGGTCATCCCAATCGTCGGCAAGATCGTCCAAGACGTCAATCTGGCACGTTTCGCGCTGGTGCTTAGTGCCCTGTTGCGCTCCGGCATCGACATCACGAAGGCCGTGGAGATAACTTCCACCGTCATCGGCAACCTTTATTACCGCCGGGTCCTCGAGCGGACGCTCTATTTACTTCAACGCGGCACGCCGATGTCCGAAGTGCTCGTGAAGGAAGGCCGTCTCTTCCCCAAGCTCTGTTCCCGCATGGTCGCGGTGGGGGAGCGGACAGGCAAACTGGACGAGGTGCTGGGTTATCTGGCCGATTATTATGAATTGGAGGTCGAGACCGCGACCAAGAACCTTTCGACGGTGCTCGAACCGCTGCTCCTGCTCTTCATCGGCGGCGTCGCTCTGGCCTTGGCTTTCGCCATCCTGATCCCGATTTACAACTTCATCGCCGCCATCAGGCGGATTTAGCTTTGACAGGTTCGGAGATGCGGAGACGCGGAGGCTCGGAGTAATCGTCGCCACTCCGCCTCTCCGCAACTCCGTATCTCCGCATCTCACAAGAAGCCCGATGCCGCTCCACGCTCCACACTCCAAACTCCACGCCCCCGACCGCGGTTTCACTACCCTGGAACTGATGGTCGTCATCGCGGCCATCGCCATGGTCGCGGCCTTCGCGTCCCCCTTCCTGGCCGGCGGCCTGTTCCGTCGCGACGCTTCCTCTTCGGCGGCTTTGGCGGTTGACGCCCTGCGGGAAGCGCAGTCCGCGGTCATGTCCGGCAAGAACGGCGCGCGTTATGGCGTCCACTTCGAGGCCGATCGTTTCGTGCTGTTCCGCGGTGCCGCTTACGCCTCCGGTGATTCCCTGAATGCCGTGCGCCTGCTCGACGGGGGCGTTCGCATCGGGCCGATTACGCTCACGGGCGGCGGCAGCGATGTCCACTTTTCCGACCGCCGCGGCGTGCCGACCGAATCCGGCACCGTCGTTTTCACCGCTGCCGCCGGTTCGCCGATTACCGTGACTGTCGGCGCCGCCGGCATGTTCGACGCAAATTAGGCAACTGGTCCGCGCGGAGCATCTCCGCATAGACCGGACAATAAGCCCAAACCATGCGTACGCAGCCAGTCATCCGCCATCTCACGCCGCGCAAGGCCTTCTCGCTCATTGAGGCCATCATTGCGATCGGCGTCTTTGCGGTACTGGCTGCCGGCATTTTCTCCCTGGTGCTTTTCCCGCTGACGGCTTCCGGCGTCGCCCAGGAGCGGGCTCGCGCCTCCTTTTTGGCCGAAGAGGGCCTGGAAGCGGCGCGCAGCATCCGCAACGAAGCATGGCTCAATGTGGCGACGCCAGGGACTTTCGGATTGGCCAAAACGGTCAAGTGGTCCTTTACCGGCACTTCGGACCAGACCGTTGACGGGCCGCTCGTCTACACCCGCGCCGTGGTCCTGAATCAGGTGTTCCGCGACGGCTCCGGCAATATCGTCCTGTCCGGCGGTACGGTCGACCGCCGCACCGTCTCCGCCACCGTGACGGTCAATTGGCTGTCCGCCACCGGCCAGGCGAGGTCGGTGAGCGCCGTGACCTACCTGACCAACTGGAATTCCTTCGACTGGAAGCAGGATACGGACGTGGATTTCAACGGCGGCACCAAGTCCGGCACGGCCGTGAACGGTACCGGCACTGCCGGCCAGGTGATCCTGGCTTCCGGCGCTATGGTCAAGAACTGGACCTTGAGTTCCGGCGGGCTCATCCGCCACACGACAGACGTGGATTTCAACGCGGGTACGTTCGATAATACGCAAGTTTCCGGCGTCGGAGCGTCAGCCGACGTGATTGCCATCGGCACTCCGAAATGGATAAGCATCGCCCAAGGGCGTCAGTTCCTGGACATGACGGACGCGGATTTCGCACTAGGCACCAAGACGAATACGGTCGTCGTCGGCACCGGCACGCCAGCCACCGTGCGCCTGGATTCGTCAACGCAATGGTCGGCTTTGCCGTCGCCGCATACCAAGGATGTCATGGGCATCTCCATGTTGAGTTCCACGGAAGGCTGGTCGGTGGCGCTCGCCGGCAATATCGCCCGCTGGAACGGCACGGCCTGGTCGTCTTTTGCCTCGCCGACGGCGCAGGATCTTTATGCCATCAAGATGCTGACTGCGAGCGACGGCTGGACAGTCGGCAAGTCCGGCAACATCTTCCGCTGGAACGGCACGGCCTGGTCCGCGGTCACGAGCCCGGTCAGCCAGAACCTCAATGCCATCGCTTCCGTGGCCTCAAACAACGTCTGGGCCGCTGGCGCGAGCGGCAAGATTCTCCGCTGGAACGGCACGGCCTGGTCGCAGTTCGTCGATACGGGCAACCAGACCTGGGCCGGCATCGCCCTGCCCTCGGCGACTCTCGGCTTCGTGGTCGGTAACGGCGGCGCCATCTACCGGTATAACGGCACGGCCTGGGCGACCATCGCTTCCGGCACGACCGCCAATTTGAGCGCGGTGTCCTGCGCGTCTACCACTCTGTGTTTTGCGGTCGGCGCCGGAGGGGTCATCCGGCAGTGGAACGGCACTTCCTGGGGCGCCGCGACTTCGCCGACGGCCAATACCCTGAACGCGATACACATGATCTCCACCACCGAGGGCATGGCAGTGGGCATAACCGGCACCATCATCCGCTGGAACGGCGCCAACTGGTCGTCCATGACGACTCCGGGCGGCATCCCGATGTATGCGATTGCGGAAATTTCCGCCAACGAGGCGCATGCCGGCGGAGCCGGCGGGGTCTTCTGGCGTTACGGCAGCGCCTATTTCGCCAGCGGCACCTATGTTTCGGCCGTGTTCGATGCCGGCGCTGCCGCGGCCTGGGGACACGTCTTTTGGAGCGAGGTCACCACGGCCAATACGACCGTGACCATCGCGACCCGTTCCGGCAATACGTCGACGCCGGACGGCACCTGGTCCGGCTGGAGCGGCGAGCTGATCGATCCCACCGGTTCGATAATCGGTTCCGGTTCGGCCCGTTACATCCAGTATCGCGCCACTCTTTCCACGACTACCGGCACCGAGACGCCGATTCTCGACGATCTGCTTATAACGTACGACGAACCAGGCGCGACAGCGCTGTATGAGGTCGTGGTGACGGCCGCGAATGACGGCTGGATGGTCGGCTCCGGTGGCTCCCTGGTCCGATTCGACGGCACCTCGTGGGCCAACTACCCGTCGTCACCGACGACGAACAACCTGCTTAGCGTCGATGCGGCCGGTGCCAACAACGTCTGGGCCGTCGGCGCCAAAGGCACGGTCATCAAGTGGAACGGCGCTTCTTGGGTCACGCAGACTTCGGGCGTGACCGCGGACCTCAATGACGTGAGCGCGGTCAGCGCCTCCTCGGCTTTCGCCGTCGGCGCTAAGGGCACCATCATCCGCTGGAACGGCACGGCATGGTCCGCGTTGGCCTCCGGCGTGACGCAGGCCCTGAACGCGGTCGACATGCTTTCGGCCACGGACGGCTTCGCCGTGGGCAACAACGGCATCATTCTCCGCTGGAACGGCACGGCCTGGTCGGCGGTCACCTCGCCGACTAACTCCGGACTGAACGGCGTGGCCATGCTCTCCACCACGGACGCCTACGCCGTCGGCGGCGGCGGCGTCATCCTGCATTGGAACGGCACGGCCTGGAGCGCGATGGTCTCCGGCACGCCGAACGACCTGCGCGACATCTATTGCACGGGCGCGACCGACTGCTGGGCGGTCGGCATCCAGGAGACTTTCATGCATTGGGACGGCACTACCTGGTCCCAGTATGTGTTCAGCAATCCGTCCAACCCGATCATGTCCGGCGTCTTCCTTTCGGCGCCAGGCGACGGTTGGTCGGTCAGCGAGAACGGCTCCATTTATCATTATTTGAGTTCGTTCGTTTCCCCTTCGCATTACACCAGCCCGGCGCTCGACAGCGGCACTACCGATGCGGTCTGGAACCTTGCCGCCTGGGATGCCACCTTGCCTTTCGCCACGAACCTTACGGTCAGCACTAGGACCGGCAATACGCCGACGCCGGACATCACTTGGTCGGCCTGGAGCGCGGAGCTGATCGATGCCGGCGGCAGCACGGTGGCTTCGCCGACCGGCCGTTATCTTCAGTATCGTCTTACCTATACCACCACGAACGTGGCGGCCATGCCGACGTTCAGCGAGATGCGGCTGATCTACGGTGCGGTCACGGGCCAGAACCTGTTCGCCGTCGACGGTACGGCCACGAGCGATGTTTGGGCTGTGGGCCGGTCGGGGACTATCGTCCATCTGGGAACCGGCAGCTGGGGTGTCGTGCCGGCCGGCACTTCCGTTGACCTGTCCGGCGTCAGTGCCGTCAGTGCGGCCTCGGCCTTCGCCGTCGGCGTCGCCGGCACGATTACCCGCTGGAACGGCTCGACTTGGGCGACGATGACTTCGCCGACCGGCAACGATCTGTACGCCGTTTCCCTTTCGGCGACCGCAGACGGGTTTGCCGTCGGTCTCGGGGGCGTCATCATCCGGTGGAACGGTTCGCTGTGGTCCACCGTAACTTCGCCGACGGGTAATGCCCTATATGGCGTAGACGCCTACAGCCCGTCCTCGGCCTTCGCCGTGGGCGCCGGCGGCACCATCGTCCGCTGGAACGGCTCGACCTGGGCGACGATGACTTCGCCGACTTCCTCCATTCTGCGCTCCGTACACCAGTATTCGGCCACGTTGGCCATGGCGGTCGGTGACGGCGGCACCATCGTCCGCTGGAACGGCACGGCCTGGTCAACCATGACCTCGCCCGTGACCTCCAACTTGCGGTCCGTGGACATCCGCAGCCCGACCGAGGCCTGGGCGGTCGGCGACTACGGCGTCATCCTGCATTACGACGGGACGACTTGGGCGACGTTCGCTTCCGGCACCACGCTGACGCTCTACGGCCTGACCGTCTCCGCGCCGACCGACGGCTGGATCTGCGGACAGAACGGCATCCTGATCAAGGATCCGCCGCCCTACAACCTGAACGGCACCTTCACGTCGTCCGTGTTGGATACGGATGTCGGAACTTCCTACTGGGATGTCGGTTACTTTTCCTCGAACCTGCCGGCATCTACCTCATTGGGCGTGCGGTTCCGTTCCGGCGATGTTCCCACGCCGGACGGCACCTGGTCGGCCTGGACCGGCGTCGTCACGACCGGCAGCGGTTTCCTGATTGCCGCGCCGCCCGCCCGGTACCTGCAGTACGAGGCCGATTTGGGCACGCTCGACAACAACGTCACGCCCAGCCTGGACGACATCACCGTGACCTACCAGAGGTGATATATGCGCTTAATCTACGCAAAAAAACGGCATCATGGTCTGGTCTGGACCAATCATGGCACCTCATTGCTCGAGTTTCTGATCTATATCGCCTTGTTCGGCGTTATTCTCGTGGCCGTGACCCGGTTCTCCCTCGATTTCCTGTCCGCGAGCGCTAAGGCTTCCGCTATGGAGCAGGTCCAGCGCAACGGCCGCTTCGCTCTCGATCGCGTCGCGTTGGAGGTCCGTGAAGCCGCCAGTGTCGCTGTAGCTTCCTCGGATTTTGGAATCAATCCAGGCACGCTCACCCTCTCGACGGGTTACGCCTCGACCGACCCGACGGTCATCGCCATTTCCGGCGGCGCGCTCACCATCAAGCAGGGGAGCGGTCCGGTCCTGCCGCTCACTGACTCCAAAGTCACGGTCTCAAATTTCACGCTTGAGAACCTGGCGCCGAATCCCCGCACGCAGGTCGTCCGGCTGCTCTTGACCATCACCTCGACCGACACGGGCGCGATTTTTGGCACGCCTTCCCAACAGAGCTTTTCCACGACCGAACGAGTGCGCAAAAACGACGGCTATTCCAACTGACCATTATGGCCCTCCTTCGCCACCTGACCGATTTGCCGCTGCTCCGCCGGCTTTTCGCTGCGCGGGGTGCCGTCGCGCTTGCCTCTGTCATCGTCGCCGGGGCGATTCTGCTTGTCGTGGGCATCTCCATCGCCTATATCGGCCAGACCGAGGTCATCTTGGCCGGCGATGCCGACTGGTCCCAGAGCGCCCGTTATGCCTCAGGCACCTGCCTGGAGGAGTCATTACTGCGCCTGAAGCGCGATTCCGCCTACACCGGTGGCACCCTGACGCTTGCCGGATATACCTGCTCGGTGGCGGTGAGCGGTTCCGGCTCCTCCCGCACCATCACAGCCAACGCCACGACCGACATCTACGTTAAGGCAATCAGCGTCACGGTGTCGCGTCGCAGCAATAGCGCCAATAGCGCCAGCGGCTGGCATATCGATACGTATCAGGAGCTTAGCCCGCCGTAGGAGTGGGGAGGGTGGAGTGGGGAGTTGGCCATATTTCAAGATATGAATCGCGCCTCGGGCGCGATTTTCTCTATCTTTACCCTTAATGATAACTTCACGCTCCACACTTCAATCTCCACACTCCCACACCCCCGCCCTCATATGCTATCATGGGGGCGGAGGCAATTTTTGGCGTTAACCGCCGCATTTGTCTTGCCACGTCGTTCGCGAACGACGCGGCTTGCCCCAAGGCACGTCGTTCGCGAGCGACGCGCCAAGCCGTTCTCGCCAGCTATGCAGCGCTTCGCCTTCGGGCTGGACATTTCGGATCGGTCAGCTGAATTGGTCTCGCTCCTTTCATTGAAAGGCCGGGTCGCCATTGACCGTTACGGCCGCATCGAGCTTCCTCCGGGGATTATCGACCGTGGCGTCATCAACGACCAGGATAAGCTGGAGTCCCTGCTGTCCACGTTTCTGGATGAGTTCATCGGTCCGAAGCGTGCCATCGTGCCGGTCGGCGTTTCCTTGCAGGAGAATCTGATCTACAGCAAGGTCTTTAGCCTGCCGGCCGCGCTTGATGAATCGATGGCCGAAAAGGCCATGCATCTTGCCGCCGGCGAACGCTTGCCGCTGCCTTTCGGCGATCTGGCCGCCGCCAGCCTGCCGCTCGGCCACGACGAGAAGCAGCAGGACTGGCTGTTCAGCGCGACCTCCCATTCCGTCCTGGAGTCCTACCGCCAAGTGCTGCAGCGTGTCCGCCTGAAACCGCTGTTCTTCGACACCGAGGCTCTCGCGCTCGGACGCGCCATCGCCGACCGCAAGGAGGCGGGCGCCCAGCTGCTCGTGGATATCGGTGCGCGCACTACGGCCATCGACGTCTGGGACCGTGGCGGCATCCGCTTTTCATCCGCGGTACCGCTCGCCGGCGACCAGCTGACTTCGGCCATCGAGATCCAGCGGAATATTCCCATGGAGCAGGCCGAACAGATGAAGAACCAGGAAGGTTTTGATCCTGCCGCCGGCGATGGCCGGACCTTCCTCATCCTCCAGCGGCCGATGTCGGATATCATCGAAGAGATTCGCCGCACCATCAGCTTTTACGAGAGGACGACCGGCCATAAAATAAGGAAGGTGATTCTTGCCGGCGGCACCTGTCTGGTGCCGCACCTCGGAGAATATCTGACCTCCAACCTGCATGGACTTCCGGTCAGCCGCGGCAATCCGCTTTCCGGCATTTCCGTGGACAACCTGCACAACATCGATAAATTCACTAAAATATCAATAATTTACGCGACTGCCATCGGTCTGGCCCTCCGGGCCATGGGCGTCAGGGAAGGCCCTGGCGTCGACCTCGCCCTCGATAAGAGCGCGGGCAATGGCACGGGCCTAATCAGCGGACTGCGGACCGCCGCGGCATCGCTCATCGCTATGGTCACCCACAAAAAAACGCACCATAAGAAAAAGGGTGCCGCGGATAGCGGCGAGCCCTTGAAGTCGACGTCCGCCGTCTCGTCGGAGCCGCCGGCGGTGGAACCGGAGGCCGCCGCGTCCCCGGCCGTCGACCAGATTTTGCCCTCGGATGATGAACTGGCGTCTTCCCGGCCGGTTTCCGTGTCGCACGACTACGTCGGTGCCGCCGAAGAGCCGGTGGCCGAAGAAAAGGAAACGGAACCAGAACCGCAGTCGGAACAGCAACCGGCGGCGGAGGCGGCGGCTCCAAAATCCAAACCGGAGCAGACTGCGGATTACGGACGTGGCATCGGCGATATCCTGGGGTCAGCCTATACCATCGAAGGTCAGGAAGATGAGGAGAATGAGGAGCCGGGCACGGAAATCCGCCCCACCAAACCGTCACGTGAACGTTTGGCCATCGAGTCCATTCTGACCAAGGCCAAAAAAGGCGGCTCCATCCTTGAAGAACGCGCCGGACGCGGGCGTTCGTTCGTGCTCACGGCGGTGCTTGCCGTCCTGGTGCTGATCTTCCTAGCCATCGCCGTCTTCGGCATAATCATGTTCATCCGCAAGAACGGGCTGCCGAAGATACCGCAGTTCCAGAAGGCGCCGGCCGCCCAAGCGCCTGCCCAGCAGCCGGCGAAGACCGGCGCTCCGGCCTCCGTCAGCCTGCTGGCGCATCTGGCGCTGGACCGTAATACGGCCGGCGACAAGGTGTTCCTGCAGGGCCGTGCCATCGAGACCGACGCGTCGCTCGAGGATACTTTCCAGACTTCCGGTCAGGCGGCGGCCTCGCCCAACGCCAAGGCCAAGGGCATCATCACCATCGTCAACACTACTTCAAAGAGCTACACCTTCGTCGCGACCACGCGGTTCCTGACCAAGGATAACGTCCTGTTCCGGATGGATAAGGCTACGGTTATCCCGGCCAACGGCTCTGTCCAGACGGCAGTGACGGCCGACAAACCCGGTCCGTCCGGCGATATCGGTCCGACGGAGTTCACTATCCCAGGCCTGTCCCAGAACCTACAGCCGCTGATTTACGGCAAGAGCGAGTCCGCCATGACCGGCGGTTCCAGCACGGCCAAGGCCATCGCCGCCGTGGACCTGACGGCCGCCAAGGCTAAGCTCACGGAACGGCTTTCGGCCGAGGGGATGAAGAATTTCTCCGCCATGCTGGCGACCGGCGAAAAAATAATGCCGGAACTCATCACCTCGTCGGAGCTGTCCTTTGACGCGCCGAAGGCCGGCACGGTCGGCGCCTCGTTCGTGGCCAAGCTCACTCTCCGCTTCCGGACGCTCGTCATCCCAGAGCGTGATGTCATGACCGCTCTTCAAGGCAAGCTTTCAGCGGCTCTGCCGAGCGGCCAGTCCGCCGCCGATTACACGCTGGCCCAGCCGCAGTACGTGATTGAGGCCTACGAGTCCGCTAAGGACCAGGCTGAAATCCGCGTCGAGGCCGCGGTCCAGAAGTAACAGGCCGCATCATATATAGAAGGGTCCGACCCCGGGGTCGGACCCTTTTGGTTTCACCGCCACTAAGCGTTCGCCGCTCACGCCGCTACCCTAGCCACCCATCTCTCGATGATCTACACTATCAGTCATGAAACTCACCAGACTGCATCTGGCCGTCGCTGCGCTCTCCGCGATCACTTTCGCGCTGCTCGCCGCACTGTGGCTTTACTCCTGGCGCTTGGAGTCCGAATTGCGCGACCTGCGGAATGAACGGCGCTCTTTTGACGTCCATGACATATTCTCCGCCGCGGGCCGCGATCTGGCCGCCGGTGGCCGGCAGCTCACGGCCAGCCAGGAAGCCCCGGCGATTGTCCATCCGACTTTCAGCCAGGTCATCGTGAGCGACAGTTCCGGTATCGTCTGCAGCGATCAGGCGCGGCGACCGTCCTGCCCCGGACAGATCCTGGATTACAGCGGCCGCGACGCCAAATGCGTGGCGGATTTCGGGGCGCTGTTCGGTCCAGCCGGTTTAGTGCCGGAAGATCCGT
Organism: bacterium; assembly: GCA_021824285.1. Taxonomy (GTDB): domain Bacteria; phylum Patescibacteriota; class Patescibacteriia; order SG8-24; family SG8-24; genus JAKAKZ01. The sequence goes on from JAKAKZ010000008.1 coordinate 25,878, forward strand.
CGACCATAAGCCGGATGCCGGCCAACAAGTCGTTGCCCATTGGCCCTAAAAATTCCGGCTACTATATCCACATCACCGCTGGTAATCGCCTGGAAATCGGCGCCTGCTGGCCGGAAGATCAGACGGAAATTCGCCTCAAAAGGTAGTTTTTTAGCTGTTTTAAGCCAAAAAGTAACTGTGGATTACTGGCGCATATGTTCCTTGCGCCAAATTTAGGCGATTTTGTGCTATAATAAATGTACTATCGTGCCTTAACGCTGATTCCCAGTTAGCGTCGGGTACCGTGCTCAATCGGCTAATAATTTTTCCGCTCTATGTCGAAGCAGGATAACTCGGGCAAGAAGGGCTTTACTCTCATCGAATTGCTGATTGTCATCGGCATCATCGGCTTCCTGGCCGCTGCCATCCTCGTGGCCGTCGACCCGGTCAAGCGCATTCAGGACGCTCGCAATGCCAAACGCTGGTCCGAAGTGAACGGCATCTTGAATGCCATCCTCAACAAGCAGGTCGATGACCGAGCGCTGTTTAACGGCACGACTCCGGTACTTCGCTCTGCTACCACTGCAGCACAGGTGATTGTCACAACCAGTGCCGGTTTAGCCAACTGCACGTCGGCGCCACCGACCTGCGCAGCCGTGACGACGCTTAACGTCAGCTCGTCGGACTCCTGTTTCGTCAATCTCTCCAGTCTGGCACCATCCTATATCGCTCAGCTGCCGATAGATCCGGGTAGCGGCTACTCGAGCACCGATACCGGCTATTACATGGTTCGCGGCACTGAGGGCCGCATCGAGATCGGCGCCTGCAACCCCGACACGAACGGTTCCGACCCGAACATCAGGATCAGCGTCAAGCGCTAAACTTGATTCGAAGAAGGGCCCGCCTCATGGCGGGCTCTTTTTGGTATAGGTATCAGCTACCCCGGTAGCAGCTACCGATATTGTCATTGCGAGGAGGCCGCAGGCCGACGACTTGTCACCATCATTATTCATATAAGACGGAAGGTGAAGCAATCCCGTCCTTAGAGCTGGATTGCTTCGCTCCCTTCGGTCGCTCGCAATGACGAAGACGGGGGCGCTTGCACGGCGGGCGCTCGGCGCATTTGTGGCAATGTTTAAGGCGCTGTCCCCGGCTGGGGCGGACACCCACTCTACCCGCGGCCCAAAATGTGTTATTCTATCCACATCTTCGTTTCGGCCTTGTTAAGGCCCAATTAGGCTTACCAACCGGCGTCCGGTATATGCGGTTCAATAACCACGAACCAGGTCAGGGGTTCACACTCATCGAACTGCTGATCGTCATCGGCATCATCGGCTTTCTGGCCTCCGCCATTCTTGTGGCTGTCGATCCGGTCCGCCGCATCCAGGATTCCCGCAACGCGCGGCGCTGGTCTGAAGTTAACGCCATCCTGAACGCCATCCTCAACAAGCAGGTCGATGACCGCGCCCAGTTCAGCGGCTCCACGCTCGTGCCGATCATCGATAGCTCTAACGCCCAGATACTCGTCAACACGGACAGCGGCCTCCTGGACTGCACGGTCGCGCCGCCGACTTGCGATTCGCTGACGCTCAACACCACGGGCACCAGGACCTGTTACGCGAATGTCTCCGGCATCACGCCGGATTACATCGCCGACCTGCCGTTCGACCCCGGCGGCGGCTCCGGCACGAATTCCGGCTATTACATCCGTCGGACCGTTCCGGGCAGCTCAAATTCCACCGGCCGCATCGAAATAGGCTCGTGCAAGGCGGAATTGAACGCCACGATCAAAGTAAAGAGATAGGCCATACACCTAAGAGATTTACACCCGGCCGACCGCCGGGTGTTTTTATGCTCTTAGATAAAGAGAAAGGAGATGGTGAGATTAAGTGAGGAAGGCCACCGCCGCTGTCATCAATGACGATTCAATCTCTCTCTCTCTCTCTCTCTCTCTCTCTCTCTCTCTCTCTCTCTCTCTCTCTCCGTGCCCCCTTTACCATTCCCCAATATTTGGCTATATTCCGTATGTTTCATCGGACCACTCAACCCGTAACTTTCAACTGTAAACTCTCAACTTTAAACTCCAAACCGATGCGCTATTCCCGCCTGTTCGGTCGTACGGCCAAGACCGCGCCGCACGATGCCGACTCCGCCAATGCCCGCCTGCTCGCGCAGGGCGGTTTTGTCGACCAGCTCATGGCTGGCGTCTATACTTTCCTGCCGCTCGGCCTGCGCGTGCTCCACAAGGTCAAGAATATCATCCGCGAGGAAATGAACGCGGTCGGCGGCCAGGAGATCCTGATGCCCGCCATCCTGCCCAAGGAGCCGTGGGAAAAGACCGGCCGCTGGTCCGATCCGGGCCCGGAGGTGATGTTCCAGTTCAAGGGCCGCGGCGGCGCGGACATGGGGCTCGGCTGGACGCACGAGGAGATCGTCACGCCGCTCGCCAAGCAGTTCATCCGCTCCTACAAGGACCTGCCGTTCAGCGTCTACCAGATTCAGGACAAGTTCCGCAACGAGCCGCGCGCCAAGTCCGGCCTGCTGCGCGGTCGCGAGTTCAGCATGAAGGACATGTATTCGTTCCATAAGGACGAGGCCGACCTGGTCCAGTACTACGACAAGGTGCGCGACGCTTACCTGCGCGTCTTCGAGCGCTGCGGCCTGCACGCGCTCGTGGTCGAAGCCTCCGGCGGCGCGTTCTCCAAGTACTCGCACGAGTTTCAGACGCTCACGGACAGCGGCGAGGATATCGTCTACTACTGCGGCAAGTGCGAGTACGCGCAGAACCGGGAAATCAGCGAGTATAAGGCCGGCGACACCTGCCCGAAGTGCGGCGGCACCATGAAGGAGGGGAAAGCTATCGAGATCGGCAACATCTTCAAGCTGATGACCCGCTTTTCCGCGGCCTTCGACGTCGGCTACACCGATGCTGACGGCGCCAAGAAACCGGTCCTCATGGGCTGTTACGGCATCGGCCCATCCCGTGTGGTCGGTACGGTCGCCGAGATTCACCATGACGAAAAGGGCTTGATCTGGCCCAAATCGGTGGCGCCGTTCCAGGTCCACCTGGTCATGCTCACTGCCAAGGAAGAGACCGCGACCGCCAAAGTCCGCGAGACCGCCTATCGGCTGGAGCAGGAACTGGAGTCCGCCGGCATTGAGGTGCTCTTCGATGACCGCGAGGAGGTCCGCGCCGGCGAGAAGTTCGCCGATGCCGACCTGATCGGTAACCCGCTCCGCCTGGTCGTCTCCGAGAAGACCTTGGCGCAGTCTTCGGTCGAATGGAAACCGCGCATGTCTTCCGAAGCGGCGCTCGTGCCGCTCGCCGAGGTGGTGGCCAAGTGTCGGGAATTCCTGGCGGCCTGACCGTCTGCGATAAACGAAAACCGTCCCCCTGCGGGGACGGTTTTTGCGCTGTCCTTATTTGCCCTTGAGAGCGTCCTTGAGGGCCTTGCCGGCCTTGAACTTTGGGACGGTCACCGGCGGAATCTGGATCTTCTCGGAAGGATTCTGCGGGTTAACGCCCATGCGGCCGGCGCGGCGCTTGGCGGAGAAGGAGCCGAAACCGGCGATCGTGACCTCGCCGCCGCCCTTCAGGGTCGAAGTGACGGTTTCGGTGAAGGCCTCAATGGTGTCCTCGGCCTGCTTCTTGGAGATTTCGACCTTTTCCGCCAGTTTGGCGACGAGCTCTGCCTTGTTCATAGCGGTAGCTACGTAGTGGTTATTAGCTCGGAATGCCCTATGCATTCCATTGGGCCTAGTTTATCAAGGGCGTTTTTTCGTGGCAATAGGGGCAAATTTAGTGTGGGGTGGGGAGTGTGAAGGGTGGAGCATGGGTAGGAAAATAATGGATCTGTAATTATCGGCCAGCATTATATTTTTGCGGTAATCAAAACCGCCCGGCATCGCCGGACGGTCTCAATCGCTTCACGCTTCAAACTTCACGCTGCACACTCCGCTTAGCGCGCGTACTCGATGACGCGGGTCTCGCGGATGACGTTCACGCGGATTTCGCCGGGATAGGTGAGTTCGGATTCGATCTTCTTGGCGATGTCTTTGGCCAGGCGGAACGCGGCGAAGTCATCCACCTGCTTCGGCTCCACGAACACGCGGACTTCGCGGCCCGCCTGAATGGCGTAGACCTTCTCCACGCCAGGGAAGCCGTGCGCGGTCTTCTCGAGCTCCTCGAGGCGCTGGATGTACAGTTCGAGCGTATCCTTGCGCGCGCCTGGGCGGCCGCCGGAGATGGCGTCAGCCACCTTCACGATGATGCCCTCGATGGTCTTGGGCTTGTCCTCGTGGTGACCAATGGACTGGTAGCAGATCTCCTCGGGCAGGCCGAACTTTTTCATGATGTTGTAGCCGATTTCCGGGTGCGCGCCCTGCACGTCGTGGTCCACGGCCTTGCCGATGTCGTGCAGGATGCCGCCCTTCTTGCAGACGGACACGTCCGCGCCCAGCTCCTGGGCGATCATGCCGGCGATGTGGGCGACTTCGGTGGAGTGTTTGAGCACGTTCTGGCCGTAGCTCGTGCGGTACTTCAGGCGGCCCAGAATCTGGACCAGTTTGGGGTCGAGCGACGTGACCGGGATGCCGAGCTCATAGAGCGCGTCCTCGCCGGCCTTCTTGATGTCCACGGCCAGCTCCTTCTTGGCGTTCTCGACCGCATCCTCGATCTTGGCCGGCTGGATGCGGCCGTCCTTGATCAGGTTCTCGAGCGCGATGCGGCAGACCTGGCGGCGGATAGGGGAGAAGCCGGAGATGGTGATGGCCCCCGGGGTGTCGTCCACGATGATTTCGCAGCCGGTCAGCTGCTCCACGGCCTTGATGTTGCGGCCCTCCTTGCCGATGATGCGGCCCTTCATCTCGTCGCTCGGCAGGTGCACGACCGTGGTCGTGGTCTCGACCGCGTGTCCGGTGGCGACCCGCTGCATGGCGAGCGCGATGATGTTCTTGGCCTTGCGCTCGTACTCCTCCTCGCCGCCGCGTTCGATCTTGTGCAGACGGCTCTCGAATTCCTCGGCCACGGTGGCTTCCATCTCCTTAAGCAGGATGTCCTTGGCCTCCTCGCGGGAGAGCTGGGCGACCGCTTCGAGTTTTTTGACCTGCTCGTCCTTGACCTTCTGGGTCTCGGAGATCAGCGCTTCGACTTTGGCGTTGCGCTCGAAAAGGTCCTCCTGCTTCTTCTGCAGTTCGCGGAAGCGGTTCTGGTATTCGGCGTCGTATTTTTCGAGTTTCTGCTGGATGACGCGGAGTTCCTTGCGGCGGTTCTCATCCTCCCGCTTGGACTCCTCCTGCATCTCCAAGGCCTTCTTTTTGCCCTCGACGACCAGGGCCAGGCTCTGGGCATCGGCTTCCTTGAGCTTGCTTTCGGCCTGCTTGATGAGCAGTTCCGCTTTGGCTTCGGCTGAATCGGCATTGCGTTTGGCCAGATTCTGGCGCACCGCGTAGCCGATGGCGCCGCCGACAGCCGCGCCCACTATTAGGGCGAACACGGCGTAGACAAATGACATAAAACCTCGCTATCCTGCGGGGTCGGTTTGGGCGGTCGCGCTGACCTGTGGTCAGCGTGACGTGCTGGGGTCGGATACGCCGAAAATGGCGCTATTTCACGCCTTTTTGACGTCGTTGCCGGGTCCGTTTCCCTGGTCTGTTTCCGGTTTGGCCTTATGGCTCAGGGCCGGAAAGAAGTTAGAGATGACGGAATCGATCCATTCGCGGTCAACATGTTCCGAGTTCGCCATACGTATCAGGACTTCCCAGATTTCGCTTCATTGACGTCCGTTTCTGGGTCGTTCTGGACCACCCGCGCTTCGTCGCAGGCTGATTATTAGTTCGTATTTGGAGCGTAACACGGTGGTTTAAAGAGGTAAAGGGGTTTGTGGCGGGTGATTGGTGGCTAGTGGTTGGTGGCTCGCGAATCTTAAAATGGGGCGACGCCGTAAAATCACCAGGCACCAGCCACTAACCATTAGCCACTGAAAAAGCCCCTAACGGGGCTTAAGCGACCTGAACCAGCCAGGTTCCAGGGGAGAACTTCGTCAGTTCGCCGAGGAGGGCGACCTTCTCGTAGAGCTCCATGAGCGGTTCGACGCGGTCCGCGAGCGCACGGTAGCCGCGGCAGTGGAGCATGGCCCACCAGATGACCGCGCTGCTGCGGCTGCTGACGGCGCGGCGGCCGATGGCGTCCGACTGCGGATAGACGTTCTTCAGCTCCATGCCGACCCGCGTCTCCATGTCCTGGTGGCAGTGCGGACAGCGCGTCTCCACCATCTTGTGGAAGACGGTCAGGAGTTCATCGTGGATGCTGGCACTGTCGAGCGCCTTATCCGCCAGCGCGTCGAACAGGTCTGGCGGTCTGACGTCGGTCCATGTCGGCCAGTCGCTGACCGGTTGGGAACGCGAGGTCACCATGACGCGCAGGCACGGCCGGCCGAACGCTTGGGTGATGGCGGACGAGATGAAACTGGTGTTGGCGCCGCTGCGCGCCACCGGCCAGCGGCTCTCCGCGGTCATGGTCCGCCGTATGCGGTCGAGCACGCGCAGGGCCAGAGTCTCGTCCGCAATGCCGCTACCGATGTGGTTCGCGATCAGCTTCTCGAAAGTGTTGGCTTTTTGCCAGTCCATTGGCGGCTCCTCCGTGCCGGGCTGGAGCTTTGAGCTCGAAGTCGGAAGGTTGCGAAAGGTACTGCATTGGATTTAGCATCTCCGGACGTAACAGACAAGACCCGCATGGCTACGAAAAAACCGGCCTAGAGGCCGGTTTAAGGCGGAATTCGCTCATGCCACTTCGATGAGCAGCGTGTCGTCGCGGAAGCCCCGCCGGCGGCCGATCAGCCCGCCGTAGCGGAAGGAGCGGACCAGCGGTTCGAGCTTCTCGGCCGGGTTCAGGTTGCCGGCGGCCAGAAGCTGGATGTAGTGCGCGATGATGGCACGGCGGTTGGCGTGGGCGGTGCCGTCGCTGTCCGGCGGCAGTACCGAATCGCCGATGATTTCCAGTACGCTCTCCTCGAGGGTCCGATCGCGGCAGTAGGAGTGGTCACAGATGCAGTACTTGCCGCACATCAGGTTCCGCACGCCGAAGGCCTCGCGGACGTCGCTCCGCAGGTCGGACTTCAGCAGGCCACGGAAGTGCCGATCCAGCGCGTCGCCGTGCGGGTCGGCGCCGTTCTCGCGGCACCACTCGGAGCGCGAGACCTTCTCCACCTTCTTGAGGTCCAGGCAGAAGGTCTCGTTGTAGGCCTGCAGGATGAATGCACCGTTGACGTTGCCGTGTCCGGCCGGCCATCTGTGGAGGTCGACTGAATCGAAGACGACGTTCTTGGCCCGCTCGGCCAGCTCGCTGCCGAGCGTGGAGTCTAGGCCATGGTGGGACAGGTGCCAGCGTATGAAGCCGTAGACGGCCGGGATGCGGCTGCCGTCCGGCATCGTCGTGGTTTCGGGCTCGATACCGTCTATCAAGACGCTCATCGTTTACTCCTTGGAAAGGTTCGACTGCTCTGAAAGGCAGTATTGCGCGTAATCTAGCGCATTTATTGGGTTCAGTCAAGGGTGCGATTGCTGGCTGAAAGTTCGGAGTTGCCCCGCCCCCTATCTTCAGTCAAAGAAGGCGGGGTCCCGCCTAAAGAGGCGGGAAAAGTTGAGAGTTGATATTTGAAAGTTAGACGATAACTTTCAACTCTCAACCGTTCAACTTTCAACGACCGACAGCAATCAGCCGCCCGCTCCAGTTCTCTTTCGTCAGATCCTCCAGCTTGGTCGCCTCATGCACGCTTACCGCGCCGATGGCCGTGCGCCGTAGGGATTCCAGGTAAGCGCCGCAGCCGAGCGTCTGGCCCAAATCATGCGCCAGCGTGCGGATGTAGGTGCCGGAGGAGCAACGCACCGCGAAGGTGAAGCGTGGCGGCTCGAAGGCAACAGGGTCGAAATGGGTGATCGTGATTTCGACCGGCTGCCGCTTCACGGTCTGACCGGCGCGGGCCAGCTCGTACAACTTTTTGCCCGCGATCTTCTTGGCCGAATACATCGGCGGCACCTGTTTGATGGTGCCCATGAAGCGGGGGAGCGCGGCGCGGACCTGTTCTTCTGTCGGGATTACCGCGCCGGAAACCGGCTCAACCCGGCCAGTACCGTCCTGCGTATCGCTCGTGGCGCCGAATACCAGAGTGCCCAGATAGGCCTTATCCGAGCCCATTAGCGACGAGAGCTGTTTAGTGGCCGACCGGCCTACGCCCACGATCAAGAGACCCGTGGCGAAGGGGTCTAGCGTTCCGGCGTGTCCGACGGTCCGTTCGCCAGACAGGCGGCGCACGTGGTCCACCACGTCATGGGAGGTTATGCCGGCTGGTTTGTCGATGTAGAGGAAGCCGCTCATTTGTCGGGATTTTCTCCTATGGGCTAAAAGCTTTCAAAGTATATTACTTCGTCAGTCAAAGCTTCAAGCTCAAATTTAAGACCCTAAGCGCGCAACGATTGACGTTTTTTCCTCTAAAAGTTAGGATATACCAGCTATATGAATATATCTGAACTGGCCCGCCGCCTGCGCACCACACCGGATGAGCTCCGCGAGAAGCTGCCCATCCTGGGTTTTGACGTTGGTCATCGCGCCATTAAGGTGGATGATCGGCTGGTGGATAAGATCATGCAGAAGTGGTCGGAGCAGCTCAAGATGGAGCGCCTGAAGGCCAAATACAAGCGCGAGGAGGCCGTTAAGGAAGCGGCCGTGGCTAAGGTGAAGAAGGTGCTGCTGCCGAAAGTCATCACGGTGCGCGATTTCTCCACCAAGATGTCCCTGCCGCTCAACATCGTCATTTCCGAACTGATGAAGAACGGCATCCTGGCGTCGCTCAACGAGCGCATCGATTTCGAGACTGCCAGCATCATCGCCAACGACCTCGGTTTTGATGTCGGCCGCGAGGAGGACACCCAGGCCGCCATCGAGGACGGCAGCATTTCCGCGGAAAAGGTGAAAGAAATGACTGCGGGCGAGAAGGAAGAGGCCCTGCAGACCCGCGCGCCGGTGGTCGTAGTCATGGGTCACGTGGACCACGGCAAGACCGCGCTCCTCGATGCCATCCGCAAGACCGACGTGGCCAAGGGGGAGGCCGGCGGCATCACCCAGCACATCGGCGCCTACCAGAAGGAGAAGAAGGGCCGCAAGATCACCTTCATCGATACCCCGGGCCATGAGGCCTTCACGGTCATGCGTTCGCGCGGCGCCCGCATCGCGGACGTCGGCGTGCTCGTCGTGGCCATGGATGATGGCGTCCAGCCGCAGACCGTCGAAGTCATCAAGATCCTGAACGCGGCTAAGCTGCCGTTCGTTGTGGCGCTCAACAAAGCGGATAAGCCGGATGCCGACATCCAGCGCGTGAAGACCCAGCTGTCCGAACAGGGGCTGATTCCGGAGGATTGGGGCGGCAAGACCATCATGGTTCCCGTCTCCGCCAAAACCGGTAAGGGACTGGACGGGCTGCTCGACATGATTCTGCTTGTGGCTGACTTGGACAAGGAGAAGATCCGCGCCAACCCGGACCGCCGCGCGGTCGGCAGCATCATCGAATCGCACGTGGACAAGGGCGAAGGCCCGGTGGCTACGGTGCTCGTCCAGGCCGGCACGCTGCGCCGCAACGACCTCCTGTCCGTGGGCGGCCAGCTCTATGGCCGCGTGCGCGCCATGCGGGACTGGAACGGCCAGAGCGTGGAGGAGGCCGGTCCGAGCATGCCGGTGAAGATCCTCGGATTCAAGAGCGCGCCGCAGGTCGGTGATGTCTGCGAAGTGCCGGAGGACGGCGCCGATCTCAAGCAGGTCCGCAAGCAGTATGCCATCGATAAGCAGGTTGTGGCCGCCACGGCCGGCGGCGGCGACCTCAAGGACGCCAAAGACCGCAAGATGGTCAATATCGTGCTGAAGTGTGACGTGCTGGGCTCGCTCGAGGCCATCATGGGCACGCTCGAGAAACTGCAGACGCCGGAAGTCGGCATCGCCGTGGTCGGCAAGGGCCTCGGGAACATCACGGACGGCGACATCCTGCGGGCCGAATCCACGGGCGCCTTCCTCATCGGCTTCAACGTCCAGGCCACCCGCCAGGCCCAGATTTTGGCCCGCGACAAGAAGGTCAAGATCAATCTCTACCGCATCATTTACGAGATTTTCGACGAGCTGAAGAGGCGCATGCAGGATCTCGTGCCCGCCGAGGTCATCACGACCCAGCTCGGCAAGCTGGAGGTGCTGGCCGTGTTCCGTTCGGACAAGACCGGACAGATCGTCGGTGGCCGCGTCACGGACGGCAAGCTGCAGGCCGGGGCCAACTGCGTCGTCTACCGCGGCCAGGATCCCATCGGCGAAGGCTCGGTGCTCCAGCTGCAGACCGGCAAGACCGATACGAAGGAAGTGCGGAGCGGCCAGGAATGCGGCATCAAGGTCTCGGTCCGGCCCGCCATCCTCGTCGGCGACATCATCGAGGTCTTCCTCCAGGAGAAGAAGGAGAAGAAACTGACGTTCAACGCGTAACAGAAAAACCGGCCCTTGCGAGGGCCGGTTTTTTGTTGAGGGAGAAAGAGATAAAGAGAGAAAGTTCCGCCGCCGGCGACATCAATGCCGATTCAATCTCTCTCTCTCTCTCTCTCTCTCTCTCTCTCTCTCTCTCTCTCTCTCTCTCTCTCTCTCCGTAAAAATCTACTCTTGACCGCAACTCCTTTTTTTGCGCAGTGGGTGTTATCATTAACGCGGTACCAGTGGGTACCAATCTTTATCTTCCGTCACACCAGGAGCAACCATATGGCCCGCGCTTTCACCGACGACAATTTCCAGGAGGAAGTCCTCAAATCGCCGGAACCGGTGCTCGTCGACTTCTGGGCGCCCTGGTGCGGTCCGTGCCGCATCCTGGGGCCGATCATCGATGAGCTGCACACCGAGCTCGACGGCAAGGGCTACCGCGTCGGTAAGGTGAACGTCGACGAGAACCAGACCACCGCCGCGAACTACGGCATCATGAGCATCCCCACGACCATGATCTTCAAGGGCGGTCAGCCCGTGGACGTGGCCGTCGGCGTCCAGACGAAGGAGGCCATTCTGGAGCGCCTGAAGAAGGCCGCCCAATAGGTTTTCGCTCCGCCTCAAAGCTTCTTTACCAAAGGAGCTTTTTTATTCTATAATTGGCTTAATTTTACAATAGAGATGTATAGAGAAAGAGATAAAGAGAGATAGCTCCGCCGCCGGCGACATCAATGCCGATCCAATCTCTCTCTCTCTCTCTCTCTCTCTCTCTCTCTCTCTCTCTCTCTCCCCCAACCAAAATATGCGCCACGTC
>JAKAKZ010000046.1 GCA_021824285.1 bacterium
GGTTGTCGCGGTCCATGGCGTAATAGCGCCCGGAGATGGAGCCGATGCGGCCGACGCCGAGCTCGGCGAACTTCTTCTCCAACTGCTTGATGAACTCGATGCCCGTGTTGTAGATGGAGTCGCGGCCGTCGAGCATCGGGTGAACCGCCACGTCGGTAAGTCCGTTCTGCTTGGCGAGAAGCAGCAGCGCATGGATATGCTCGTCGAGCCCGTGGACGCCGCCCGGCGAGAGTATGCCCATCACGTGGAAGGTCGAGCGGTTCTTCTTGCAGTGCTGCACCGCCTCCAGAAAGACGTCGCGCTGGAAGAAATCGCCGGTCTGGATGGCCATGTTGATGCGGGGCAGCGACTGATAATAGATGCGGCCGGCGCCGATGGTGATGTGACCGACTTCCGAATTGCCCATCTCGCCCCATGAAAGGCCGACAGCCTCGCCGGAGGCGCGCACGGTCATGGTCGGAAAGACACTCATGATCTCGCCGAAGACCGGCAAATTGGCGGCAGCCAAGGGATTGCCGTCGCCGGGCGGGGCGACGCCCCACCCGTCCATGACTATCAGTACGACTGGTTTGTGCTTGTGCTCTGCCATAACTGGCATCGTCCGCCCCGGCGATCACCCGCCGGAGACTATCGCAAAAGGGAAAACCCGGTCATTTCCGGCGGTTTAGGGATATCCATGATATCGAGAATGGTCGGAGCCACGTCCGCGAGCATCCCGTGACCGACCTGCGCCCGTCTGAACTTATCGCTGATCAGGTGGAAAGGCACGGGATTGCAGGAGTGTTCGGTCATGACCTCGCCGGTCTCATGGTTGAGCTTCACTTCGGCGTTGCCGTGGTCACCCGTGATGATCAGATGGCCTTTCTGGGCGAGGACCGCCTCGGATATCCTGGCGAGCACCTCGTCGACTGTCTCACAGGCCTTGATCGTGGACTTGAAGTTGCCGGTGTGCCCGACCATGTCGGCGTTGGCGAGATTCAGGCAGATGAAATTGTATGTTCCGGTCCGGAGACGGCGGATCACCTCATCACCGATCAGTCGGGCGCGCATCTCGGGTTTGCTGTCATGGTGCGCGACGAAAGCCGAAGGCACGCGCATGCGCTCTTCCGCGGCTACGGTATCGGCATAGCCGCCGTTGAAGAAATAGGTCACGTGGGCGTATTTCTCGCTTTCGGCGATATAGAACTGGCGGTGGCCGGAAAGCAGGAAAGTGAGGCCGTTCGGGACATCACGGCTGGGGAAGGCGGTCAGCACGTGCGGCAAGTCCGGACCGAAATCCGTCATGGCCACGAAACGCAGGGACTTGAAATGGCGCTTGCGCTTGAACGAATCGGCGTTGCGCGACTCGAAATCATGCTGGACAAAGCACTTGGTGAGCTGGCGCGCGCGGTCAGACCGCAGGTTGAAATAGAAGATGACGTCATTTTCCTGCACCATGCCGATCGGCTCGTGCTTCTCGTCGGTGATGACGGTCGGCATGATGAACTCGTCGGACTCTCCGCGGTTGTAGGCGCGCAGGATGGCCACGTGGGCGGCCGGCGCGACCAGGCCCTCGCCGTTGACGATGCAGTTGTAGGCCGATTCGGTGCGCTTCCAGATCTTGTTGCGGTCCATGGCGTAGAAACGGCCCTGAACGGAAGCGATCTTCTGGTTCTCATCAAGATGCGCCTCAACATCGTGCAGCAGACGCGTCGCGGAGAACGGCGGCGAGTCGCGGCCGTCGGTGAAGAGATGCAGGCGGACGTTCTCCATGCGCTCCGCGCGCATGAGGTCGAGCAGCGCGAAGAGATGCGACGGCGAAGAGTGGGCGCTGTTGCCGTTCGACAGCAGGCCCATGAGGTGGACACGGCTCTTGTACTTGCGGGCATGCTTAAGCGCCTCCTTGAAGGCCGTATTCTTGAAAAAAGTGTGGTCCTTGATGGACTCGGAAACGAAGATGATATCCTGCCTCACGACACGGCCCGCGCCGATGTTCATATGCCCGGCCTCGGAATTGCCTTCCTGGTCCGGCAGCAGACCGACATAGCGGCCGTGCGCCAGCAATTCGGAATACGGATAGTGGCGCCGGCACGAATCCAGGAACGGTGTTTTCGCGGCAGTGATCGCGTTCCCCGCTCCAGCCGGACCAACGCCCCAACCGTCTAAAATAGCCAAAACGACCGGCCCCCGGGGATTGACCGCGGTTTTCTGAGTTTTATCTGACATATGCGGTGATTATAACTTGTTTATCCTGTAGGCGGTAGTTCGAGGTTGTAGATAATCGGAGCCGGACAGGAGGGGGTCGGAACAGTGGTGCGCGGGCGGGCAAAACAGCCTTATTTTTGGCTTAACGAAAAAGCGGACCGGCTGGTGCGATCCGCAGAAGATTCACTTGTCCCGGATGAAGGCGCCGGCGGCCCCTGCGAACTCGCAGACGTTGGGCACGAGCAGGGTGAGGCCGAGCTCATCGGTGTAGCCGCGCAGGTAGCGCAGGAACTTCGGCATCGAGGCCGGGACGCCGCCGACCAAGATGACGGTAGGCGGGCAGTTCCCGTACTGGCGGAAAAGGAGCAGGTCGCGCGCCACGGCGGTGGCCACGCAGTGCACCGCTGTTTCCAGCAGGTCTTCGAGGCGGCTCCGGCGGTTGGCCTTGGCGAAATGCGCCGCAACCAGCCGGCCGGCCGGCGTGCCCGACAGCTCCGGCAGCAGATCGGAGAGAAGCGTGTCGAGCGGCGTACCCTCCTCGTACTCGCTGAAGGCGGAGATGTACTGGCGCACGGTCAGGCCCATGAGGGAGAACTGGCCGGCCAAAAAGCCGCCGCCGAGGGCGTTGCCGAGAAGCGGCGTGACGCCCGAGCGCGACACTAACGCGTAGGAGGTACCGGTGCCCACGGAGACCACGAGGTGGTCTTCCGGGGGCGGCCGCACCTGACGCCGCATGAGGTAGGCGGCGCCGCGCGCCTGGGTGACGATCTCGCTCGTAAGCAAGTCACCCTCCGGTCGGATAAACCGGATTCCTTCGATCTCCGGCAGCGGCCCCAAACCGGTCACGTTGACGCGGTACGGGTCGGCGGCGCCGCGCCGGTAATTCGCCAGGGCGGCCGCATTCTTCAGTTCGGACCAGTTCACCAGGCCTTCTTCGCTTTCCCAATACAGCTTGGTCCGCGTCTGGCCGACATCGAGGCCGGCTTCGGCTAGTTGATTCCGCTTGCTCATCTCATCTCCTATCGGTGTCGAGAGCTGCAGTGAAAGAACGCGGGGATGTAACCATGATGGCTGGGCGGAGTCAATTGTTCGGGTTTAGGAGTTTAGCAGTCTAGAGGTTTAGAGGTCATGCCGCTGAAATATCAAACCGCGCCCCATCGGGCGCGGTTCTCTTTCACTGCTAAACCACTAGACCTCTAAACCTTCTCGATACAATAGCGGCAATCACCCGCCGAGCTCCTCCTCGATCTCCATGAGGCGGTTGTATTTCTCCAGCCGCTCGCTGCGCGACAGAGACCCGGTCTTGATGTACTCGGAACCGACGGCCACGGACAGGTCGGAGATGAAGGTGTCCGCCGTCTCGCCGGAACGGTGCGAAATGGCGATCTTGTAGCCGTTGCGCTGCGCCAGAGAGATGGCATCCATGGTCTCGGTGAGCGAACCGATCTGGTTCACCTTGATGAGGATGGCGTTGGCCACCTTGCGGTCGATCCCCTGCTGGAGGCGCTTGACGTTCGTGACGAAGAGATCGTCGCCCACAAGCGTCAGCTTCTCTCCGAGCTCGCGGGTGACCGCCTGCCAGTTGTCCCAGTCGTCCTCGGCGAGGACATCCTCAAGCGTGGCGATCGGATACTTGCCGAGCCACTGCCCGTACATGACCGCCATGTCTGCTGCCGTGCGCCGGGCCTTGTCGACCTTCATGTCGTAGATCTTGCGTTCCGCGTCGTAGAACTCGGAAGCGGCGACGTCGGCGCCGAGCATCACGTCCGTGCCGGCCCGATAGCCGGCGGCGGCGACGGCCTCGAGCACGACCGCAAAGGCTTCCTCGTTGGCCGCGAGTTTGGGCGCGAAGCCGCCCTCATCGCCGACCGTGACGGCGAATCCCTTCTTCTTGAGCAGGGCGCCGAGCGCATGATAGATCTCGCTGCCGGCGCGGACGCGCTCCGCGAACCGCTTGGCCTGCGGGATGATCATCGTTTCCTGCATGTCGAGCGCGAAATCGGCGTGCGCGCCGCCGTTCAGGATGTTCATCATCGGGAGCGGTAGGGCCCAGGGCTTCTCGCCGAGCGCGAAAGCGCGGCGCAGGTCCTTGTAGAGCGGCTGGCCGTGAGCCGCCGCGGCCGCACGGGCGGCGGCAAGCGACACACCGAGGATGGCATTCGCGCCGAGCTTGGACTTGTTCTCCGTGCCGTCGAGCTGCAGCATGGCCTCGTCCAGCTTGCGCTGGTCAGCCGCATCCATGCCTTTGAGCTTTTCCGCCAGCTGGCCGTTGACGTTGGCCACGGCCTTGAGCACACCCTTGCCGCCGTAGCGGCCCTTGTCGCCGTCGCGCAGCTCCAGGGCCTCATGGACGCCAGTGGAGGCGCCGGACGGCACGGAAGCGACGCCTTCAGAACCGTCAGCCAGCCTGATTTTGACCCAGACGGTCGGGTTGCCGCGCGAATCAAGAATCTCATGGGCGCGCATCGAGGAAATCTTGGTGTCCATATGGTTCGTCAGGAAAACCGCGCCGCCGCTGATAGGGCGGCGGCCGGCGGGCGCGCGGCCCGGTTATTCAATCTCGTAGGTAACGGTCACGTCGACGACGACTTCCGTGCTGCCGGCTTCGACGGAGGGACCGCCCCCGCCCATGCCGACCGCTTCCGCCTTATAAGCGTACATCGGGACCGGTTGAGGCGCATCGCCGGATTCCTGGAAACTGACCACGCGGCGGAGCGTCACGCCGGCCACCTTGGCGAGCGCACCGGCCTTTTCCTTAGCGACCTGAAGCGCCTGCAGACGGGCTTCGGCACGGATCTTATCCGGATTGTCGATGGTAAAGTTGATGCCGCCGACCTGGTTGGCGCCGAGCTCACCGGCCGCACCGATGATGTCCCCCACCTTGTCGAGCTGGCGGATTTTCACATGCAGGCTCTGCGAGACGGTATACCCGCGAAGCGTCTGCTTGCCGTTGTTCCAGTCGTAGGCCGGATAGATAGTGTAGTTGGTGGTCTGCAGGTCCTTGCTTTCGACGCCGAAGTCCTTGAGCTTGGCGTTCAGCGCGTTCATGATCCGCGTATTCTCCTGCTGGGCCGCGGCTACGCTCGACCGCTCGATGGTGGTGCCGAGGTCGATGGCGGCGATGTCCGGCACGGTCGCGATCTTCGCTTCACCGGTCACGCTGATGACGTGGCTTTCGACAGGCACGCCGATGAACTTGTACTGCCGGGCCTCATTGCGGGCCTTGAGTCCGAGCCAGGCCGCGAGCGCGAGCAGGACCGCGGCGAGCAGGAGGCCGAACACGGCAGCCGCCTTGGGGTGTTTGGAACAATCCATAGGGTGGTGGTTTAAAGTTGAGAGTTAAGAGTTGAGAGTTAAGAGTTGAGAGTTGAAATCCTGAAGTCATGAGCGGGGCGGAGAAATCCGGCGATCGTTCACCGCATCCGCGCGTCTCCGCGCTTCCGCTCTTATTTCTTTAATAGCGGTTTGATGCCCGGCAGCGTCTTGCCCTCCAGGAACTCCAGCATGGCGCCGCCGCCCGTGGAGATGTGGTCCATCCATTCGGACATGCCGGTGCCAAGAAGCGCGGTCACGGTCTCTCCGCCGCCGGCTACGCCGAAAGCGCGGCCCCGGGACCGGGCGGCGATCAGCCGGCCGAGCGCCAAGGTGCCGTGGCTGAACATCTTGGTCTCGAAATGGCCCACCGGCCCGTTCCAGGCGATGGTCTTGGCCTTCTTGATCTCCTCGGCGTAGCGCCGGATGGTCTCCGGACCGATGTCCACCACTTCCTCGTTCGGCCGGATGTCGTGCACCGCGGCCACCCGGACCTTGCCCTTGCCGATCGGGTGGGTCGTGACCACCACGTCGCGCGGGATAATGAGGTTCTTGTGCTTGAGTATCAGCTTGGCGAGCCGTACGTCCTCATCGGAGATGGCCATGAGGCCGGAGCCGTAGCCCAGGGCCTTGTAGCAGCTGACGCCTAGGCCGCCGGCGATCATAACCTTGTCCGCGATGCCCAGCAGGTTCTTGAGGGTCGGCAATTTTGAGGAAATTTTCATGCCGCTCATGAGCACGACGAACGGCTTCTTGGGCTTCTCCAGGAGTTTGGAGAGCGCCGCCACTTCCTTTTCGAGCAGCAGGCCGGCCGCGGACGGCAGGAGCTTGGCCACGCCGACCACGGAGGCGGCGGAACGGTGGCAGACGGCGAAGGCGTCGTTGACGAAGACGTCCGCGAGCGAGGCGAGGCGGCGCGCGAAGAAGATGTCGTTCTTCTCCTCGCCCTTGTAGAAACGGATGTTCTCCAACGCGATGATGTCGCCGTCCTTCATCTTTTCGACCTTCTTGTGGACGGCGTCGCCCTCCTCCTCCAGGCAACCGTCGACGAAGGACACTTTTTTGCCAAGAAGCTTGGCGAAACGCCGGACAACGGGCGCGAGCGAGAGTTCCGGTTCGCAGTCTTTCGGACGGCCAAGATGGGACACGAGGATAGTGCGGGCGCCGAGGTCGGAGAGATGCGCGACCGTCTCCACGGAGGCCTGCAGCTTGAACATCTCCTCCGGGCCGATCTTGCCCGTGCCAAGGGGGATATTGAAATCCACGCGCAGGAGCACGCGCTTGCCCTTGAGGCTCTTGAACCGCGAAAGCGAGTTAAGTTTCATAGGTTGGCCCGGAAAATTTTATCTTCATTATTATAGCACTTTTGGGAGATACGTAGTTGCGGAGACGCAGAGATGCAAAGAATCGCCGTTAAACTACTCCGAATCTCCGCGTCTGCGCATCTCCGCTCCTGCTAATAGAAGACCTCCAGTACGGCGATCTCCGGCGGGTCGAAGAGGCGGGCACGCGGGCCGGATTCGCCGGCGCCGGCGGAGATGAACAGCCGCAGCTGACCGTAGTCAAACAGGCCACAGTCGAAACGGCGGCCGATGTGCGTCGGGAGCGGCACCACCGACCCTAAAAACGGCAGGCGGATCTGGCCGCAGTGGGTGTGGCCGGAAATCATCAGGCCCATGCCGTGGATTTCGGCCTGCGGCGCAAAATCCGGATTGTGGGCCAGCAGGATGGTCGGCGCGCCGGCAGGCACCTGGGAGAGCGCCTGACTCCAGTCCGGTCGGCCGTACTGGAAATCGTCGAGGCCGACGAGCCGCAGCGGCGTCTCCCCTTCCCCGACGGCATAGGAACGGTTGGTGACCGTCGGAATGCCGAGCGAACCGAGCGCCTGACGCACGTCTACGGCCCCGGCGCGGTAATCCCAGTTGCCGAGAGCGGCGTAAGTGCCGTACTTGGCGCGGAAACCCTTGAAAGGCGTGAGTTCCTTGATGCCGACCGCTGAGGTAACGAGGTCGCCGTCGAGCAGGATGAGATCCGGCGTCAGGGAGTTGGTACGGTCCACCAGCCTTCTGGCCCAATCGGCCTCGCGGTAGCCGCCGAGATGCGTGTCGGAGATGACCGCGACGGTCAGGTGCCGGCCGGAGTCGCCAAGCCGGACCGGGAAGCGGCGTACGGTCAGGAAGCGCGGTTCGATGAAACTGCCGTAGAAGACTACGGCCCAGACCACGGGCAGGATCGCGCCGAGAAACCACAAGAGCGGCGACTCCGCGGCGCGCGGATGCCGAAAGCGCCAGAGCAGGAAGAGCGGGATGCCGGTTAGGACTAGGGCAAGAGCCAGGTCCCAAAGGATGGTTGGAGACATCGGGCTGACATTGAGGTTTTACGCTTATCGCCGATTATTTTAGCACAAAAGCGAAAGTCCGGCGTAGCGGCCGGACTTCCCGCGATGACCTGTCGAGAGGCTATTTGGAGGCGATCGGTCCGCCGACGATAGCGGCCATCTCGGCGAGACGGAGCGAGTAACCCCATTCGTTGTCGTACCAGGCCACCACCTTGAAGAAGCGCTTCTCCCCCTTGAGGTTATTCTGCAGGGTGGCCTTGGCGTCGTAGATGGAGGAACGGTCATCGTGGATGAAATCCGTGGAGACC
>JAKAKZ010000047.1 GCA_021824285.1 bacterium
GTTGCTCTCTCTCTCTCTCTCTCTCTCTCTCTCTCTCAATTTTTCCGCTTCTCCAACTTCTTAACCATATACGTTCCCACCAACCGATATCCCAGTTTGCGGTAGTAGGGACGGACACCCACGCCGGCGATGACGGCCAAGCGCCGGAAACCGGCCGCCGCCGCGAGCCGCTCGGCCTCGGCGAGCAGACGCCGGCCGAGACCGGTGTGCTGGCTGGCGCGCGCCGTGCGGCCGGCAATGGGAACGAGCTGGCCGTAAGTGTGCAGTTCGCGCACGAAAGCGGCACCGTCGATCTCCGGCAGGAGCGCGGCGATTTCCGCATCCGGCGGCTGCGGCGGCAGGCGCAGGCGGCAGAAGGCGAAGATCGCGCGGCGGGACCGGTCTTCGAAACTCAGGAAATGTTCGGTGCCGCCGGAGGCCTCGTAGCTGTCGTCGAACAGCCGCGGCCTGGCGCGGTGCAGGTGCGGCGCGGTTTTGGCGGCATGACCGATTTCGCGGCAGCGCAGGCAGCGGCAGGTCAGGCCGCGCTTCTTCATTTCGCGCTGGACGGTCTCGCGCAGGTTAGTCATCGCGTTGCCGGCCACGATGTTGTTCGAGGGGATGTCGCGGATGAGCCGGGAGATGCGGCACCAGCGGGGGACATGGCGGGATTTCGCGGCGATCAGCATCTCGACCAGCTCGTCGTCCGGGTAGGGCGTGTAGCGTCCCGCCTTCCACCAGCCGTAGAGCTCGGCCTGCGGCACGACCGTGCAGGGGTAGATCTTGATCATGTCCGGCCGGTAGTCGGGATTGCTGAATATTTCTTCAATTTCGGCCAGGTCAGAGGACGGCGTGGCGCCCGGCAGCTGCGGCATCAGGTGGAAATCGGTCTTGAAGCCGGCGGCGCGGAGGCTGCTGGCCGCGCGGACGACGGCTGCGGTGTCGTGGCCGCGTTTCACGGCCGCGAGGATGCGGTCGTCCACGGACTGCACGCCCAGCTCCACGCGCGTGCAGCCCAGGTCGCGCAGGCGGACGATCTCCGTCGGCGTGATGCGGTCAGGCCGCGTTTCGAGCGTCAGACCGATGATGCGGGCCTGGGCATTCTCGTTGCGCGACTGGGCCGCAGCGAGCGTCCGGGCGGCGCGGCTGCCGCTCCGTCCGAAAGCGTTGCAGGCGTCGAAGCAACGCTTGATGAACCAGCGCTGGTAATCCCAGGGGTAGCTCGACCACGTGCCGCCTTTGACGATCAGCTCGACCTTGTCCGTCGGATGGCCGTTGGCCGCGAGCGCCATGAGACGCCATGCCGTCTGGCGGAAAGGATCGAAGCGGTGGCCGAGGGCGCGGGCCGCTGCCGGCTCGTCCGGCAGGTAGCTCTTGGGCATGCGCGCGTCCGTCGGGCAGTAGACGCAGCGGCCCGGGCAGGGGTAGGGCTTGGTGAGGACCGTCACGACCGCGACGCCGGACAGCGAGCGGACGCCGCGGCGCACGAGCAGCCGGTCCAGTTCCGGCCGGCGGCGGGACGGGTCGCGGGCGACCGCCGCGGCATAGGCCCGGCGCAGCGCAGCCGTCGGCGGAATGCGGTCGCGGCGGGACGCGGCGATCTTGCGGGACGTCTCGCGGATGGCCTGGGCCGATTGCCTCTTGCGCTTGAGGAGTGCTTCAATGATGGCGGCCGCGGTTGCGGCGCTGTTTTCTATGCGGGAGGATTTGGCACGGGAAATCATGTCGGGAGTGCGGGACTGCTACGACGCCATCGCGCCGGAGTTTTCGGCTTCCCGCGAGCGCCTCTGGCCTGAACTGGCCAGGTTCCGGGAGTTCGTGAAGAACGGCGATCGGGTGCTGGATGCCGGCTGCGGCAACGGCAGAGCGTATCAGGCGCTGGCGGGCCTGGCAATAGAATATGTGGGCGTTGACGCCTCCGAACGGCTGCTGGGCGAGGCACGCCGGCGCGTCATGGACCAGCTGGCCGAGTTCCGGAGCGGTTCAGTGACCTCTTTGCCGTTCGGCGACCGGGAGTTCGACGCCGCGCTTGCTGCCGCAGTGCTGCATCACGTGCCGTCAGCCGCCTACCGCGCCAAGGCGTTCCAGGAATTCTATCGCGTCCTTAAGCCAGGAGGAACGCTCTACCTGACGAATTGGGGCATGTGGCGGCCGCGCTATTGGCGGATCCATCTGCGCGCTTTGGCCGACGTGCTTTTGCGGCGTGGCGGACTCGACCCGTTCGATCTCCTGCTGCCTTGGAAGGCCTCCGCGGTTCCGGTCGAACGCTACTGCCACGCCTTCCGCCGCGGCGAAATCGCCCGACTCTGCCGGGCCGCCGGATTCGAACTTCTGGAGAACCGCTATTGGGCCGACGGCGTTGCCGTACCGGCCTGGCGCGGCAAGAATCTGGTTACTATCTGCCGCAGGCCGATCGGCTAGAGATTGAGAGAGAAAGAGAAAAAGAAAGAAGGAAAGCCCGTCTCTCCGTCCGCCTTTCCGCTCTTGCCAAAATAGCCGAATGCGCTAAGGTCGGCGCAACGTTCCTTCCATAAGCTGGTTGCCATTACTCCGGAGGATAAAATGGCCGCGTCTCGGGGCGACTGCGCCTGCAAGAAGAGCCAACTGGAGAACCGCATGACCAAATGCCTGGAAACGGCTGTCCTGTGGGAGCAGGGCCGTTCCGGGACCAAGCCACCCGCGGGCATTTCCCGTTCGCAGGCGGGCTATGCCCTCGATGAGTTTTTCCGCCAGATGAGCAACGAAGGGGAGGCGGGAGCCACTCTCGCCGCCACCTTGTTTGTGGCTGCGACTGCCGACGCCCAGCGCGATGTTCGGGCGCGGCTGCTGACCAAGCTGGCGTACGCGGTCTATGCCGTGGGGCGCGGCTTTCGTCCGCCTCGGGAGGCGGAATTCGGCCACCTCGGCCCGTTCCTGTGCAGCCTGCTGCCGGAGCAGGCGCCGCTCGTGGTCGCCTGGGCCGAGGATCTGGACCGCGAAGCGCCCGAGGTCGGGTTGCGGCGCGAGCCAGTGGCCGTGATCCGCGGCCTGTTCCTGTCCGCTGCCTTTCCGGTGGCGCTCGCCCTGCCCTTCTGGGAGCTGGCGGCGCGGTCAGAACTGTTCCCGTTGCGGATCTTCAGCGAGCCCTGCACCGTGGAGGAGGGCGCGATCTTCAGCGGCTGGCACCTGCGGGCCTTCGGCACGTTGCTCGGCGCGGTCTCGCCCTTGGCCTTCCGCCGCTTCGTTGATGCGATGAGCACGGCGCGGTACAAGGTCGTCTACGACTCGCGGCCCGACGTCGTGCCCGGCACGACCGTGACCGTGCCGGCGTCCGAGACCGAACGGCGTCACGTCTTCGCCGGCATTGCCGGTTACGCCGGTGATCGGCGGACGGAGGCCGGAGCGGTCTTCGCTCTCGGATGAATCCACGGACTTGAGAGACGCCATACGGCGTCTCTTTTTCGTTTCGCCAAGTCGGGGCGGCGAGCCTTGCCCAAGGTCCCAGGATGGGCTAAGGTCACGTCGTCCTTTTGACATGGAGGTGAGCGTGACCGCTCAAGAGCGCCGTTTGGAGCTGACGCAGGTCCTGAACCAGCTGCTTGTCGATGGGGACGCCAAATCCGAACGCCTTCGCCTCCTGCGGGAGTATTTGGCCCGTGTGCGGTCCGCCCGCACCATCGCCGACAGTCCGGAACTCCGGACCGAAGAGCAGCGGCTCGAGCTGGAGGAGACCGAACAGCGGACCCGGCTCCAGCTCAACTTCGAGGACTGCTGGTTTCTCATGAGCCTGCTGTCCGATGAGACGATGGACTACGATGCCGCGCGCGAGCGGCAACGGCAGTCCGTGGCGGAGCTCGCCGAGCAGCGGGGCGAGCTGGACCGTCGGCAGGCGGAGCTCGACCTCCTCGGTAGGTACTTCACCCGGATCGACCGCCGGCTCGCGCGGCTGCGCGAGCCGCCCGGCCAGTGATCTGACGCCCCACTCGGGGCGTTTTTCGTTTTTCGGCGGCGGTCAGTGTATAATTGCGCTGTTCTTCTGGCCTATGGCATTTCCCGCAGGAATCCGTCGGGTGCATCTGGTCGGCGTCGGCGGCATCGGCGTCTCCGCCGCGGCCAAACTATTGAAATATTTTGGTGCTGAAGTCAGCGGTTCCGATCTGCGGCCGAACGAGGCGACCGCCGAACTGCGGGCCGCGGGCATCCCCGTCGCCTTCGGGCACGCCGCCGCCAACGTGCCGGCGGCCATCGACCTGCTGGTCCATTCTGACGCCGTGCCGGAATCAAATCCCGAGCGCGTGGAAGCCCGTCGCCGCGGCGTGCGCGAGCTGAGCTACTTCGCCTTCCTCGGCGAGTTTTCCGCGGGCCGCCGCACGGTCGCGGTCTCGGGCACGAACGGCAAGAGCACCACGACCGCGCTTTTGGGCCTGATGCTCGAGCGTGCGGGGCTGGACCCGACGGTCATCGTCGGCTCCAAGGTCAACGGTTGGCCGGACCGCAATCTCCGCTACGGCCAGAGCGATCTTTTCGTGGTTGAGGCCTGCGAACATCACGCCAACATGCTGCGCCTCTCGCCGCGCGTCATCGTACTCACCAACATCGAGGAGGACCATCTCGACTATTACCGTGACTTGGCGCACATCCGCGAGACTTTCCAGGCCTACATCGAGCGCCTGCCGCCGGACGGCAAGCTCATTCTGAACGCGGACGATCATGTCTGTTTCCACGAGCTGCGGCCGACCGCACCGTTCGTCACTTACGGCCTGGGCGCCCCGGCCGATTACGCCGCCCGCGTCCTGTCTGTCGGTCCGGCGGGTCAGGAGTTCCGGCTGCTGCACGGCGGCGCCGCGGAAGAGGACTTAGGTATCTGTACCCTGCCGCTGCCCGGCCTGTTCAATGTCCATAACGCCTTGGCCGCGGCGGCCGCCGCCCTGCAGCTCGGCGCGACGCCCGAGAGCGTACGCGCGGCCTTGTCCGGCTTCACCGGACTCTGGCGCCGGTTCGAGCGCTTAGGCGACTTCCGCGGCTGCACCGTGGTGAGCGACTACGGCCATCACCCCGCGGCCATCCGCGAGACGCTCGCCGGCGCGCGGCAGGCGTTTCCGCGGAGCCGGATCGTCCTCGTCTTCCAGCCGCACCAGCGGCACCGTACCCGGGTCCTGTTCAACGAATTCGTCGCGGCCTGCGACGGTGCCGACTTGCTCGTCCTGCCTGAGATTTTCGATGTCGCCGGCCGGGAACGGGCGGAGGACTCAGGCATCAGCTCCGCCGACCTGGCCTCAGCGGTCCGGGAGCGCGACGCCGAGCACGGACGCAAGCGCGGGGTCTTTTTCCGCGCCACGCTGGCCGAAACCGAAGCCCTGCTCCATGAGCGGGCCGCGCCGGATGACCTCCTGCTGCTCATGGGCGCCGGCGACATCCATGCCCTTGCCAGAAGTCTTGTCAGTCGCTCATCGGACGTGCGACAATGACGGGCGTAATAAAGAGACCTCCGCAATACTCCATTTCTGCTGCAATCGTGCCGCTTCGGCTGCAAAATCGCATAAGCTCCTCTGCTTATGCTCCGCATAAACATCGTCGCTTCTGCAATTTTTCGCCTCGAAACGGCACGATTTCGCAACGAAAGCGAGTTTTGCAGAGGTCTCTAAGGTTATGCCGCTGATTGACGAGCTTCGTTCCAAGATCGCCGCCACGGTCCGGGAAAACGAACCGATGGCTGCCCATACCACTTACCGGATCGGCGGTCCGGCGGAGTATTATTTCGAATCGACCTGCGCCGAGGACACCGTTCGGGCGGTTCAGACGGCCAAGGGACTCGGACTGCCGATTTTCGTTTTCGGCGGCGGCTCCAACATGCTGGTCGCGGACAGCGGCGTGAAGGGCCTGGTCCTGCGGCTGGCGGCGCGTAACTATCGCGTGGACGGCACGGCCGTAATCGCCGATTCGGGCATCCCCATCGGCTTCCTCGGCATGCGCTCCGTCGAGGCGGGACTTGAAGGCCTGGATTGGGCGATCGGACTGCCGGGAACGGTCGGTGGCGCGGTCCGCGGCAACGCCGGCATGTTCGGCGGCGAGGTGAAGGACGTGCTGGAGTCGGCCCGCGTGCTCAAGGACGGTGTCGAGCAGGTGCTCACGAACGACCAGTGCGCCTTCTCCTACCGCAATAGCGTCTTCAAGACCGATGGCGGCTACATTATCCTGTCCGCGACGTTCCGCCTGCGGCCGAACGCGGACAGCGCCGCGCTCAAGGAAAAAATCCGCCACAATCTCACCGTCAAGCGCGACAAGCAGCCGATCGAGTACGCCTGCGCCGGCTGCGTCTTTACCAACTGGAAGCCCGAATCTCCGGAGGATGTGGAGTCCCTGCGCCGCACGCTCGACCTGAACAAGGACGAGGAAATACCCCTCACGGCCGCAGGTACGGTGCCGGCCGGCTGGATCATCGACCGTGCCCAGCTCAAGGGCCTGAAAGTCGGCCACGCTTGGGTATCCGACAAGCACGCCAACTTCTTCGTCCATGACGGCGAGGCGCGGGCCGACGATATGGTCGCGCTCATGGCCACGGTCAAGACGAAGATCCGCAACATGACCAAGGGCGTCGTGTCGCTCGTCGAAGAGATCGAATACGTCGGATTCTGATTCATATCTAAATCGCCGCGCCAGCGGAACTTTCTATGCGTATCGACATCAAAGCCACGAACCTCGAACTCACTGACGCCATCCGTGACGCCGTCCAGAAGCACATGGACGAAATGGACAAGATCACCGCCCGTTTCGGTGACGTGGTGCGCGGCGAAGTCGAAGTCGGTAAGACGTCGCAGCATCACGCCAAGGGGGACATCTTCCGCGCTGAGGTCCATGTCCGCCTGCCGGGCAAGGCCGTCTACGCCGAGGCCGTGAACGAGGACCTCTATGTCGCCATCAACGATGCCAAGAAGGACGCCGAACGCCAGATCTTGGACTACAAAGGCATCCTGACCGATCACCGCCACCACGGCGCCTGACGCGCGCAGGTGGACGCAATGCGGTCGGTAGAGTATAAATACACCGTTCCGGCCAAGCCGGTCCCGCGCGGCGGGAACGGCTTTTGACTATTCGAGGTTTTGAGGTGTTGAGGTTTTAAGGTTTTTAGCAACTCAAAACCTAATAACCTCCACACCTCCACACCTCCAACCCCTAAATATGTCCCTGCTCAAGAAGATCTTCGGCGACCCCAATGAGCGCGTCCTCCAGGCCATGGCTCCGACCGTGGAGCGCGTAAACGCGCTCGAGGCGGAATACGCCGGCCTGTCGCCGGAGGCACTCAAGGATGCGAGTCTCGCGCTCCGCACCCGCGTGGCCAAGGGCGAAGCGTTGGACGATATCCTGCCCGAGGCCTTCGCGCTCTGCCGCGAGGCTGCCAAGCGCACGCTCGGCCAGCGCCACTACGACGTCCAGCTCATGGGCGCGCTCGCCCTGCACCGCGGCTCCATCGCCGAGATGCGCACCGGTGAAGGCAAGACGCTCACCGCCACGCTCGCCGTCTACCTGAACGCGCTCTCCGGCCTCGGCGTGCACGTCGTCACCGTCAACGATTACCTGGCCCGCCGCGACGCCACCTGGATGGGCCAGGTCTATGACGCGCTCGGCCTCTCGGTCGCGGTCATCAACCACGACACCGCTTTTCGCTACGATTCGGCCTGGAAACTGCCGCCGCAGACCAAGGAGCTCGGCGAGGCAGAGTTGAAAGAAGCTTCCGGCAAGGAGGAGGGCGGGGAGACGGACAAGAAGCGCGACGAGACCGGCTCGTTCCTGGTGCAGATGGACTACATGCGCCCGGTTTCGCGCCGCGAGGCATACCAGGCCGACATCACCTACGGCACCAACAACGAGTTCGGCTTCGACTACCTACGCGACAACATGGTCTTGCAGCCGGAGGCTCGCGTCCAGCGCCCGCTCAATTTCGCCATCGTCGACGAAGTGGACTCCATCCTCATCGACGAGGCCCGCACCCCGCTCATCATTTCGGCCATGGCCGAGGAGGCGGAGG
>JAKAKZ010000048.1 GCA_021824285.1 bacterium
ATCGCCCTTGAGATCCATGATGACTCCGCCCGGCATCTGTTCGTCCGAAAGCAGACCCTCGTCAAAACGGGCGCCCCTGTCGATGCGGCTCTGCAGCACCTGTTTCAGGCTGTCCGGGATCTTCGCATCCGCGGCGATATCTTCCTTGGCGGTTTCGCCGACGATTTTTTCCTGCACCTGCTGCAGGCCGGCCTTCTCCTTGCTGATCTCGGCCTGAATAACCTTTACGTCATTGGCCATTTCCGGATCCTTGCTGAGCATCTCGGCCGTGGCTTCGAGATTCTTGATCTTGGTTTCGTTGTCTTTCGCCGCGTCGCGCAGCGCGTCCACCGGCCTGTTCGGCTTGGACTCTGACTTATTCGCCTCCTGCCGGTTGCTGCCCCTTTCGATGCTGGTCGGCATATCAGTCGTGGTTACAGGCGGCCGATTTTCTGCCGCAGGTCGTCGATGCGCTTGGCTTCCTCTTCGAGGGCGGCGTCGCCGCGCTTCTTCTTAATGCGGGAGCCAATCGCCTTCAACTCGCCGGACAGGTCGTCCAGGCGCTTCTTAATGCGGCTCATCTCGGTTTTCAGCTCGTCGAGCTTGCTGGCCATAACTATAATATTTCATCAATAGTAATTATACCACATTTGAAGCGAAACGATATTCATATTTGAGGTCGAAAGTGTATAATCCACCCATGTTTACCAACCGCGATCTGGCCCGGATCATGCGCGAGATGGCCGCCTTCTACGAGATGGAGGGCGTGGCTTTCCGTCCTGCGGCCTATGAACGCGCCGCGGAGTCGCTCGAGACGTCGGCCGAGGATGCCGCCGCTCTCTTGGAGCAAGGCGGCGAAAAAGCCCTACGCGCCAAGATACCGGGCGTGGGCGCTGGCATAGCGGAACATATCCGCGACCTCCTGGCCAAAGGCACATTCAAGGAATACGCGCGGTTCAAGAAGCGCTATCCGCTGGATATCCTCGGCCTAACCGCCGTCGAGAACGTCGGCCCGAAGACCGCCAAGGCGCTTTACCAAAAACTGAAGATCAAGACCGTCGATGACCTGGAGCGCGCCGCCCAGGCCGGCCGCATCCGCGGCCTCCCCCGCTTCGGCCGCAAGACGGAAGAGAACATCCTGAAGAGCATCGCTTTCCTGCGGCGGGGCGCCGGCCGCCGCCTCCTGGGCGAAGTCCTGCCCATCGCCGAGCGGCTGCTGGCGGAACTTCGTTCGCTGCCGGAAGTGAAACGCGCCGAAGTGGCGGGATCGATCCGCCGGCGACAGGAGACCATCGGCGACCTCGACATCCTGGTCACCACCTCCAAGCCGGAGAAGGCCATGGCCGTGTTCACCGGATCGCCAGAGGTGGCGGAGGTGCTGGAGCACGGTCCGACCAAAACGACGGTCCGGCTCAAAAACGGCATGAACGCCGATGTCCGCGTCGTGCCCGAGGACGCCTACGGCGCGGCCCTGCAGTATTTCACCGGCGACAAGGAGCACAACGTGCTGGTGCGCCGGCTGGCCATCGCCAAAGGTCTGAAACTCAACGAATACGGTCTTTGGCGCGGCGCGAAACGTTTGGCATCGCGCACCGAAGAGGAGGTCTATGCGGCCATGGGCCTGGCCTGTCCGCCGCCGGAAATCCGCACGGCCAGCGGCGAAATCGAGGCCGCTACGGTGAAGAAGCTGCCGAAGCTGATCCCCTACGGCGCGCTTAAGGGCGACCTGCAGGTGCAGACCGACTGGACCGACGGCGCGGCCCAGCTCGAGAAGATGGCCGAGACCGCCGTCGCGGCTGATCTGGAATACATCGCCGTCACCGACCACACCAGGACCCTGGCCATGACCGGCGGCTTGGATGAAAAGAAGCTCAAACAGCAGATGGAACGCATCGACAGCCTCAACGCCCAGTACGCGGCGGCCGGCTGGCCGTTCCGCATCCTCAAGGGCGCGGAGGTCAACATCCTCAAGGACGGCTCGCTCGACATCGCGGACGAGACGC
Source organism: bacterium (assembly GCA_021824285.1). Classification (GTDB taxonomy): domain Bacteria; phylum Patescibacteriota; class Patescibacteriia; order SG8-24; family SG8-24; genus JAKAKZ01. The sequence continues at coordinate 1,983 of JAKAKZ010000048.1, forward strand.
TGGCGGAACTGGATTTCGTCGGTGCGGCCATCCATTCGCATTTCGACCTGCCGCGCGCGGAACAGACCGCCCGCCTGCTCGCCGCCGTCCGTCACCCGCACGTGGACGCCATCTTCCACCCGACCGGACGGCTCATCGGCTCGCGCGAGCCCCTCGACCTGGACATGGAAGCGGTCATCAAGGAGGCGGCCCGCACGCACACCGTCCTGGAGGTCGACGCCATGCCTGATCGGCTGGACCTGCGCGACGCCCATGTCCGTCTGGCCCTGCGCCACGGCGTGAAGCTCTGCATCGATTCGGACGCGCACCATCCGGAGCACTACCGCTATCTGCCGCTCGGCCTCGCCACGGCCCGACGCGGCTGGGCCACGGCCCTGGACGTCATCAACACCTGGCCCGTGGAGAAGCTGCTGAAATGGCTGAAGAAGCCGAAAAATAAAAGGTCATAATGTGCGGAGGTTCGAAGTAACGGTGGAGCCGTATTGATGTTGTCATTGCGAGGAGGTCCGCAGACCGACGAAGCAATCTCGTCCAATCAAGCACGAGATTGCTTCGTCGCTCCGCTGCGGCTTCGCTCCTCGCAATGACAATAGAGTGGACAAATCGCGCAAAAAATGGCAATCTTCAGCGGCTAAACGTCATTAAAACCGTGCCGCCGTGGTGAAATGGTATACACACGACACTTAAAATGTCGCGACCGCAAGGTCATGTCGGTTCGAGTCCGACCGGCGGCACCACCCAAAAACCAAATCGCGCCGCAGAGGCGCGATTTTGCGTTGGTCAGATGTGACGCCTGGTTCACTTCACCCGCGGCAGTTCGAACCAGAAAGTCGAGCCTTTCCACTCCTCGCTCGTGAAACCGATGCGGCCGCCGTGCGTCTCGATGATGCGCCGCGCCAGGTTGAGACTGACGCCGTCGCCTTCGCTCTTGCCGAGCGTGGCGTTCGTGGCCCGGAAGAACGGCGCGAAAATCTTGTTCTGCTCGACTTCCGGGATGCCGATGCCGGTGTCGATGACCGAGCAGCGCACCGCATCGCCGGCGACCTTCACGGAAACGGAAACCTTGCCTCCGGCCCGCGTGTACCAGACGGCATTCGAGATCAGCACCTTGAGCACCCAAGCCAGGGCCTTCTTGTCGCCCGAGACCATCGCGGCGTCGTCCAGGTCCAGTTCGGACGTGATGCGCTTCTCGTCCGCCAACCGCTTCTCGTTCTCGATCTCCTTGCGTACCAGCTCCGCCAGCGCGAAACTGGAGGACTTGTCCACGGAATAGCCGTAGGATGCTTCCGTGTAGAGCAGGAAATTGTCGATGATGTCCGTCAGGTTGTCCACGCGCTGGCTCATCTCGGCAATCATGCGCTTGCGCTCCTCGCGCTGTACGGAGTAGAGCGTCTCCAGGCCCAGCTTGATGACCGAAATCGGCGTCCGCAGCTGGTGCGACAGCATTTTGACGAACTCATGCTGGCTGCGCAGGATGGCGTTCTCCTTCTGCAGCTCGTCCACGCGGCCGGCGTATTCGCGGATCAGCCGCTCGTAGGATTCGGCCATCTGCTTGCCGACCAGCAGGCCCGCTTCAGCGGCCGGCGCGGCCGATTTCTTGTCATCGGTATCTGGCATATTTGTCATTTACTTCACCTATTATTTTACCACAAAAACGAAAAGGCCGCCGTTTAAGGCGGCCGAAGGGGTCAAAGGAGCCCGGCGGCGCGGCGCCGCTCGACCGCGTCGAGAAAGGCGGCCAACGATCCGTACCGGAACCGGTAACCGAAGAAATCACTGATCTTCCGCGGCGTGGCCACGATGCCGTAGCGCATCAGCCGGACCATCGGCGGCGAAGTCGTCCCCAGCCGCAGGTACCAGGCCGCGGCCACCCCGCCCCGGACCAGCCAGTAGGGCAGGCGGAGCGTCGGCTTGCCGAGCGCCTGCGCCATAGCCGAAGCGGAGGTCCAGTCGTCCGGTGCCAGGTTGAAGATACCGCTTTTCGCCGGAGTGACGACGACGCACCACACGAGTGCCTTCACGTCGAACTCGTGAATCCACTGCACGCGTGCGTCTCCGCCGACGAGCGGCATGACGGGCGACTTGGCGAAAGCGGCCACGAGACCGCCCGGCTTGTAGTAGCTCGGGCCGACGGCCGTGCACATCCGCAGGATGACGAGACCCAGATTCGGCCGCCGCGGCGTGGTGAGATAGATCTCCTCCACGGTCTTCTTGTGGCGACCGTAGGCGTAGTCCGCGGGCCGCAGCGGCGCGGACTCCTCCAGGAACTCCGGATTGTCCGGGTGAGCGCCGTAGGCGCTCGTCGAGCTGAAGAGCACGAGCTGACGCACGCTGCCGACGGCCTCGGCGGCCGCAAGGACGTTCCGCGAACCACGGACATCCACCGCTTCCTCCAAGGCCGCGTCGTGCTGCGGGCTCATCAGGTAGGCGAGATGCAGGACGCGGTCCGGTTGCGTCTCAGCCACTGCTCTTCGGACCGCCACCGCATCTGTGACGTCCAACTGGCGAAAGACGATGCCTGGTACGCCGGATTGGCGCTCGAGCGGCCGGATGTCGCAGGCGACGACCTCGTGGCCCAGGCCGGCGAAGTGCTCGGCCAGGAAATTGCCGACATAACCGGACGAGCCGGTGATGAGCAACCTCATGGCAGAAGTCTCACGAGCAAGGAGTTGAAGGCGTCAAAAGACACGCCGAAAACCCACCAGTAGAAGATATAGTCCACGCGGACCTTACCTTGGATGTGCCAGCCCTGGGTGTAGACCCAAGCCCTGATGCCGAAGAAGTAGAGGACCGTGGCCGCGCACCACTCGAATCCCATGATGACCGCAGCATAGGCCAGGGCGCGCAGGGCCCAGGGCCACTCGGCCACAAGGCCGCTGACCCCGACCAGGCCGAAGCCGATACCGAAGAAGTAGATGGGCAGCATGACGACGGAGATCTCGCCTAGCCCGCCGCTCTGGCGATGCCAAAGCAGCCGCCGGACGGCGTTGAAGGTGACCTCCAGTGTGACACAGGCACACATGAGCACGAACGCGCGGAACCAGATCACGACTTCCTCCGCTGGATGAATCGATGAGATGAAAGGACCTGTCCCTGATTTAACAGTTGGGGCCGCGTACGGTCAACCGCCGGCCTGGTCGATGAGGCCGGAAATTCGATTCGGCAACTCTCAACTCTTCCCGCCATTTGGGCGGGACCCCGCATTCTTTGACTAAAGATAAGTTGCGGGGCAACCCTCAACTTTCAACTTTTAACCCTAAACTCCCGTACGGAACTGCCCGCCTCGGTACAGGAACCAGTCGTGGCCGCCGGGAACGCGCAACGTCTTCGCCGGCACCAGGCCGGGGAACGGCCACCGCTCCACCGCGACCCAGGCATCCGGCCGGAGTTCAGTGGAAAATTTATTCATAATTCTCGGATAACTGCGGCGCAGGGCGTAGAGGAGCACCGCATCGGCCTCGCCGATTTGCCGGCGGAAATAGTCCGCCCAGACGAGGCGCAGTCCGCGGTAGCGGCGGTGCAGCAGGCGGCGGAACGCCGCGACGAGCAGCGGCGGCCAGGCCACATCGCAACCCACGGCGCGCACGCCGGGATGCCGGTCGAGCAGGGCGAACAGCACGCCGCCGTTGCCGCAGCCGAGATCATAGACCGTCGCCGTCTCGCTGACGGGCAGGGCCTCGGCGATGGCTTCCCGTTCCGCCCGGCCGCTCGGCACCCATGGAGCGGCCAGATGGGAGCCGTAGGCCAAGGACAGCAGTCCGAATACGACGACCGTGATCGTGACCGCGTAGATGATCACCACGGCCCAACCCATGGTTGTCATGCCTTGGCGGCTTTCAGCTGGCGCGCTTCGTAGAAAAAGAAAGGCAGGCCGCCCGGTTGCCGGATTTCCCGCAGCGGCTCGATGCCGGGCAGCGGCCAGCCTTCCACGATGACCCGCGCGGAGTCCTTGAGGCTCTTGGCCAATTTAGCCGTCACCTTGCCGTAGGACCGCGGCAGCAGGAAGCAGAACACGGTGTCCATCGCGCCGAGATCACGCCAGTAAAAATTACCCCAGACCAGGCGCAGGTTGGCGTAGCGTCCGCGGCCGCGCCAGCGGTGCCACATGGCGTAAAGGAGCGGCGGCAGCGCCACATCGATGCCCACGGCCCGGATGCGCGGATTGCGGTCCAGCGCCTCGAACAGCAGGCCGGCGTTGCCGCAGCCGATATCGCAGACCGTCTCGCCGTCGCGCAACTCCAGGTTGTCGAACAGGAACCGGCGCGTCTTCTTCCTGGTCGGGACCCAAGGCGCCGCAGACAGGGCGCCGAGAGCGAAAGTCAAAAGCAGCAGGTACATGACCCCGAAACCGACAAGGAAAAGCAGAAGAGAAAGCTGCATAACATTGGCATTATAGTTTACGGGGCGTGAAGTTTGAAGTGTGGAGTTGAGAGCTGAGGCAAATCGCGCTAAGGCGCAATATTATCTCTGGTCATTTTCGCTCCCCACTCCACGCTCCACACTCCACGCTCCCCACTCCACACTCCACACTCCCTCTCAGGTGCGCTACAATAGCCCCATAAGCTTATGCCAGACTTCCTTGAGGCCGGAACGGCGGAAAAACTGCTGGAACCGCAGGCCGCGGTCGAGGAAAAGACCTTCGACCTGACTTTGCGCCCCAAACGCCTGGCCGAGTTCGTCGGTCAGGAGAAGTTGCGCGAAAACATGGACATTTTCATCGAGGCGGCGCGGCTCCGCGGCGAGCCGCTTGAGCATGTCCTGTTCTACGGGCCGCCCGGCCTCGGCAAGACCACCCTCGCCCACATCGTCGCCGAGGAGCTTGGCGTGAACTGCCGCGTGACCTCCGGCCCGGCGCTGGAGCGCGTCGGCGACATCGCCTCCATACTCACGAACCTGGAGCGCGGCGACGTTCTCTTCGTGGACGAGATCCACCGCATGAACCGCGTCATCGAGGAAGTGCTCTACCCGGCCATGGAGGACTACGCGCTCGACATCGTCATCGGCAAGGGCCCGTCAGCGCGCACCGTTCGGCTCGATCTGCCGCGCTTCACGCTGATCGGCGCCACTACCCGCCTGTCGCTCATCTCCTCGCCGCTCCGCGACCGCTTCGGCGCGACCTACCATCTCGACTACTACTCCGGACCGGAACTCGCGGCCATCATCCGCCGCAGCGCGACCATCCTGGGCGCGGAAATCCCGCCGGAGGTCGCGGAACTGATCGCCGCCCGCTCACGCGGCACGCCGCGCATCGCCAACCGCCTGCTCCGCCGCGTCCGCGATTTCGCCACGGTCCGGAACGGCGGCCGGCTCGACCGTTCCACCGCGGAAGAGGCGCTCCGCATGATGGAGATCGATCCGCACGGCCTGGACGCGACCGACCGCCGCCTGCTCGAGACCATCATCCATAAGTTCTCCGGCGGACCGGTCGGCATCCAGACTCTCGCCGCCGCCGTCTCCGAAGAGACGGAGACCATCGAGCTGGTTCAGGAGCCGTTCCTGCTGCAGCTCGGCCTGCTCCAGCGCACTCCGCGCGGCCGCCTGGCCACCGATCTCGCTTATGACCATCTGCGGCTGCCCCGCCCGAAGCGGGATGCAGACGCCGACTGACGCCTATGCTCGGTTTCCCGCTCGCTCTCCTGCTCATACCGTACGGTATCGTGCTCATCGCCATCGTGGTGATGGTGTTCCTGAACGTCTGGCACCTGCTGCACTACGGCGCCACGACCATGGTCAGCTTCATCGTGACCTTCCTGTTCCTGACCGGCCTCGCCACCATCGGTTTCTTCACGGCCCAAGAGCTGCAGTATACCGATTGGTCCACGCCGGTCGTGCTCTCTCTCCCCGCCGCGAACATGCCGCAATGGAATCCCGCTTCTCCTAACGCCCCACAGCCATGAAAGACCTCT
>JAKAKZ010000009.1 GCA_021824285.1 bacterium
TCCATCAACGCCAACGCCAAGGGCTGCCAGAGCCAGAGCAACCAGTACAACGGCTTCGGCCCGAACACCTCCACCAACGTCTGCGCCGGTGGCACCTCCGGCTTCGGCTACGGCACGAGCTCCGCCAACACCGGCTCCTCGGGCGGCAACTACGGCGGCGCGGGCGGCCCCGGCACCACGGCGGGCGGGACCGGCGTCGTCTACGGCTCGGCCACGGCCCCGAACCTCTTCGGCTCCTCGGGCGGCAGCGTCCCGGGCTCCCCGTTCCAGTACGGCGGCTACGGCGGCGGCCTCGTCCGCCTGAACGTGTCCGGCACGCTCACGAACAACGGCACCATCAGCGCGAACGGCGGCGCCCCGACCGGCACGGCCTCGGCCGGCTATGCGGCCGGCGGCGGCTCCGGCGGCTCGATCTACATCACAGCCGGTTTGATTGACGGCTCCGCCCAGTTCTCGGCCGCCGGCGGCAACGGCGCCACTTCCTCGAACGGCAAGGGCGGCGGCGGTGGCGGCGGCCGCATCAGCATCACGAAGAGTGGCGGCGCCTACAGCTTCAGCTCGTCTTCTTTCAATGTGGCCGGCGGCACGGGCGGCGGCGCCAGCACTACGGACGGCACGCGCGGCACGGTCTACCTCTACGACAACGGCACTTCGCGCGTGGACATCTATTACGGATTCACCTTCGCGGACACGGATTTCAGCGTTACGACCTGGAACGAGGATGCGAACGCCACAAACCAATACTGCGATCTGACGCTCTTGTCCGGCGCCACGCCTTCAGTCACCGCTACGACCATCAACCGGAACGGCCGCCTGTCCTGTCGTCCGACCAACACCATCACTTCGCTCAATTACACCGCTACCGGCAACCTGACGGTCGCCGCCAATTCCACCTCCGACATCAAAGGAGCCTCCACCTGGACAGCCGGCGGCACGCTTTCCTATGGCAGCGGCATGACCGCTTCGACGGACGGCAATTTCACCTTGAGCGGCGGTACGGTTTCGTTCGGTACGAACGTGACTCTGGCTACGATTACCAGGAATTCCGATCTGACCATGAACCTGACCGGTACGGACGCGACTTTGGACGGCACGCGCATCACCGTGGCGCCGGAAGGCGAATTCATCATGGCGAGCGCCCTCAACTTGGCGATGGCAAACTCCGCATCCATCACGGGTAACGTCCGGATGGTAAATCTCGGAAATTTCGCCATGCCTTCGGGCACGAGCATCAATGCGGCCCAACGCGGCTGTCAGAGCATAAACGTGAGCGGCAACGGCTATGGTCCCAACAGCTCTAATGTCTGTGGTACGAGTACCGGATATTCTTCTTATGGTATCGGCACCACGGCCAGCAATGCCGGTACGGGCGGCGGCGGCCACGGCGGCGCGGGCGGCAACGGTTCGACCGGCGGCACGACGGGCGGCGCGGCGACCGATGACAGCACGGCACCGGTCCTCTTCGGCGCCTCCGGCGGTGGAGCTACTTCCGTCATATTCGGCGGTCACGGCGGCGGCCTGGTGCGGCTGTCCATGTCCGGCACCTTCACGCATGACGGCAGCATCAATGCCGACGGCGGCAATGGCAACGTTTCCGGCTCTGTCGGTTCCGGCGCCGGCGCCGGCGGCTCCATCTACATCAACACCTCGACCTACGCCTGTTCCACCGGCACCTTCAGCGCCAAGGGCGGTACCGGAGCCAACTCCACGACCGGCAAGGGCGGCGGCGGAGGCGGCGGCCGGTTCGCAATCTATTACCAAACCGACTCGTCAGGCGCCTGCCCGCTCTCCGGCCTCACGGCCGCCGGCGTCGTGACGCTCGGTTCTGCGACATCCACGGCCACGAACGGCGGCGTCGGTTCGCTGCTCGTCAATTCCGGCAATCCGGTCCCGTCCATCAGCTCGATTTCGCCGTCGTCGAAGACGCTCAACGACGCCGGTTTTACGCTGACCGTGAACGGCGCCAACTTCGTGAGCGGCAGCTCGACGGTGGACTTCAACGGCTCGCCCCGGGCGACGACCTACGTCAACGCCAACCAGCTGACGGCCACGATTCCGAGCACCGATCTGACGACGGCCGGCCTCTTCGACATCACGGTCGTGACCGGCACGCCCGGCGGCGGTACCTCGAATCCATCCACACTCACGGTCAACAATCCGGCGCCGACCACCAGCTCGATCAGCCCGACCTCCAAGAACGTGGGTGATAACGCTTTCACGCTCACCGTGAACGGCACCAATTTCATTCCGGCTTCGGTCGTGAATTTCGGCGGGTCGGCCCGTACCACCACCTACGTCAATTCGACCCAGCTGACCGCCTTCATTCCGACCTCCGACCTGTTGAACGGCGCCCAGGTGAATATCACGGTCACGAACCCAACGCCAGGCGGCGGCACATCCGGAGCCCAGACCTTCTCGGTCGGCAACCCGATACCGACCATCTCGTCGCTGTCCCCGAACACCACGACCGCGAATTCCGGGGCTTTCACCCTGACTATCAACGGCACCAACTTCGTGGCCTCCTCGACCGTGCAGTGGGCGAGCTCGGACCGCACTACCACATACGTTAATTCCACCCAACTCACCGCGTCGATCAGCTCCACGGACATCGCGACGCCGGGCACGTATGGCGTGACTGTCACGAACCCGGCTCCGGCCGGCGGCGTTTCCGCGACGTCGGACTTCGTCGTCACTAATCCGATTCCGACCACCACCTCCATCAGCCCGACTTCCAAGAACGCGGGGGATGGCGGGTTCACCCTGACCGTGAACGGTACGAACTTCATGGCCTCCTCGACCGTCCGGTTCAACGGCAGTAACCGCACTACCACCTACGTCAACTCGACCCAGATTACGGCCTACATCCCGACTACGGACCTGACCTCCGGCGCCTACGATTCCATCACTGTCTTCAACACGACACCTGGCGGCGGAACTTCGAACGCCCAGACGCTGACCGTCTCCAATCCGGTGCCGACCACAAGCTCCATCAGCCCGACCACCACCACCGCCAACTCCGGCCAGTTCACCCTGACCGTGAACGGCACGAACTTCGTGCCCACCTCGACGGTTCAGTGGAACGGCTCCAATTTGAGCACGACTTACGTCAATGCCACGCAGATCACGGCCACCGTGCCGAACGCCAATATCTCCACTTCGGACAGTTATACCGTCACGGTCCTGAACGCCGCGCCGGGCGGCGGCACCTCGAACGGCCAGACCTTCACGGTCACGAATCCGGTACCGACGATAACGACCTTGAGTTCCACCAACAAGCCAGTCGGCGCCGATGCCTTCACCTTGACGGTCACGGGCACGAACTATATGGCCTCTTCCGTGGTGCGGTTTGCGAGCCTTGACCGCACGACGACTTATGTCAGCCCGACACAGCTCCAGGCCTTCATACCGACCTCCGACCTGACCAGCGCCGGCACTTTCTATATCACCGTGTTCAATCCCGCGCCGGGCGGCGGCACATCCAATTCCAAGGCCTTCTCGGTGGGTAACCCGATTCCGACCGCCACCTCGCTGTCGCCGAGCTCGGGCAGCACGGGCGACCCCGGCTTCACCCTGACCGTGAACGGCTCGGACTTCATGGCCGGTTCCACGGTACGCTGGAACGGCTCCGACCGCACCACCACTTACGTGAACGCCACGCAGATTACGGCTTATATCCCGACGACCGACATGACTTCAGCCGGCAATTACACGGTGACGGTCTTCAACCCGACGCCGGGCGGCGGTACCTCGAACGGTTTGACCTTCACGGTCGGCAATCCCGCGCCGTCCGTCTCCAGCCTGTCGCCGACCTCCAAGAATGTCTATGACACCGGTTTCACTCTGACCGTGAACGGCTCGAACTTCATCAGCACCTCGCAGGTCAAGTGGAACGGCTCGAACCGCACGACCACATATGTTAACGCGACCCAACTGACGGCGGCCATCCTGACGTCCGACCTCACGACCGGCGGTCTCTTCCCGGTCACGGTCACGAACCCCGCACCGGGCGGCGGAACATCGGCGAGCACCGACTTCACGGTCAACAATCTTGCGCCGACGATTTCCGTTGTCGCTCCCTCGACCCGCTCGCAGGGCGGTTCCGCCTTCACCCTCACGGTCAACGGCAACAACTTCGTGCCGACTTCCGTGGTTCGCTGGAACGGCAGCGACCGGTCGACCACCTTCGTCGGCCAGACGCAATTGACCGCGCAGATCTCCTCCACGGACATCGCCTCTGCCGGCAACTATCCGGTGACCGTCTACAATCCGACGCCGGGCGGCGGCACGTCTTCGGCCCAATACGTCGCGGTGAGCGGCGGCGGTACGGCGGCATACACGACCTACAACAAGGTCACGTTGAGCCGCCTGCAGGCAGGCGCGACCGGAACGGCCGCGGTCGATTTCACCCTGCCGACCTCGGTTTCCGGTCAGCTGACCGTCACTTTCCCGGCCGGCTTCACGGTCAATTCCGCATTCACGTCCGGCACTTGCGCGGGCGGCGGCACCATCGCCACATTCGGCTTCACTTCCTCGACGCTTACGGCGACCAAGACCAACTGCAACGGCGCCATCTCGCTTTCCGGCGCATCCGTCACGAACCCCAGCACGCCAGGAAATTACGACGTTTCCTGGGTCAACGACAATCCGGGCCATGTGACGGTCACGATCACGACTCAGGACCAAGTCATCGTCAACGCCACCATCGGGCCGGAGATTTCCTTCAGTATCGGCAGTCAGGCGGCGACAGCCACCTGCGACGGGACCTTCGCCAGCAACGGCGGCACCGTGGCGCTCGGCACGCTCACCACGTCTTCCGTGCACACCTCGGATTCGACGGCGGATTCCATCGCGCACATCTGCATGAGCTTGAGCACGGACGCCTGGAGCGGCGCGACGGTCACGGTAAAGTCGGCAAACGCTTCCCTGAAGTCGTCTTCGACGCCGGCGGATTTCATCCAGAGCACCACTGACACGCTCGTCGCCGGTACGGCCGGTTACGGCCTCTGTGTAGGCTCCGCGACGAGCGACACCGGCAAGACTGATCCTGCTGGCGGACCGACGAGCGCGGCTCCGACTGCGGCGGCACCGTTCAACGGCTCCTGCACCGTTACCGCACATTCCATCGGCGGACTGACGACTGGCACCCAGACCGTCTGGTCCGTGAGCGCGCCGACCTATCAGGCTTTCTCTCGCGTCTACCTGAAGGCCGCGGTCTCGCCGACCGTTGCGGCGCACAGCGACTACTCCGATACGCTGATCTTCATCGCGACCGGAACATATTGAGCGGACGGGTTTAGGGGTCGAGGGGTCGTGCGCCTCGCCCCCGCGCACTTAGGGGTCCGGACCATCACGATTTAACGTAAAAACCGGCGGCTTTGGCCGCCGGTTTCGGTAGCTGGAGAGTTTTCTCTCCCTGACTGGACCGGTTCGCTCCTAAACCATGAAGGGGGTAGCGAGGATAGGTATCAGGTAGGTAACTGATACCTACCTGATACCGTCTGGATAGTGCTGGACCAGGCTTTTGCCGGGGTGGTAGGGGGTGCCGGACGGTAAATATTTTATTTACCATTCCGGCGGAAGCCGGAATCCAGAAACGGCGGTCAACGGCCGGCCTTCATTAGCCGCGGCAATACATATATAATGACCTCATGCCGACCATTGTTTCGCGCCGTCGCGTCGCTGTCGCCGTCGGGATTGCCGCCGCCGCGCTTTTGGCGCTCATCCAAGCCATCGGCTATAGCCACACGGCAGGGGAGGAGGGCGGTCTCTGGGCCGTGCCCCTGATTTCCCTCGGGACCGGCGTGCTGCTGGTCCTCACAATCGACCGTAAGCGCGACGTTTGGGCGTTCTGTCTGGCGCTTGGGACCGTCATCGGCCTGTATTCGGCCGGCGACCTCTATTCCGGTCCGGCCATGGAGATGGAATATGAGGTGGGGCTGCTGACGAACGCGGTATTCATCGTCCTGGGCTTTCTGCTCGGTGCCTTCGGCGAAATCGTCTACGCACTTCATAACCTCACGCATTTGCTGGCCGATTTTCAGGCTAAAGGCGGCTTGCCGCCCCGCGAACCGCCCAAAGATTGAACGTTCGTCCCGTTTCCGTTACCGTAGTCCAACCGCAGAACTCCATCCTATTTATGGCGAAATACGACCACCGGACCGTAGAGAAAAAATGGCAGCAGGCTTGGCGCGATACCCAGCCGGACGCCTCTATCGAGGACCCGAGCCGAAAGAAATTTTACGTGCTCGACATGTTCCCGTACCCGTCGGGTGATGGCCTGCACGTCGGCCATCCGGAAGGCTATACGGCGACGGACATCATTTCACGCAAGCGCCGGATGGAGGGCTGGAACGTCCTGCATCCGATGGGTTTTGACGCCTTCGGACTGCCAGCGGAGAACTACGCCATCAAGAAAGGCGTCCACCCGCGCGTGAGCACGCTGAACAATATCGAGAATTTCCGCCGTCAGCTGCAGTCGCTGGGCTTCTCCTATGATTGGAACCGTGAAGTCGTGACCTGCGATCCGGCCTATTACCGCTGGACGCAGTGGCTGTTCCTCCAGCTCTACAAGCACGGCTTGGCCTACAAGAAAAAGGCGTCCGTGAACTGGTGCGCTTCCTGCCAGACCGTGCTGGCCAACGAGCAGGTCATCGACGGGGAATGCGAGCGCTGCAAGAACAAGGTCGTGCAGAAAGACCTGGAGCAGTGGTTCTTCAAGGTGACGGACTACGCCGACCGCCTGCTTGAGGGTCTCGACGGCCTCGACTGGCCGGAGAAGATCAAGGCCATGCAGGTGAATTGGATCGGCCGGAGCGAAGGATCGGAAATCGTCTTCCGTGGCTTGGCCGCGACCGAAGAGTTGGGCAGTCGTGAGACGGCGTTCGAAGGCGAGGTCAAAGGCAAGGAGTTCGAAATCACGGTCTTCACCACCCGGCCGGACACGCTTTTCGGCGTCTCTTACGTGGTGCTGGCGCCGGAGCACCCGTTGGTGCTTGAACTGGTCACTCCCGAACAGCGCCGGGCTGTCCTCAAGTACGTCGAGGCCGCGCGCGGCAAATCCGAGTTGGAGCGCACCGGCCTGCAGGAGGACAAGACCGGCGTGCCGCTCGGCATCTGCGTGCGCCATCCGTTCACCGGCCAGGAGGTGCCGCTCTGGGTCGCCGATTACGTCGTCGCTTCCTACGGCACGGGCGCGGTGATGGGCGTGCCGGCCCATGATGATCGCGATTTCGCTTTTGCGCGGCGCTACGGACTGCCGGTCAGCACCGTCATCGCGGCCGCGGCCGGCACTTCCGGCGGACGTGAGACCGAGGCCTTCACGGAACCGGGAATCCTGGTCAACTCCGCGGAATTCGACGGCCTGACCTCCGAGGCGGCCAAACACACCATCACGGACGCCTTGGCCGACCGCGGTCTCGGCGGGCGGCGTACCAAATATCACCTGCGCGACTGGCTCATCTCCCGCCAGCGCTACTGGGGCGCGCCTATACCTATTATATATTGCGAAACCTGCGGCGAGGTGCCGGTGCCGGAGGAGGAATTGCCGGTGCTCCTGCCGGACGACGTGGACTTCCGTCCGACCGGCGAGTCGCCGCTCGCGCGTTCCGCGAGTTTCCATGAGGTGACCTGCCCGCGCTGCCGCGCCAAAGCGCGCCGCGAGTCCGACACCATGGATACTTTCGTCGATTCCAGCTGGTACTTCCTGCGTTACGCCTCGCCGCACGACGGCGATCGGGCTTTTTCGTCCCACGCGGTCAACTACTGGTGCCCAGTGGATCTCTACGTCGGCGGCGCCGAGCATGCGGTCCTGCACCTGCTGTATGCGCGTTTCTTCACCAAGTTCCTGTGCGACCAAGGCCTGGTTCCGTTTGATGAGCCGTTCCGCGCCCTGCGCAATCCGGGCCTGATCCTCGGCGAGGACGGGCAGAAGATGTCCAAGTCGCGCGGCAATGTGGTCAACCCGGATTCGGTGGTTGAGGAACACGGGGCCGACACCATGCGCCTGTACGAGATGTTCATGGGCGAATTCAACGACGCCAAACCGTGGGACACCAAGGGCATCCTTGGCGTGCGCCGCTTCCTGGACCGCGTTTGGCTGGCCGTGCACGACACGGTGCACCAGAAGAAGACCGAGACGCCGGAGGAACTGGAGCGGCTGCTGCACCGCACCATCCGCAAGGTCTCCGCGGACATCGAGGCTTTCAAGTTCAACACCGCCATCGCCGCCATGATGATCCTGCTGAACGAGTGGGGGAGGCTGGGCGGAGGCGATCCGCGGTTTGCCGGATTGTTCGTGACGTTGTTGGCCCCCTTTGCACCGCACTTGTGCGAGGAGCTGTGGCACGTGCTCGGCAACCAGAAGAGCGTATTCGGCCAGCTCTGGCCGGTCTGCGATGAGGCGCTAGCCGCGGAGAACGAGGTGGAGCTGATCGTCCAGGTGAACGGCAAGCTCCGCGACAAGTTCGCGGTGCCGGTCGGTCTCGGCGACGAGGACGCCAAGGCTCGGGCTTTGGCCAGCCAGAAAGTCCAGGCCGCGATCGAAGGCAAGGAAGTTCTGAAGGTGATTGCGGTGAAGGGGAGGCTGGTTAATATCGTTGTGAAGTGATTTAGACGCGAAGACACGCAGATGCGGAGATTCGGAGAATTTGCGCTTCATCAGACGACTACTCCGCATCTCCGCGTCTCCGACACTCCGCATCTCCGACTATGGCTCAACGCGCTAACGGCTATCTTCATGCGTTCGACGGCATGTTCCTCGATTGGGACCATGTTTTCGGCGCGGGCTGGCGGGCCGTGCCGCGCGAATGGGTCTCGGTCTACCGCGGCTGTTCCGTCGAGGAGCTCTTGAAGATCGCACGCGTCGGTCTCACCGCGCCGGCACCGGAGTTGCGTCCACCGGAGGTGCGGGCCGAGCTTGAGGCCATCGACCGTTTCCGACCGCACCATATCCTCCGTCGCGGCGTCTCGCGGCTTCAGGCTATCGAAGCCTCGCTCACTTCCGAAGTGCGTCGGGCGACACGGCGCATTGAGGCTGTCATCGAGATGAAGGTGAATCCCGCCGAGTGCGCAGTCGTCGACCAGGACGCCATCGCTGGCGCGACGTCCCTCCTGGACCGGCGCGGCCGCAAGCCGGACCGCCTCGGCGGCGCGTATCGCGCTTACTGGGAGAGCCTCGTGCCGCTCAAGGATTTCAAGAAATATTATTCCTCTATCCGTACGGCCGACGGCCAGCAGTGGATCCGCGGCACGCGGGCCCCGAAAGGCCTGCCGGAGTCGTTTTTCCGGCCCGAGGTGCTGGTCAGCTCGCCGCGGGTGAGCGCCCTGCATGTGCGCATGGTCCGACCGGAATGGCCGGATACGGAGGAGGAGGCGGGCGAGTGGGGCTTTGAGTAGATTGTCCACCGTGGTTCCCCCCATGGGGATAAGTGCGTTTGCACGTTGCGATGGTGCTTGGTAAGAGATGGCGGCTATGGATTGGCCGCCTCTTACGCCCTCCCTCGTCCTGCGTCTGCTGTGTCTGGCGTTTGTGTGCGGTATCGGCATCCATTCCCTGGATGAGAGGGTCTGGGGAGCGACGACGTGGGCGGCCCTAGCGGCCGTCTTTTGTATTACGGCCATGGCAATCAAGAAGCTGGGGTTTTGGGCTGTTGTCTGCCTAGCCGGAGCTTTTGCCGCCGCCGGTATCTGGCGGTTTGATTTGTCGCTGTCCTCCGCTGATCGGCTGGTAGTTCCGACGGTGCGACAGGAGTTCAGCGGACAGCTCTCATCCGCCATCTCCGATCAGCGCGGACAGCGGCTCGATCTTATCGTGGTCCGTGGCGCGGATGGTACGGGGTATGCGCCGGCTGAACTCTATGTCGTTTCTGCGGTCGCCTATCGTATCGGAGACAGGATTTCTTGGACCTGCCAGCCACGCGAGATCCGTCCTGCCCAATCGGCTTTCGAACGCCGCTGGTCGTGCCGACCGACGGACGGGCCGCAACTGGTTTCAGCGTCCCCGTTTTACTCCCTTGGCCGGAATTTTGATGCCGTACGGTCGGCGCTCCGTCGCGCCGCCGGCATCATCTGGCCGGAGCCGGAGGCCTCGTTCATCCTCGGTCTGCTGACGGGCGACGACAGCGGTCTCACGGCCCGCGACCGGCAGTCTTTCCGCGATGCCGGCCTGTCGCATGTCTTGGCGGCCTCCGGGTTCAACGTGGCGCGGGTGGCGGATGCCGCGCTGATCATGCTCGCGGTCGGCAGTATTCGCCGGCGGCGGGCGGCGGTCGGAGCCATGGTCGCCGTGGCCTTCTTCGCCGGACTCACCGGCAATGCCGCTTCGGCCGTCCGGGCCGCGCTCATGGGCGGATTGGCGCTGCTCGCGACCGCGCTCGGCAAGCGCTATTCGTCCGCGACCGCCCTGCCGCTCGCGGCCGCTGTCATGTTGGTGTTTGACCCGGCGGCCCTGCGCCACGACCTCGGCTTCCAGCTCTCCTTCGCCGCCGTCTGGGGTCTCACGGCTTTCGGCGCCGCCTTCGAGATGCGGATGGCGTTCCTGCCGGCCAAGTTCGGCCTGCGCCGGACTGCGGCGGAGACGACCGCCGCGACCGTAGCGACCTTGCCGCTGCTTCTCTGGGCTTTCGGAGCCGTGCCGCTTTTGACTTTGCCGGCCAATCTCGCGGTCCTGCCGGTCATCCCGTGGATCATGGCCATTGCCGCTGGCACGCTCGCGTGCGGGGCGTTATCTAGCTGGTTTGCGCAAGCGCTGTCGCCCTTGGCATGGCTACCGTCGGCCTACGCCGTCAGGGCCGCCGCTTTTTTCGCTTCCTTCAGCGACGCGTCCCTGCGCCTCGCGCCCGGCCCGTTTGCCGTGGCCTGCCTTTATTCCTGCCTGCTGCTTCTCTCTGCGGCTCTTCGGCGGCTTGATGACGAACGCGACCGGCTGGTTCGCCTGACCGCTCGTATTTCGCATGACTGATCATTCTCCGTTCAACAGTAAAAGGCGGCTCGCGCTGCCAGCGGCACTGCTTCTGGCCATCGCTGTTTTCGCGCTCTGCGCCATTCAGGCGCGGCGGCCAGAGCCGTTCACTGTTTCGTTCCTGGATGTCGGGCAGGGCGATGCGGCTCTAATCTCCGCGGGCGAAAATCAGGTATTGGTTGATGCCGGCCCCGACTCTTCCGTCCTAT
Organism: bacterium; assembly: GCA_021824285.1. Classification (GTDB taxonomy): domain Bacteria; phylum Patescibacteriota; class Patescibacteriia; order SG8-24; family SG8-24; genus JAKAKZ01. Next base: position 11,167 of record JAKAKZ010000009.1, read on the forward strand.
CTGGTTTGGGCGCGGCGATGCCGTTTTTCGATCGGACCATAGAACTCGCGGTCCTTACGCACCCGCATGCCGATCATTACACCGGTTTTCTGGCCGTCCTGCGCCGCTATCGCATCCGCACGATGATCCTGCCGGAATACGCCGCCCAGTCGCCTGACTACCGCCGGCTGCTGGAAGCGGTCCGCGATGACGGCACGGCCGTTACCTTACTGGACTGCGGGGAAAAGGCCGCCGTCGGTGGGATGACGCTGCACGTCTTGCGCCCCTGCCGCGGCCATGCCCAGTCGGCGGATCCGAACGAGGAGTCGCTAGTGCTGCGCGTCAGCGGGCCGGACGGCGGCACGGTGCTCCTGACCGGCGACTTACCGGGCGCGAGCGGCGAAGTGGAGGCGGCTGCGGCACCGGGGGAGTGGCAGGCAGAACTCCTGAAAGTGCCGCACCACGGCAGCCGCACCGGCGCGACTGCCGCTTTCCTGAAGCTGGTCCAGCCGACCGCGGCCGTAATTTCCGTCGGTAAACGCAATACCTATGGTCATCCGTCACCCGCGGTTCTTGAGCGGCTGGATTCCTTGGGCATCCGCATCTGGCGGACCGACCGCGACGGCACGGTTACGGCCGTTTGGGGCCCCGGCGGTTTCCGCGTCAGTACGACCGTGAAACCGCCGCAGACGTCAGCCGCCAGATTGCCATTTCAGCATCAGTCTGATAATTTCCGCTCGTCCTTTGCAAAGGAACGGCAATGAAGAAGAAAGCCAAAGCAGCGGAAGTGAAGGAAGCGATGCGTCAACCGGTCGTCGCCTTGCTCGTCGCACCGGACATGGCGATGCGCGCCGATATCGTGAGCGGCAGCAAGAACGGCACCATCCGCGACGGCCAGCGCGACTACCGCGTCGGCCAGACCCTGATGCTCTGCTGTCATCTCGATCCCTGGTGCGTCATGGCGACGGTCTCGGAAGTCCGTCACTGCCTCGCCCGGCAGCTGACCGCGGCCGAGTGCCGCGCTTCCGGTCACTCGACCCGCAAGGCGATGCTCGAAGACATGCGGCGCTTCTATCCGAAGTTCGGGCCGGATTCGCCCGTGACCTTCATCGCCTGGCGTGATGTCCGTGGCGCGCTCATCGATGAGGAGAAAGATCTCCAGAACGCGGTCGACGGCCTGATCGCGGACGGCCTGCGACGCACCATCCTGCGGGATTTCGACAGCCCCACGGGCCCTCCGCTGGTCGGGTCGGAACACGTCGCCCGCGATAGCGACTACCGCAAGCGCGTGATTTGGCTTGTCGGCCACGATCTCATCGCCTTGAGCGAGGATGTCTACCAGCTTACCGAAAAGGGTCAACGGGCCCTGTCCCGTCTCGGGTGATGCGGCGCATCGATATATCGACCGGGCAATTTCCCGGTCTTTTTCGTCTCATCGCGGCGCGGTCTTTACGCCATGAGCGTATTCGGCAACCCGTCCGCCGTATCCCTTGAAAACTTCCGTTACGCCGCTATACTATCCGACAAATGCCGACACTAATCATAAAGCACTAAGCCTACCGCTATGGTCCAACGCAGTCTCATCCTCCTCAAGCCCGACGCCCTGGAGCGCGGCATCGTCGGTGAAATCATCACTCGGTTCGAGCGCGTCGGCGCCAAGATGGTCGGTATGAAGCTGCTCGTCTCCGAGAAGGACACGGCCGGCAAGCACTACACCGATGACCTGGCTAAGCGCCGCGGCGAGAAGGTCCGCGAGCTGATGATCGCCATGCTTACCTCCGGCCCCATCGTGGCCATCGCTTTTGAGGGCATCGATATGGTCGAGGTGGCGCGCAAGATGGTCGGCGGCACGGAGCCGAAGACCGCGGCGCCCGGCACGATCCGCGGCGATTACGCGCATATTTCCTTCAAACATGCGGACGAGCATGGTATCGGCGTATTCAACCTGATCCACGCTTCCGGCAACGCCGAAGAGGCCGTGTCCGAGGTCGCCGTCTGGTTCAAGCCGGAGGAGCTCGTCGACTACGAGCCGGCCTTCACGAAGTTCACCATCCGGTCGAAGTAGGCGTGACGGACTTAAGTTTGGAGTGTGAAGCGTGAAGTGTGGAGTTAAAGTAAATACCGCGCCTAAGGGCGCGGTATTTAGATATTTGCGAGGAACGGTCCAACGCTCCAAACTTCACGCTTCCCACTTCCGATATCCACACCGCGCATTGCCAGTTCCCCGGTGCGATGATACGTTGAGCATGCCTTGTCGTGAGCTCCGGCGGACGGCTCGGCCGTCCTTCGGAAAAAAACGTGTTCGGCTTTCGCGCCGAACGACTTCGGCCGCAAGGCCGGAGAAAACAAAGGGGGACTTCTTCCGAGACAAGGCGACGGTGACCGGCTTTTCGTACGTCACCACCGGCGCCTTTTGTCATTTTAGGCTCTCACGACGCTTATATTATGGCGACGACAGACAAACGCATCTCGATTTTCCGCGGCGCGGCCATCCTAGTGGTCATTTTCGTCGTCGGCGCGGCCGTCCTGGCCCGTCTCGGCCGGTCCACGAGCGCCGATGCGACCGCCAAGGTTTCGCTTGCCAAGTGCCTGGCCGAAAAGGGCACGAAGATGTACGGCGCCTATTGGTGCCCGCATTGTCAGAACCAGAAGAAGGAATTCGGCGACGGCGCGGAATTCCTGCCGTACGTGGAATGCGCCGAGCGCGGCGCCTCCAATGAGCTGACGCAAGCCTGCAAGGATCAGGGTGTCGATTCTTTCCCGACCTGGATTTTCCCCGACGGATCGCGCGTCAGCGGTGAGCAGTCGCTGAAGGATCTGGCCGACAAGTCCGGCTGCCCGTGGAGTTCCTGACGTCCGCGATCGATGGTTCGCACGTCCCGGCTGATTTCTGTTACTGCAAATATGAACAAGAACCGAGCCCAATTGCGCCTCCTCTTGGTCCAGGTGCGCAGCGATCAGTTCGTCAAGAACCACGAACAGTCCTGCTTTCGGGCGGCGGCCGACGTCCCAGACAGTCAATTGGTGGCGCATGATCTCCTGGAGCACGTACTGCCGGAGAATGTCCTGCCGCGCTATGACGGCGTCATCATCGGCGGCGTGAGCGACTTCAGCGCCGACGATATGTTTCCCAACCGCCAGAGCCTGGTCCGGCTGGTCGAAGACGCCCAACGGGAACGCGTACCGATTTTTGCGGCCTGCTGGGGCGCGCAGTTTCTGGCCGGACTTCTGGGTGGGGCCGTGGAACAGGATACGACCTGCGGTAAGGTCAGCGAGATAGACGCGCGCCTCGCCGAGGCGGCTTCCGACGATCCTGTTTTTGCCAAGCTGCCCAAGGAATTCCGCGCGCACGCCGGACACAACGAGCATATCACCCGCCTGCCGAACGGCGGTCGGCTGCTGGCCACGTCAGACCATTGCCCCATCCAGGCATTCAGCCTGCCGGAAACCGGCGCTTACGGAGTCCAATTTCATCCGGAGCTGACGCTGGTTGATGCCCAGATGAGGCTGAACCATACCCTCGAGAGCCACCCGGAGCGGCGGTCGCAGATTGAATCGCTTTTGGCCGGGTTGGGTCCGACGCCGGAAGCGGAATCCATCATCGGTTCTTGGATCGATAATGTCGTGCTGCGTCCGAAGATTTGAAGTCAGAATAGTCGCTGTTTCAGACGAAAAAAGCGCCACCTGGGTGCTTTTCTGATTTATTTTTTAGGCCGCGCGGCGGTGCATAACTTGCGGTTGTCCCTGCCGGTCCGGACTGCTAGCATGGATATAGCCCTGCGTGGCGAAAAAGTTTTGGGTCAAGTCTTTGGCGAAGGGGCCCGAGCGGTCGCGTCTGCGGACGCTGTCCGGACGGCCTCAGCGGTTCTTGACGCGTCGCTTCTATTCATCGTCGGGTTCAGTCGCCGCTTTGCGGCGAGGGGAACTCGGTGGTGAGAGCGGCGATTGCGCCGCCCGAAATCCGGTACCGGATCTAGGGCAGAGCCCACCTTTCTCCAGCCAAAACTTGACGTCGACGCGGGGCTTTTAAATTTGCCGCTAACGTTCATCGGCCATCGGCCCCCGTGTTATACCCCTTGATTGCAACTCAAGAATGCGGCAGACTGGCTGATGCCAATCGAAGAGACCGGGCCATAGTATAGCGGTAATACACACCCTTGGGGTGGGTGAGTCGGCGGTTCAACTCCGCCTGGCCCGACCAAAATCTGCGTCCCACGCATGTGGGGCGCAGATTTTGTTTAGGCATCGGGGTGTTTTTCGTTGCACAAGCAAAACTGCCGCCTACCATTCCCGCGAAAGCGGGAATCCTGCGGCGGCTGCGGGCGATTTTTGGACCCCGGCTTTCGCCGGGGTGGTGGAAGAGGGCCGGGGGTGGTGTTTTTTACTTACCATTCCCGCGAAAGCGGGAATCCAGTTCCCGTGCCAGGTACAAATGGGACAGGTGACGTAACGCAAACGCCCCGCGCGGCGCGGGGCGTTGTCGAATCGCAGACGGTTCCGGTGCGCCATCAGGCGCGGGCGGCGACTTTCGCCGACAGCGTCTTGTCCATGGTCTTCAGGCAGCGGGTGCAGACGGACATCTTCTTGCCGCCGATGCGCTTGGACTGCAGGTTGGCGAACTGCTGGACTTTCGTGGCGATGTTCGAGTGGCTGCGCGAGTTGCCCCGGTTGGAGCCGCGGCCGCAGCGATCACAGATTCTGGCCATAATTGGAGTGGTTATAGTGGACGCACTTTAGCACGGCATCGCGGCTTTGGCAAGGGGGAGGGGGAGACGCGAAGACGCGGAGACGCGAAGACGTGGAGATTATGGCGTCTGTTCTGCTATTATTGCTCCAGCTTCATGTCTCCGCCACTTCGCATCTCTGCGTCTCCGCGCCTCACATATATATGAATAGCCCCGTCATTTTCATCGCCGGCTTCGTCGGCTTCCTCCTGGCGCTTACCGTCCATGAGTATTGCCATGCCCTGACCGCCTATCTGTTGGGGGACGAGACCGCCTACCGCGCCGGCCGCTTGACGCTGAACCCTATGGCTCATTTGGATCCGGTCGGCACTGTCCTGATTCCGCTGTTTGGTGCGCTTTCCGGCCTGCCGGTTTTCGGCTGGGCAAAGCCGGTGCCGTTCAACCCGTATAATCTGCGGCAATCCAAGCGCGATGCCATCCTGATCGCGGCCGCCGGCCCGGTTTCCAACTACCTGATGGCCATTTTGGCGCTCACGGTCCTGCGTCTGCTTATCGGGACGGCAGGATTGGGTTTGGACAACCTGCTCGTGCTGTTCATGGTCTCCTTTGCTGGCGTGAACATCGTTTTGGGCACGTTCAACCTGATTCCTGTGCCGCCGCTCGACGGTTCGCGTTTCCTTCAGGCCGTGCTCGACGCGCCGAAGTACCGTCGCACGCTCTATTGGCTGGAAACTCGCGGCAACATGCTGCTCATCGGCCTTTTGCTCATCGATTATCTTCTGCCCGGCGTCGCGCCCTTGAGCCGTCTGCTCAACGGCGCGCTTGGCCTGTTCTTCGGGGTGTTTGGGATGTAAGACGGTGATAGAGATAGAGAGAGAAAGAGAAAGAGAGATAAAGTCGCGTTATAAAGCAAATTTTATGTAGCTTCGTCGTCTTTCTCTCTTTCTCTCTTTACCTCTTTCTCTCTCCAATCGCTACCTCTTGACGCATAAAAACGCCCATGATAGGTTGGAGACCGATATAAGGGACAGACCATCATTTTTATTTATGCCAACAATGAGCCAACTGCTCCGGCGGGGTCGCAAGTCGCTCCGGGCGAAATCCAAGACGCCTGCTTTGACTTTCACGATGGACACCCTGCACCGCCGGAAGACGTACCTGCCGAAGGGTACGCCGTTCAAGCGCGGTGTCTGCGTCAAGGTCACGACGATGACACCGAAGAAGCCGAACTCCGCCATCCGCAAGATAGCGCGCGTGCGCCTGTCGAACGGCATGGAAGTCACGGCCTACATCCCGGGCATCGGCCATAACCTGCAGGAGCACTCGATCGTCATGATCCGCGGCGGCCGCGTCAAGGACCTTCCTGGCGTGCGCTACCACATCGTCCGCGGCGTCTACGATACGACGGGCGTCGAGGGTCGCCGCCGCGGCCGCTCGCTCTACGGCATGAAGGCTCCTAAGAAATAACGGCTGAACCTGATTACCTATGCGTGGAAAGCGTGCACCGAAGCGGGAGATCGCCGCTGATCCGAAGTACGGCGACCAGACCGTCTCCAAATTCATCAACTACGTGATGCGCGACGGCAAGAAATCCACCGCCCGCCGCATCGTCTACACCGCCTTCGACATCATCCTGGACCGCTCCAAGCAGCAGCCCCTTGAGGTGTTCGACAAGGCCGTGAAGAACATCCAGCCGACCGTGGAGGTCAAATCCAAGCGCGTCGGCGGAGCCAACTACCAGATTCCGATCCAGGTCCGCGGCGAGCGCCGCCTGTCCCTCGCGTTCCGCTGGCTGATCGCCGCGGCTGACGCCAAGAAGGGTCGCCCGATGGCCCAGAAACTGGCCGAAGAGCTCCTGGCCGCCTCGAACAACGAAGGTGAGGCCGTGAAGAAGCGGATGGATGTCCACCGCATGGCCGAGGCCAACCGCGCTTTCGCCCACTTCGCCCGCTAAAAACCCTATGGAGGACCAAGGCGGGAACCCGGCAACCGGACTCTTCCCGCCTTTTGGTTCCTAACGGCCCACGACCCCTAGACCCCTAAACCCCTAGACCCCTAAACCCGACCCGATATGCCCCGCCTGGCACCGCTTGAAAAAATCCGCAACATCGGCATCATCGCCCACATCGACGCCGGCAAGACCACGGTCTCCGAGCGCGTGCTTTTCTATACCGGCAAGAAGCACAAGATCGGCGAGGTGCACGAGGGCGAGGCCACGATGGACTGGATGGAGCAGGAGCGCGAGCGCGGCATCACCATCACCGCGGCCGCCACGACCTGCTTCTGGAAGGACCACCAGATCAACCTGATCGACACTCCGGGGCACATCGACTTCACCGTGGAGGTGAAGCGCTCGCTGCGCGTGCTTGACGGCGCCTGCGTCATTTTCGACGGCGTGGCGGGCGTCGAGCCGCAGTCCGAGACCAACTGGCACTACGCCGACGACTACAAGGTGCCGCGCCTCTGCTTCATCAATAAGCTCGACCGCATGGGCGCGGATTTCTATTTCGACCTGAAGTCCATCCATGACCGCCTGACCAAGCGCGCTTTCCCGCTCTATCTGCCGATCGGCGCGGAGGAGAACTTCAAGGGCATCGTCGACCTGCTGAACCGCAAGTCCGAGATCTACAACGACGACATGGGTAAGGACATCACCGAAGGCCCGGTCCCGGAGGACATGAAGGAGAAGGTCGAGGAGTACCGCGCCAAGCTGGTCGAGGCCATCGTCGAGAACGACGAGAAGCTGATGGAGAAGTACCTGGCTGGCGAGGAGATCGCCGTGGCCGACCTCAAGGTCGCGCTGCGCAAGGCCGTCATCGCCTTCAACATCGTGCCGGTGCTCTGCGGCTCCGCGCTCAAGAATAAGGGCGTGCAGTTCATGCTGGACGCCGTGGTGGATTACCTGCCGTCGCCCTTGGACGTGCCGCCGGTCAAAGGCACCGATCCGGATGACGACGAGAAGCACCTGGAGCGCAAGACCGACGACAACGAGCCGTTCGCCGCGCTGGCCTTCAAGGTGGCTGCCGACCCGTTCGTGGGCAAGCTCTGCTTCTTCCGTGTCTATTCCGGCAAGGTGACCGCCGGCTCCTACGTGCTGAACGTCACGACCGGCAACCGTGAGCGCGTGGGCCGCATCGTGCGCCTGCACGCCAACTCGCGCGAGGATGTCGATGAGGTGCTGGCCGGCGACATCGCCGCCGCCGTGGGCTTCAAGGAGACCTTCACCGGCGACACGCTCTGCGACGAGAACAAGCCGATCGTGCTTGAAAAGATCACCTTCCCCGAACCGGTCATCTCGCTGGCTGTCGAGCCGAAGACCAAGGCCGACCAGGAGAAGATGGGCATCGCGCTGCAGAAGCTGGCTGAAGAGGACCCGACCTTCCGCGTGCACACCGACGAGGAGACCGCCCAGACCATCATCGAAGGCATGGGCGAACTGCACCTCGACATCATCGTCGACCGCATGAAGCGCGAGTTCAAGGTGGAGTGCAACGTCGGCAAGCCGCAGGTTGCCTACCGCGAAGCCATCACGCGCTCCGCTGAGGCCGAAGGCAAATACATCAAGCAGTCCGGCGGTCGCGGCCAATACGGCCACTGCTGGGTGCGCGTCACCCCGCGCGAGCGCGGCCTCGGCTTCGAGTTCGTGGACGAGGTGACGGGCGGCGTCATCCCGCGCGAGTTCATCCCGGCCATCCAGAAGGGCATCAAGGAAGCCCTCGACCGCGGCATCCAGGCCGGCTATCCGGTGGTGGACGTGCAGGTCGCCGTCTACGACGGTTCCTACCACGATGTCGACTCCAATGAAATCGCCTTCAAAGTCGCCGGTTCCATGGCCTTCCAGGACGCCTGCAAAAAGGCCGGTCCGGTCATCCTCGAGCCGATCATGAAGGTCGAGGTCATCACCCCCGAGCAGTATATGGGCGACGTCATCGGCAACCTGTCTTCGAAGCGCGGCACGATCAAGGAGATGCGCGACCGCGGTACCGCCAAGGTCGTCGACTCCTTCGTCCCGCTCGCCGAGATGTTCGGCTACGCCACGGAGCTCCGCTCCATGACGCAGGGCCGCGCCTCCTACACCATGACTTTCTCGAGCTACGAGCCCGTGCCAGGGAACGTCGCCGACATGATCAAGGAAGGCAAGACGAAGGGGAAGAAATAGTTGGTTGGGTTGAAAGTTTTGGAGAGCGGATCGCCTCACGGCGGTCCGCTTTTGGCTTTGTTTAGCATCATTTTGCGCCTAGCGAACGTGGTAGCCGAGAACATCACCACGCGATATCCCGGCTTGACGCGACTGCTGGGCTGCGCTATCGTCGCGGCTGATCGCATGCGCGATCTCCTTTTCCAGTATCGGAGGCCCATCGTGAAGAACGCACTGCTGTTCCTTTCCTGCGCGCTCGCAGGCTGCGCCGCAGTTCAGGCGAAGCCGGATGCCATCCAGGCCGCGCCGCGGCCGGCGGTCGTAAGGGCGACGAGCCCCGGACCGGAGTGGGCGGAAATCGTCCTGCTCGGCGTCCGCGGCGCGGAAGGGCTCATTCTGACGAACGACGATGCCGGAGCCGTGGTGCTCGTCCGCGCCATCGTCGACCCGCAGCGCGACCTGATGGACGAAATCAACGGCCGACGGCAGGAACAGCGCCTGCAGGGCGGCCGCTGCACCGAGGTGGCGGTCTCCGATGGCCGCGCGGCCTTCCAGTGCTCCTTCCCCGAGCATGGCATGACCGGCGCCACCGTCGTCCTACGCCGGGAGGATCGGCCGGACACCATCGTCGTTCTCCGGTCCAACTGGCCTTCGGCGCTCGACGACGCCATGCCGGCGGTGTTGAGCCGCCTCATCAAAAGCATCAGGGTGGAGTAGTCCGTCTTTGGACTCCGTGGTGAACGGGGTCTTTTTAGTCCAGATACAGGAGATCGGATATCTGATATCAGATATCCGATATCTCATCCTCGCGCAACTTGACTTTCCTCCCACCTCCGCTAAGGTATGGCCGATATGAATCCAGAATTCATCACTCGCGTCGTCGGTCTCGTTCAGAAAACCAACGAGCGCGTTGTCTTGGCCGATCCGCAGACCGGCAAAGCGGTCGTGGTCATGGATTTTGATTCTTACGAGAGGCTCATCAGCGCGGCACCAGCGGCTCCGGCCCAGGTGCCCGTCCCGGCCCCCCAGATTAAGGCCGAAGTGCCGATTGAGCGCCCATCCACCCGCATCCCCACCCCGCCCACAGTGGAAAAAACCGCTATGGTTGGCGAAATTCCTGTTAAAACGCGCGTTCATGTCGCGGTTAAGGACCGGACTGTCCGTCCAGGCCTTCGCCAAGACTTGACACAGGAGGCGGGTAGGGATATTATGAACCGCGACACGGGAGCCTGGAAAACCGCGCAACCGCGCGCTTCCGAGGCCCTTCGGCCGGTTCCCGTCAGTCAGCCCGCGGGTCTTTCCGTCTCGGCCATCGAGGAAGAGGAACGCTTCTATCTCGAACCGATTGAGTGATAGCCCCACGAGCGCCTGCTCTTTAGGTGCGATTTTTTTTCTAAAAAACAATCAGGGATTTGGCGAAGGCATATCCCGGCTCGAAGACGGAAATCCGACTGGGGCCATCCGGCCCGACATGGCGGATCCCGTCCTCGACCCGGAACAAGCGATTTCGTCGATCTCCTTAACTCTACCCTCGCTGCCCAGACCGTCTTCGGGACCGTCGCGGCACGAGCAATAACGCACGTATGGCAGACGTCAAGAAATTCGAGCGCACCAAGCCGCACGTCAACGTCGGTACCATCGGTCACGTCGACCACGGTAAGACCACGCTGACCGCGGCCATTTTGACGGTTCTCCGCGCCAACGGCGGCGTCGCCCAGGCTAAGGGCGTCGACGACCTCGATAAGGCTCCGGAGTCCAAGGCCCGCGGCATCACCATCGCCACGGCCCACACCGAGTACGAGTCCGACAAGCGCCACTATGCGCACGTGGACTGCCCCGGCCACGCCGACTACGTCAAGAACATGATCACCGGCGCCGCCCAGATGGACGGTGCGATTCTGGTCGTGTCCGCCGCAGACGGTCCGATGCCGCAGACCCGCGAGCACATCCTCCTGGCCCGCCAGGTCGGCGTGCCCTACATCGTCGTCTTCCTGAACAAGGTTGACCAGGTGGAGGACAAGGAACTAATCGACCTCGTCGAAGAGGAGGTCCGCGACCTGCTCAAGAAGTACGAGTTCCCGGGCGACAAGACCCCGATCATCCGCGGCTCCGCCCTCAAGGCCCTCAACAACCCGACGGGCGATGACGCCAAGCCGGTCCTCGAGCTGGTCAAGGCTCTCGACGAGTACATTCCGGAGCCGCAGCGCGAGACCGACAAGCCGTTCCTGATGCCGGTCGAGGACGTGTTCTCGATTGAAGGCCGCGGCACCGTCGTCACCGGCCGCATCGAGCGCGGTACCATCCACATCAACGATGAAATCGAGATCGTCGGCCTCGGCGAGACCCGCAAGTCCGTCGTCACCGGCATCGAGATGTTCAACAAGCAGCTCGACGAGGGCCGCGCTGGCGACAACGCCGGCCTGCTGCTCCGCGGCATCAAGAAGGAAGAGGTGGAGCGCGGCATGGTGCTTTGCAAGGCCGGTTCCATCACCCCGCACACCGAGTTCGAGGCTGAGGTCTACACCCTGTCCAAGGACGAAGGCGGCCGCCATAAGCCGTTCTTCAAGGGCTACAAGCCGCAGTTCTACATCCGCACGACGGACGTGACCGGTGAGGTCACCTTGCCGGCGGGTACCGAGATGGTCATGCCGGGCGACACCGTCAACTTGAGCATCAAGCTCATCACGCCGGTCGCGCTCGAGATGAAGCAGAAGTTCGCGATCCGCGAGGGCGGCAAGACCGTCGGCGCCGGCGTCGTGACCAAAATCCTCAAGTAATAATTCCGGCTAGACCGCGTTCTTTGCCCCTAATCTCCACGCCGATGGATACCGCCAAGAAAACCAAGAAGGAGGAGGAGGGCCGCCAGCGCATCCGGATCAAGATCCGGGCGTACGACCACAAGGTCATCGACCAGTCCACGCGCACGATTCTCGAGACCGCCGAAAGGACGGGCGCGAGCATCCGCGGACCGGTGCCGCTGCCGACCGAGAAGAAGAAGTACACCGTCAACCGCTCGACGTTCGTCCATAAGGACGCCCGCGAGCAGTACGAGATGCGCGTCCACAAGCGCCTGGTGGACATCTTCGATCCCACTCCGAAGACCATCGAATCGCTGACCAACCTGAATCTGCCGGCCGGCGTCGACGTGGAAATCAAGATGTAACCCAAACCTTTCACTTCGGCGCATCGCGTCGTCACGGGGACCCCGTTCCTCGCGCTGCATCCAAAGTGAAAGGTCCGAATAGGAGAACGCTAGAGAAGACAGACAAAGACGGGCCGCACAGGGAGAGACGGAGAAAGATCCGGGAGGAAAACCTCCGCCGACTCCCCGCGACCCAGGAGAAAGAATTCCGGACTTATTCATCCACAAGTTTAAAGCCTGGAAAGGCCCATGCGGCGCGAGCCGCCTGGGCTTCCCGACCGGCGCACCCAGTCCCCATCTAGTCCATGGGGATGATGGGGCGAGGCGGGAGAAAGGCTAGAAATCTGAAGATCGAAAGCGCACCGCGTCACGCGTGCGATTCCCGGGCGGCTTGGCCGCCGGAGAGGGGAGCGCAGGCGCGACGCGGGAAGCCGAGGCCGCCTCTATATATAGAAGCGGATCGAAGCACGCGCCGGAGATCGACCAGATTTCTGGCTTTTCATATTTCCCGTGATCAGGTCACGTCGCTCGCGAGCGACGTGACAGGCAGCATATGAAATTCATCATCGCGACAAAACTCGAGATGTCGCAGCGGTTCAAGGAGGACGGGACCGTCGTCCCGGTGACCCTGCTCAAGGCGGAGCCGTGCAAGGTGACGCAGATCAAGTCGAATGAGAAGGACGGTTACGAGTCCGTGCAGATCGGCTGCGGGGTAGAGAAACACCCAAGCAAGCCGGAGGCCGGACACACCAAGGAGCTCGGCCAGGCCTTCAAGATCCTGCGCGAGTTCCGCACCCCAGCCGGTGAGCTCAAGGTGGGCGACACCGTCGATCTCTCCCAGTTCGCCACCGGCGAGTTCGTGGAGGTCGAAGGCACGTCCAAGGGCAAGGGCTTCCAGGGCGTGGTCAAGCGCCATCATTTCGCCGGCGGTCCGGCTAGCCATGGTCAGAAGGACCAGCTCCGCATGCCGGGTTCCATCGCCGGCGGCGGCCGCAACGGTAAGGGCCGCGTCGTGCCGGGCATGCGTATGGCCGGCCGCATGGGCGGAGACCAGATCACCGTCAAGAATCTGCAGGTCGTCGAGGTCGACGCGACCGCGAACGTCATCGCCGTCAAGGGCGCTGTCCCGGGCGCGCGCGGAGCCATCATCATGGTGTCCGGCGGCACGGCCGACAAACAGGCCTGGTAACACCCTACGCATATGCCGAAAGTGAAAGTCTACAACACGGAAGGCAAGGTGACGGGCGAGCAGGACTTGCGCGCCGACGTCTTCGGCGTGGCGGTCGTCCCGTCCGTCGTGCATGAGGTGCTCACCGGCATCCAGGCGAACTCCCGCAGCCCGTGGGCCCACACCAAGACCCGCGGCGAGATTTCCGGCGGCGGCAGGAAGCCATGGAAGCAGAAGGGCACCGGCCGTGCCCGCCAGGGTTCGACCCGCTCCCCGCAGTGGCGCCATGGCGGCGTGACCTTCGGTCCGACCTCCGAGCGCGACTACACCAAGAAAATCAACAAGAAGCAGAAGGAGGCCGCTCTCCTCATGTCCCTCTCGGACAAGGTTTCGAGCGAGAAACTTCTGCTCGTCGACGGTCTCACGGCCAAGGACGGCAAGACCAAGGCGGTAGTCAGCCTGATCGGCAAACTGCCGGTCGCCGGCCGCGCCGCGCTGGTCGTTTCCGGCCGCGACGAGAACCTCTCCCGCGCCGTCCGCAATCTGAAGAAGGTCCGCCTGATCTCCACGGCGAGCCTGTCGCTTGTCGATATCCTGAACGCCGAAAGCGTCGTCATGACGCCGGACGCGGCCAAGAAGATCGAGGCGGCTCACGCCAAGCAGGCCTAACCGCGCACCCATATGGCTATCCTGAAGAAGAAAGCCGAGAAGGACGTGAAGGCCGTCGCTGCCGCGGACGCCCCGAAGACGGAAGAGAAGAAGGAAACGAAGCGCGGTCCGCTCGCCAAGGAGCACGCCGGCGCCTCGTACCGCATCCTCGTGAAGCCGATCTTCTCCGAGAAGTCGGCCCGCCAGGAGGCACTCGGCAAATATACGTTCCTCGTCGCCGCGGACGCGAACAAGACGGAAGTCCTGCGCGCGGTCCGCGACCTGTACGGCGTCAAGCCGGTCTCCGTACGCATCGTCCTGAAGAAGGGCAAAAACGTCCGCTTCGGCCAGACACAGGGCCGCGAGAAGGACGAGAAGAAGGCCATCGTGACCCTCCGTGCCGGTGACTCGATCACCGTGAGCGAGGCCTAAACCTATGCCAATCAAGATTTACAGGCCCGTGACCCTCGGTCGGCGCATCTCGAGCGTCGACGCGTTCGAGGACATCACCAAAACCGAACCCGAGAAGACCCTGATCCTGCCCCGCAACAAGCGCGGCGGCCGCAACAACCAGGGCAAGATGACCGTTCGCCATCGCGGCGGCGGCGCGGCGCAGTTCGTCCGCATCGTTGATTTCAAGCGCCAGAAGTATGACGTACCGGCCAAGGTCGCGGCCATCGAGTACGATCCGGCCCGCGGTGCCCGCCTCGCCCTCCTCCACTACAAGGACGGCGAGAAGGCCTATATGGTCGCGCCGCTGGGCATGAAAGTCGGCGATACCGTCGTCTCCTCCAAGGAGCAGGTGGAAATCGTTTCCGGCAACCGCATGCCGCTCGAGAAGATGCCCATCGGCATCAACGTCTATGACGTCGAACTGGCCCCGGGCCAGGGTGGTTCTCTGGCGCGCGGCGCCGGCGTCGGCTGCCAGCTGATGGCCGTCGAAGGCGACTATGCCACCCTGAAGCTCCCGTCCGGCGAGGTCCGCCTCTTCCCCAAGGCCTGCATGGCCACGGTGGGCATGGTCGGCAATCCCGACCGCCGCCTTATCCGCTGGGGCAAGGCCGGCCGCACCCGCCATCGCGGTCGCCGCCCGGAGGTCCGCGGTAAGGTCATGAACCCGGTCGACCACCCGCACGGCGGCGGCGAAGGCAAGCACCCGATCGGTCTCATCCACCCGAAGACGAAGTGGGGCAAGCGGGCCCTCGGCGTGAAGACTCGGGACCGCAAGAAGAAGTCCTGGAAGTTCATCGTTTCCCGCCGCAAATAACGCCTGAACCCTATGTCCCGCAGTCTTAAGAAAGGTCCAGTCATTGACCACAAACTCCAGAAGAAGATCTCGAAGCTCCGGCCCGGCGACAAGACCATCGTCAAGACCTGGTCTCGCGCGTCGTCGGTCACGCCGGAAATGGTCGGCTTCACGATCGGAGTCCATAACGGCAAGCAGCACGTGCCCGTCCTGATCGTCGAGAACATGGTCGGCCACAAGCTCGGTGAGTTCGCTCCGTCCCGCAAGTTCGTCCGCCACGGCGGCAAGATGCAGAAGGAGCTCGAAACCAAGCGCGCTGAAGCCGAAGCCGCGGCCGCCAAGGCCACCCAGGCGCCGGCCGCCGCCAAGAAGTAACCTGAAGGATTATGGAAGTCATCGCTAAATCCCGTTTCATCCGCATGTCGGCCCGTAAGGTCCGGCTGGTCGCCGGCCTGGTGCGCGGCATGGACGCGACACCCGCGCTTGCCCAGCTCCGCTTCTGGCGGAAGGCCGCGGCTCTGCCCGTCTACAAGTGCCTCGAGTCGGCCGTCGCCAACGCGGAGAACAACTTCAAGCTCGATCCGGAAAAGCTGTACGTGAAGCAGATCATGGTAGATATCGGTCCGACGCTCAAACGTTGGCGCGCCCGCGCCTTCGGCCGCGCCGCCGGCATCCGCAAGCACAGCTGCCACATCACCGTGGTGCTCGATGAGCGCAAGTCTGCCGATTCCAAGAAGCTCGCCGCCGCGGTCGTGAAGGCCGAGGCCGCCGAGCCGAAGGAGAAGAAACCGGCCACGTCGAAGGCCGCTGCCGCGAAACCGAAGAAGACCGCCCAGAAGAAGGCGGCGAAACCCTCTAAGGAGTAAGCCTATGGGACAGAAAGTCCATCCAAAGATTTTCCGCACCGGCGTCATCTACGGTTGGGATTCGAAGTGGTTCGCCGGCCGCGACTTCCCGAAGCTGCTCCGCGAGGATCAGAAAATCAAGGTTTACCTCCGCGAGAAGCTGAAGGACGCGTCGCTTGACCGCATCGAAATCGACCGTACGCCGCGCGCCGTGACCATCACGCTGCACACCGGCCGCCCGGGCGCCATCATCGGCAAGGGCGGTACGGGCATCGAGGACCTGAAGAAGGCCCTCCGCGGCATGCTCACCAAGAAGCCGACCGACAAGCTCAATCTCAACCTCAATGTCGTCGAGGTCGCCAATCCGGCGCTCGCCGCCAACCTGGTGCTTCAGTCGATGATCGCCGATATCGAGAAGCGCATGCCGTTCCGCCGCGTGCTCAAGCAGAACATCGATCGCGTGCAGAAGGCCGGCGGCAAGGGCGTCAAGCTCGCCATCGGCGGCCGTCTGAACGGCGCCGAAATCGCCCGCCGCGAGAAGCTGGCCTGGGGTTCCATCCCGCTCCAGAATCTCCGCGCGGACATCGATTTCGCTTCCGGTTTCGCCCGGACGCTGTACGGCACGATCGGCATAAAGGTCTGGATCTACCGCGGCGAGATTTTCGGCGCGGACAAGAAGGCGGCTGTGGCTGCCGCTCCGGCTCCGGAGCGCCGCGCCCGGCCGATCCGCGCGCACCGCTAAACCGCAGGCCATATGCTGTTACCTAAGAAAGTCAAGTTCCGCAAGATGCACAAGGGCCGCGGTCGCAACATCCGCACCGCCACGACCAAGACCGAGGTGAGCTTCGGCGGCTACGGCCTGAAGGCGCTCGATCCGGCCTGGGTCACTTCCCGCCAGATCGAGGCCGCGCGCCGCGCCATCACGCACCTCATCAAGCGCGGCGGCAAGGTCTGGATCCGCATCTTCCCGGACAAGCCGATCACCAACCACGGCAACGAGTCGACCATGGGCGGCGGCAAAGGTGGAGTCGACCACTATGTCGCCATCGTCCGCCCCGGCACCGTCATGTTCGAGATGGACGGCGTCGAGGAAAGCGTCGCTCGCGAGGCCATGCGGCTCGCGGGGCACAAGCTCCCGATGCGCACGCGCTTCGTCATCAAGCAGTAACCTCCGGCACCTATGGACATCAAAGAACTGAAGGAAAAGACCGATGTCGAGCTGGATCGCCTGCTCGTTGAGCTGCGCAACAAGACCCGCGAGCAGCGTTTCCGCCTCGCGTCCCGCCAGCTCACCGGCGTCCGCCAGGTCCGTGACGCCAAGAAGACCATCGCCCGCATCCTGACGCTGAAGAAACAGCGCGCCGGTGCCGCGAAGGCCTAACCGAGACCCTTATGGAAAAGAAGACCGCCCAACAGGGCAAGCGGACGTTCGAGGGCACGGTGGTCTCCGCCAAGATGGCGAAGACGGTCGTGGTCCTGGTTGAACGCCTGAAGACCAACGCCAAGTACAAGAAACAGTTCCGCCAGTCAAATAAATTCAAGGTTCACGACGAGAAGGGGGAATGCAAGGTCGGAGACGTCGTGCGCTTCGTGGAGACGCGGCCGCTGTCCAAGGACAAGCGCTGGCGCTTCCTCGCCAAAGTGACGAAATAGTATGCTGCAGCATCGTTCCATGCTCAACGTGGCCGACAACACCGGAGCCAAGAAGCTCCAGGTGATCCGCGTCCACGGAGGCTATCAGAAACGGCATGCCGGTCTCGGCGACGTCGTCACCGCGGTGGTGAAGGTCGCTGTGCCGCACAGCAACGCCAAGAAGTCCGAGGTCGTCCACGCGGTCCTTGTCCGGATCCGCAAGGAGACGCGCCGCAAGGACGGTTCCTACATCCGCTTCGACGAGAACGCCGCCGTCATCATCGACAAGGCGTCCAAGGAGCCGAAAGGCACCCGCATCTTCGGCCCCATCGCGCGCGAACTGCGCCTGAAGGGCTTCACGAAGATCATCTCGCTCGCGCCGGAAGTGGTCTAACCCTCACGCTTATGAACATCAGGAAAGGCGACAACGTGAAGGTGATGGCCGGCAAGGACAAGGGCAAGACCGGCAAGGTCATGCAGTCCTTCCCCAAGCTGGGCAAGGTGGTGGTGGAGGGCGTCAACGCCATGTCCAAGCACCTCAAGACCCGCAAGGAAGGCGCCAAGGGCCAGAAGATCGAGTTCAACGGCCCCATCGCTGCCGCGAAAGTCCAGCTCGTCTGCCCGAAGTGCTCCAAGCCGACCCGCGTCGGCGTGAAGCTCCTCGAGGGCGGCAAGAAGCGGGCCCGCGTCTGCAAGAAGTGCAAGGAAGTCATCGACTAACGCTGGCCGCATATGGATAAGAAACCCCGTCTCCAAGAGGCGTACGAGAAACAGGTCGTGCCCGCCCTGATGAAGGAATTGGGCCTGACCAACCGCAACGCCGTACCGAAGCTCGAGAAGGTGAGCCTGAACGTCGGCCTCAAGGCCGGCCTCAAGGATCCCAAGTTCGTGGACGCGGCCGAGCGCACGCTCACCAAGATCAGCGGCCAGAAGCCGGTGAAGACGCTCGCCAAGAAGTCCATCTCGAACTTCAAGATCCGCCAGGGTATGGTCGTCGGCATGATGGTCACCCTGCGCGGCCGCCGCATGTACGATTTCATCGACAAGTTCATCAACGTGACGCTGCCTCGCGTGCGTGACTTCCAGGGCCTGCCCCAGAAGTCGGTCGACGCCCGCGGCAACATGTCCATCGGTTTCCGCGAGTTCATGGCGTTCCCCGAGATCCGCCCGGAGGACACCGACGTGATGCACGGCCTCGAGGTCACGATCGTGACCACGGCCGGAGAGAAGGCCAAGGGCCTCGCTCTCCTCAAGGCCGTCGGCGTACCGTTCCGCGAGAACGCTAAGTGATACACCCCTATGGCTACTGAAGGACAAATCGCAAAATCCAACCGGAAGCCGAAGTTTTCGTCCCGCAAGGTGCGCCGCTGCTGGCGCTGCGGCCGGCAGCATGGTTACATGCGCGACTTCGAGCTCTGCCGCATCTGCTTCCGGGAGCTGGCCAACCGGGGTGAGATTCCGGGTATCAGGAAATCTTCCTGGTAAGCCTATTGGCCTGACGGGTCAGGGCCGCGGCGATCGCCGCCTCCCGAGCCAACGCAGGCCGAAGCATACACTATGAACACCGATCCTATCTCCGACATGCTCACCCGCATCCGCAACGGTTCGACCGCGCGGAAAGCCGAGGTGCTGGTGCCGTACTCCCGGGTGAAACTGGCCATCGCCGGTCTCCTGGCCGAAGAGGGCTACGTCGCTTCCGTCGAGAAGCAGAACGAGGGCCTCGAAGGCATCAAGATCACGCTTAAATACGAGAACCGCGAGCCGGCCATCCAGAGCATCAAGCGCGTTTCCAAGCCGGGCCAGCGCACCTACGCCGGCTATGCGGAACTGCCGATCGTCCTCTCGGACCACGGCATCGCCATCGTCTCCACTTCGCAGGGCATCATGACCAACAAGCAGGCCCGCAAGCGGAAGCTCGGCGGCGAGGTCATCTGCGAAGTCTTCTAACCGTACCCCCTATGTCCCGTGTCGGAAAAAAACCGCTGCAGGTGCCGTCGGGGGTCACCCTGACCGTCGAAGGGCAGAACGTCCGCGCCAAGGGCCCGAAAGGGGAGCTGGCGCTCGTGCTGCATCCGCGCGTGTCCGCCGCCGTCGCTGACGGAGCGCTGACCGTGTCGGTCAAGGACGAGAACAAGGTGGACGACCGCGCCCTCTGGGGCCTGTCGCGCCGTCTGATCGAGAATCTCGTCGTCGGCGTCTCCAAGGGCTTCAGCAAGCAGCTCGAGATCAACGGCATCGGCTTCAAGGCCGCGGTCGCCGGTCCCGTGCTCAAGCTGGAGGTCGGTTACAGCCACGACGTGGATTTCCCGATCCCGAAAGGCATCAAGATCGGCGTGGACAAGAATGTCATCACCGTCGAGGGCATCGACAAGCACCTCGTCGGCGAGACGGCCGCGCAGATCCGCGCCATCAAGAAACCCGAGCCGTACAAGGGCAAGGGCATCAAGTACGTGGACGAGACCATCCGCCGCAAGGCGGGTAAGGCCGCTAAGGCCGGTGGCGCCGCTTAATCCCGCACTCCTATGAAGAACAAGCACAGTGCGAAAGTCGAAGCGCGCCTTCGCCGCCAGCGGCGGGTCCGCGCTACGGTCCGCGGCACAGCCGCGCGCCCGCGCCTCTCCGTGTTCCGCTCTGCGGGGCACATCTACGCCCAGCTCATCGACGACGTCGCCGGCAAGACGCTGGCCGCCTCGAGCGACCTGGAGCTGGAGGCCAAGGAGGTCTCCGCCGTCCGCAAGGGCGACGAGAGCCGCAAGGGCAAGGTGGCCCTGTCCTTCGCCATCGGCAAGGACATCGCCGCCAAGGCCGCCAAGAAGAACATCACCACCGTCGTCTTCGACCGGAACGGCTTCGCCTATACCGGTCGCGTCTCCGCGCTCGCGGACGGCGCCCGCGAAGGCGGCCTGAAGTTCTAACCTGCTGAACCTATGATGAACAAACCCGGTTCCGCCGGCGGTCACCGCGGCCCGCGTGGTCCTCGCGGCCCGCGCGCCGAGGAGCAGAAGGAGTTCGACCAGCGCATTCTCGAACTGGCCCGCGTGACCCGCGTCACGAAGGGCGGCAAGCGCATGCGTTTCCGCGCCTGCGTGATCATCGGCGACCGCCGCGGTCGCGTCGGCTACGGCCTGGCCAAGGGCATCGATGTCGCCCAGTCCGTCAACAAGGCCGCGACGCAGGCCAAGAAGCGCCTGATCACCGTTCCGCTCGTCAACGAGACCATCCCGTACGCGATCAGCCGCAAGTTTGCGGCCGCGGACATCCTCGTGAAACCCGCCCCGAAGGGCACCGGCGTCAAAGCCGGCGGCGCCCTCCGCGTGGTGCTCGAGCTGGCCGGCGTGCCGAACGTCGTCGGCAAGATTCTCGGCTCCAACAACAAGATCAACAACGCCAAAGCCGCCTTCCTGGCTCTCTCTTCGCTCAAGCGCCCGGCCGCCAAGGTCGTCGCGAAGGCGGAGGAAGCGCCGAAGGCCTGAACCACCGCAAGTTATGACTCTCACCATGCACAACCTGCGGCCGGCCAAGGGCGCTAAGCGCTATCCGAAGGCCGTCGGCCGCGGCAACGCGTCCGGCAAGGGTACGACCGCCGGCCGCGGCGGCAAGGGCCAAACCGCCCGCACGGGCGGCCGCGCCAAGCTGAAGTACATCGGCATGCGGCACATCATCCTGTCGACGCCGAAACTCCGCGGCTTCCAGAGCATGTATAAGAAGGACGCCGCCGTGACGCTCGACATGATCAACGAGGCCTTCAGCGCCAACCAGAAGGTTGACCTCGCTTCCCTTAAGGCGAAGAAGGTCGTCCCGGGCACCGCTGTCGGCGCCAAGATCGTCGCGACGGGCAGCCTGAAAAAGCGCGTCGTCGTGTCCGGCCTGGCGGTTTCCGCCGGCGCCAAGGAGAAAATCCTGGCGGCTGGTGGCGAAATCCGCGCCTAATCGCTATTATCCTTGGGTCCCCGGCCTCCCGAACGGCGGCCGGTCAGCCTCGGCCCTATGCTCAAAATATTGCGTCAAATCTGGAACACCAAGGAATTGCGCGAGAGCGTGCTGTTCGTGCTGGCCATGCTCGTGGTCTTCCGCCTGGCGACCCACATTCCGATCCCGGGCATCGACGTCACGAACCTGAAGCAGTTCTTCGACTCCAACCAGGTCCTCGGACTCCTGAACATCTTCTCGGGCGGCACGATGGAGCAGTTCTCCGTCGTCACGCTCGGCGTCGGGCCCTACATCACGGCCTCGATCATCTTCCAGCTTCTGGCGATGATCGTCCCGCGCCTTGAGGAGATGCAGAAGGAGACTGCCGGCCAGGAGAAGATCAACCAGTACACGCGCCTCCTCACCGTGCCGCTCGCGCTCCTGCAGGCCTACGGCATGCTGACGCTCCTGCGCCAGTCGAGCCTCGGCATCATCAAGGAACTGACTCCCTTCGACTGGGCCGTGGCGCTCGTCGCCATGACCGCAGGCACGATCTTCCTGGTCTGGATCGGCGAGCTGATTTCCGAGCGCAAGATCGGCAACGGCGTGTCCATCCTGATCTTCGCCAACATCATCTCGCGCATCCCGAGCCTGATCCAGCAGGCGGCGGTGAGCTACGACAGCTCCCAGCTCTTCACCTGGATCGCCTTCGCGGCCATCGGCGCGGCGACGATCGCGGGCGTGGTCTTCATCACCGAAGCCCAGCGCAACGTGCCGGTCGTCTACGCCAAGCGCATGCGCGGCACCCAGATGTTCGGCGGCGTCCAGACCAGCCTGCCGCTCCGCGTCAACATGGCGGGCGTCATCCCGATCATCTTCGCCATCTCCATCATCCTGTTTCCGCCGATGATCGCCCAGTTCTTCGTCAACGCGAAGACCGCGGTCGTGGCGAACGCGGCCAAAGCCGCCATCAGCTTCTTCCAGGGGCAGTTGGCCTACGGCATCATGTACTTCGTCCTGGTGTTCCTCTTCACCTACTTCTACACCGCCGTGGTCTTCCATCCCGATCAGGTGGCGGAGAACCTGCAGAAGCAGGGCGGTTTCGTCCCGGGCATCCGTCCGGGCCGGCCCACCGCGGAATTCATCATGAAGACCCTGAACCGCATCACGCCCGCGGGCGCGCTGTTCCTCGCGGTCATCGCCGTGCTGCCGCTCGTGGTCCAGCAGCTGACCGGCTCCAAGAGCCTGGTCGTCGGCGGCACGAGCCTCCTCATCGTGGTCTCCGTGGCCATCGAGATCGTGAACCAGCTCAAGGCCCAGCTCACGATGCGGGAGTACGAATCGCTGTAATCCGCAATCGGAGAATACGGAAGCCGTCCCGCCGTGCGGGGCGGTTTTCGTTTTGGGGCCACCGACGGAGAAGCATGCGTGAAAGATCAAAAAAAACCGGCCTAGGCGGGCCGGTCGAAGATTCAACGGAAGAGCCAAGAAGCGACGCGCGACAGGCCGGTGGCCGACGGCGCCATGCGGACGATGAAGGCGGTCGCCCACATCGGCGCCAGGAAAACTGCGGTCAGGACCATGAACAGGAGCAGTCCGAGGCCGCCGGAGGTTCCGCCCGGCTGACGGCGCAGGCGGTCCTGGAGGGAAGCAAGGAATGCCAGGCCGACTACGCTTAGGGCAATGAGCGGGCCGAGAGCCAGGAAATGCCCTGCGGCGATTCCGAGCAGGCCGAGAGCGGCCAAGATTGCGGCGAGTTGGGCCATGTTACGGCCTCCTTGTGAGGATCAATTTATCCTGTTTTGTCTTACGCGTCAAGATTGCCAGGATGCCGGGTCGGGAACCATATTGACGTATCTACCTGCGCATTGGGCGTGTGCCTGACGCGCTTTCTGGCCGGAAAAATGCTATAATATAAGTAATTTCAAGTATGGGACCGCAGCCGCTGCAGAACGCAGACAAGCCGTCGGCGATGCCGCTCTTCCCGCTGGCCCTGGAGGCCGGCGGCTTTGCGGCCGTCTTCACCCTGGCCGCCTGGGCCGGTCGGGTCGGCTATCTCCAAGGCCAAGTGCAGGCCGCGCCGCAGGGAACGATGTTCGCCGTCTTCCTGGCTGCCTTTGTTTTGGCGACCGCATCGGTCATCGTTCTTATCCGCCGCAACCGCGGCCAGAAGTTCTTCGCTTTCGTGCTCGCTGCGGCGGTGCTCGCCGGCATCGCGTCATTGGCACTGGTGTTTTTCGGCTGGCCAGTGGCGCTCGGGCTCACCATTGCCGCCTATTTCGCCTGGGTTTCGTTCAAGACCGTCTGGGTCTTCGACCTGCTCCTGGCCATCGGCATCGCCGGGCTCGCGGCGGACGTCTCGGCCCAGTTCTCGCCGACCGCCATCGTCATTCTCTTGGCCCTCCTCGCGGTCTACGACATCGGCGCGGTCTACGGCACCAAGCATATGGTAGAGATGGGGGAGGCAATGTTGCGGCATCGGGTCTTCTTTGCGATGATTGTTCCGGACCGGCCCGCGGGGCTTGCCGCACCGCTCGCGGACGTCACTCGCGGCTCCGGCCACAGCTTCCTCGGAACGGGCGACCTGACGCTGCCGGCC
>JAKAKZ010000049.1 GCA_021824285.1 bacterium
TCCTGCACGGCGACCTGAGCCGCTGCGCCGCCGGCCCGACCCAAGGCCAACTGCTGTTCCGCCAAAGTAAGAGCCACCTGCGCACCGCTGATCTTCTCCAGGCCGCCCACCAGGTTGGACGAAGCGGCCGCGACCGCGGAACGGCCGGCGGATACGCTCAGCCGGTAACCGTCGAGCGCCGCCTGCGTCAGATTCGGGTTCGAAGCCACGCTCGTCGTATCGAGCGCCGTGGCCAGGCTATCCAGGAAGGACTTGGAATCGGAAACGAGCTTCTGGGCGCGCGACGCGGCGGCAATCGTCCCATCCACGTCCGACGCGCCCTGCTCGCCGGCGGCTAAGGCCGTCAAAGCGCTCTCCAAATTGAGGCGCTGCCATTCCAGGTCAGTCTTGCGCTGGCTGTCGCCGATATAGATGGAGAGCTGCGGGACGGAGCTGCGCGGATTGAGGAACACGGCATCTGCCTTGCCGCGGATGGCATCATCGCATTTGGCCACGGCATCGGCGAAACGGTCGGCAAGCGTACGCCGCGCGTCCTCGAGCGCGGTCCGGGCGCCATCAGCTTTGGTCTCGAGCATGGCGATCTCTTCCGGTCGGGCGCCGTTCTTGATGTCCTGAAGCCGTACGCGCTCGCGTTCCAGCCCGGCCTGTCCCTGCGCCAGCGCGGATTGCGCCGCCTGCACCGCGGCCGCGGACTGGAGCCACTGGGCCGCCAGGTCATCGGCGGCGAGCGTCGCCAGCACCTGCCCGGCTTTGACGCGGTCACCGACGGCAACATTGACGGCGGACGTCTTCCCGCCGCGTTCAAAAGCCAGATCGACGTCCGTACCGGCCTTGACGCGGCCCGTGAAAGACAGCGTTTCGGTGAGATCGCCGCGCCGTACGGCCACGCGATCATAGGCCGGCGCCGATGTTTTCGACGTCACCGCGTAGACGCCGTAGACTGCAGCCGAACACAGCAGGACGGCGGCAGCCAGGGCGATTCGATGGGAATTCATTTTGCTCATAGACGTGGCAAAAGACGTTCACTGATTAGATATGCCGGCCGTACCGGAAACGATTTTTTCCAGGATGCGGCGCAGCTGCCCGCGATCTTCCCGGTCAAGTCCGTCCAGGATAGCGAGCAGACTTTCCGAGACGTGCCGCTCAAGCCTGGACAGCTCCCGCCGGCCGGACGGCGTCAGGCGCAGACGCACGATGCGCCGATCGGCCGTGCCTGACGCCCGACGCGCCAGCCCAGCCCGGATGAGCCCGGACGCGACGGCCGTGGCAGTCGGCGCCTGAATCCGCAGGAAACCGGCGATCTCGCGCATGGTCGGCCCGTCGGCGTCGCGGATGAAACGCAGGGTGGCGGCGCGCAAGTGGGCCTGCGGCGAATGACCGGCACAGCGTCCGATCATCCGGCTGCGAACTAGGCGCAGCGTCTGCAGCAGGGCCCGAATCAGACGCTCCTCTTCCTTTGAAACCGGCATAAAAATACTTAGTGATTCTAACTAAATTAGTGATTCCCTCCCGAAAAGTCAAATTCCGATCGCATAAGAAAAAGCGCCCGGAAGGGCGCCTGCCTCACGACTTCGGCTTGGCGAACAGGATGCTCGCCACTGCCTTGAGCTTGCCGTTGCCGAACACCTGCACGGAGACCGTGACCGAACCGCGGGTCTCCCCGCTGACGTCGGCCTCAGCGAGCATCAGCTCGCCGGCCAGGATCGGACGCAGGAAGGTGATGCTGATGTTGTGCGCCGGCGTGTGCCCCTGGGGGATGCGGGTCATCGCCGCGTAGACGCCCGCGTAGTCCGCGAGCACGGTCGTGACGCCGCCCTGCACGGCGCCGCCGACGATCAGCTGATCGTCACGGACCGCCTGCGTCAGGATCGCCCTCCCGTCACCCAGCTCCCCGAGCGAGATGCCCGCGGCCTTGGCGAGTGGCTCTTCGAGGAACCTCTTCTTCAGCTCAGCCAATCGGTCCATGTTTGCCTCCGGTGTTCGGTCCAACGCGTGGAAGGGACTGCGCTCGCTTTACCATTTTTTGGGTCTTCTGTCAATCCCGACTGCTCAATAAAGGATACAAAAAGACGCCCTCAAGAAGGGCGTCAAAAAGTCACTTTTGGCCATCGGCCACGGTCAGCTCGAACAGCAGGCCGAACGTGTAGGTGTCGACGCCGAAATCGGCGGTGCGGCTGAAATTCCGGCGGTAGGTCACGTAAGGGCCGGCCGTCAAATGGTCGCCCACAACTCCGAAAAACCGCTTGCCGGGACGGTAGCCGACGCTCGCCGTAACGAGCATTGAAGCCGGAGCCCAGTTCTCGCCGCCGTAGAGGCTGAACTGCAGCTGCACCTGGCCGAGCGGATGGAGCGCCTGCACTAACGTGCTGGAGCGCCAACGCATGTCTCCGATATCCGACCGCAGCACTTGCGTCTGGGGAGTGATGGCGTACGGCGAAGCCATGCCTTTCAGCATGTAGTAGCTGTCCGCCAACACGCGCAGCTGGAGATCATCGTCGAGGAGCCGAAAGCGCCGCGAAAGCACCAGGCTGTCCAGGACCAGGGCATTGACGTCCGTGCCGCCTCCGAATTGGCCGTCGGAGAAGTTGTGGGCCGAGTTGTGGTAGAACCCGACCCGCACCTGATTCAGCACCGGCGCCAGGAACCAGGCCTCCAGTCCCGCAGTGGAGACCATGAGGACGTTGTTCGGGATCTGCGTGTAGACCTGCAGCTCCAGGTGGAGCCACCGGCCGCGCGCCGCGATGCGGCTGCGCACTTCGGCGGCGGCTGGACGCAAGGTCGAACCGTCAATGGGGTTCTCCCCGCCCCGCGACACGATCTTGCCGGGTTCGAAGCCGAAGACGTCCGTCGTGACGAACAGCTTCACCTCCGGCTCCCAGCCGTTTACGGCCGCCGAGTCGCCCACGGGCCAGCCGGGTTCTCCAGCCGACGCGATGCCGGACCACATCAGACACGACACAGCCGCAATCACAGCCGTCTTCCGCATACCGCCTCCCGATCACCGCAACGTCAGACCTTTCTCCATCGTGGCGGTTCGGTTATAAAGAACCCAACAACCTTGCGTAATCCAGCGGCGAAAGTCAATCGACGTCTTGATACATAAATAGAAAAATCGCGCCGGGCGGCGCGATTTGGGCGACTTTCGACTTTTCCGTCGCGGCCTCAACCCCCGATCGGCAAGCCGGCCACGAGCCCGAAACGGATGGAGTAGAGTCCCAGCCGGTCGGTCTTGCGCAGGTTGAGATCCGCCCCCAGCTCCGCGCCGATGAAGAGCCGCATGGCTCCGAGGCTGGACAGCGCGCTGTCCGAACTCTCGTCGGCCAATTTCAGGACGAAGAAGTGCCGGTAGCGCAGCAGGGCGCCGACGGCCGCCGGACCGTGATCGCCGGCGCGCAGCTCCGCATTGCCGGTAAATGAACCGGAATCCCCTATGGCGGCGGCCCAGAAGCCGCCGACCGACCAGACACGCTTCTCCAATTCTCCTGCCGTGATTTCGGTGCTCCGCGTCAGGGCGAACGGCGACTCAAGGCTATCCGGCGCGTATTGGCCGAAGAGCCACAGGAAGGACCGTCCGTGGCCGCCCGTGAGCAGGCGCAGGCGCAGCGCCAACGAATTGACGTAGGTGCTGCCGTAAGTGCCGTCATCGGCGTTATGCTCGCTCCGGTGCGCGAAGCCGAGCGCCAGGCAGGGACGTCTCCAGGGAGCATCGAAGGCGGTTTCCTGGGTCTCCTGGCAGCGCACCGGCGTGATCAGCAGCTCATAGGCCGAACCGATGACCGCCGGACCGGTGTGACCGGGAGCGTCCAGCATAAATGGACGGAAACCGACGGAGAAGGCGCCGAGGCCCAGGCGCAGATCCATCTCCATGATGGATTCGGCGTTAGGGATGTCCTTGACCAGGGTCTCGCCCCGCGGCCGGACCACGGCCCCGGGCACGTAGCCGCCGGCGAACTTCTCGTAGGTGATGGTAATCTCGTGGCTCACGCCGCCGCCGTCCGCGGCTAGGGCGCTCGTGCCAACGACCATGAGTGCGACCGTAAGGAGAGGCATCTGTGTCTCCATCGCTGACAAGGTACGATGCGCCAACTTTAGGGTGCCGGCGGACAGAAGTAAAGGGCGCCTGCCGTAACGAACGGACCACCATTGATATTTCGCGCGCCCTGCGCTAAGGTCGCCACGTCCTTTCACGTAACAGGCAGCGGAGGCGCAAATGGCTTCTGAACGGTGGGAAATCTGTTGGGATTTCGATGACACGCTCATGCCCAACACGCATCTGTACCACGGCTGCGATTGGCGCTGCGGGCTGATCATCTGCGAGGCCCTCGGTACCCGCTCGACCCGACCCATGGACGTGCTGGCGCTCCAGAACAAGATCGACTCCGAGTCCGTCAAGGAACTCGGTTTCGGCCGCGAGCGCTACCCCACGAGCTGGGTCAAGGCGTACCAGGAGCTCTGCGGGCGCATCGGCGCCGCGGAGGATCCGGCGGTGTCGGCCAGGCTCTACGAGACCGCCCGGCAGTTTCAGTACGGCCCGTTCGAGCTGCACCCGCAGGCGATGCCGGCGCTCCGCGCCGTGCAGACGGACGGCCATGGCCTGCATCTCATCACCGTGGGCGATCCCGTCGTGCAGAACCGGAAGTTGGACCTAACCGGAATCAGGCCGATGTTCGACTCCGTCACGATCGTGGAACGCTCCAAGGAGCAGGCGCTCGCGGACATCGCATCCCGGGCACCGGGCCGCACGGTCATGATCGGCGATTCCAAGCGTTCGGACATCAAGCCGGCGCTCGACCTCGGCATCCATGCCATCTGGATCCCCAGCAACACCTGGTCCTTCGCCGATCTGCCCGACGTGCGGCCTGACGTGACGCTCCAGTCCATCGGCGAACTGCCGGCAGCCCTCCGGAAACTCGTCGCGGCCAAGCCGCACTGATCTAAAACCCTCCCGCGCGGGAGGGTTTTTGCTGTTAGGCATTCAGGAGGCAAAGTCCTTGCGGCCGGTGGTATGGCTGTCAAAGCGCTCCTGCTCCAAGCGCCGCAACGCATCAAGCGCGCCCGCCCGACGTTCCGCCGCGGCGGCGCGCCACTCGAACTCTTCGGCCCGCTGCGCTACCGTGCGCGCCTCCGCCTCACGTCCGGCCTGTTGGAGAGCGGCAACTGCGGACCGCCTCTCACGCGCCGCTTCTCGGGCGGCCGCAACCTCGCTCCGCTGGTTCTGCAGGGAAAATTCGAGGACTTGCAGGATGTCGACATTGTCCGGCCGGACGTATGCGGTGATCCTGGCCAACTCGTCAGCGGCCCACTTCGCCGCTTCGGCCTCCGCCCCCTGAATCGGAACCTTTTCCGCCGCCGGCGGCTTGCCGCTCTCCGATGCGGGAACCGCGTCGATGCCGTATCCCGGCTTCTCTTCCTTAGACTTCCTAAAGACGCGCTCAAACATATAATTATATTTTTTCAAGTATTTCCACGATCCGAACCATGGCTAGGGTGTCGCGGCCGCAGTAGGCCAGCATGTCGCGATACAGCTGCTCCTTCTCTTCCGGCGACAGAGTGCCGCCGACAAGCTTCGGCCAGCTGGCCGCGGCCGTACCGCCTTCCTGGATGGCCAGATCGCCGTAGGACAGCTCCGGAACCAAAACCGGCAGGACGGCCTTCAGCGAAGCGCTGCCGCGGAAGCCGGCATCGGCGTATTCGCCGTCGCGGAAAATCATCATCGGATCGAACATCCGGCTGTTGACCGAAGCCAGGAAACCGCGGAGCTGCGGTTGGCGCACCGCCATTTCCTCGTTACGTCCGGCCTCGAAAGCGGCATTCCAGGATACGATGCTGCCCTTCGGACCGATGACCTGCGCCAAGGCGGCGGAGAGCGCCGGCACCGGATCGCCCGGTTCGGCCGCCAGGAACTCATAATGTTCAAGCCGCGCGTCCGGCAGGCGTTTGACGTCCAGCGAGTACTGAAAGGGAATCTGCTGGTACGGCCGGTAGCCGTCGAACGGCGGTATCGGTGCGCTGTAGGTCTCGTAATCCAGGAAGTGCAGCGGATAACGCATGTCCGCGAGCCGCGTCCGAATCGCCTCCGCCTCGATGAGCGGCTTCCCGGACTTAAGCGCTTCGGCGTAGCGCCGCTTGATGACTCTGGTCGCCAAACCGTCCGGCATGTCCTGGATGAGCATGATGCCCTCGTCGAGCATTTCACGAAGCTTTTCCTCAGCCAGGTTCATGTCATAGACCGAATGATCGGGAATGCGTCGCCAGCAATACGGTATGAAGGGGCAATCGTAAGGGTCGGAACACTGCTTCAGAATGCGGACTTCCGGTTCGCCGACGAGCTTGAGGACCTCGAGCCCTGACTTGATTCCCCGCTCCACCTCCTTGGTCAGGGTGCGCGCCTCATCAGTCCGGTCGACGGTTTTCAAGAGCTGTCGCGGATCAATCTCGCCCTGCCGCACGTACTGATTATTGATATGGATGATGTGCAGGCGACCGACCGGCAGGCCGGCTTCCCGCAGGCAGATGTCCTGGAACGCCAAATCGTAGAGGTGCTCCTCCTTGACGTCCGTGGAGCTCTTGACCTCATAGATGTCCCAAACCTGCCGTTTCGGATCAAAAGCCAGGATGTCGCAGCGACAGAAAAGCTGGCCGCGGGAAAAAGTCGGTTGGAAGACGGCGGATAGCCTCCGTCTTAGCAATGATTCGGTCTTCTTGAGCGCCTGGCCGAACTGCCCGTCGTAGGCGGAAGCGCCGTCAGGGAACAGTCGGTAGGCCTGCTCTTCGACCTCGAAGGCGTTGTCGAACACGAGCTGTTTGCCGGCATCCACCTGATCAGGCAGCAGGTCCTTGCGGTTCTTGTGCAACCACAACTGCCGCGGGCACTGGCGGAAGCGCAGGAAATCAGTCTTGGTGAGCATATCGCTCACATCATATCAGATTGCCGCCAAACCGACTGGTGCGTCTGCGGACAAGCCGATGGCCGCCGCGTGATGCCGCATCCTATTTATCAGCTGGCCCGCCGTCCGGCTGTCCGGCCGCCCGGCCGTTGCGCCGGTCCCTGTCGGCCAAGGAAAAACGGCAGCCGCAGTAGTCCTGACGGTAAATACCCCGCTCGGCCACGAGCGCGTAGCCGCGCTCCATCCGACCGTCCTTCTTCCAGTCCTTCTCCAGGAACGGCAAACCCGCCTCGCGGCCGACGGTCCGTCCGATGGCGTTGATGACGGCCGATTTTTTGGTTCGGCCGCTCGCCAGGCTGGAGGCGAAGCGGTCGAAGCCGTGATTCCGCGCATATTCGGCGGCGGCCGCGAGGCGCAGGCGGTAGCAGGCGGAACAGCGCGAGCCGTTTTCCTCTTCTTGCGGCACTGGCGCGACCTTGGTCTCCCATGCTTCGAATCCGTAGTCGCAGTCGACCATGGGCACGCCCCAATCCGTGCAGTAACTGATGACTTCTGCCTTTCGTTTAAGGTATTCGGCCTCCGGAAAAACGTTCGGATTATAGAAAAATACGGTCAGGTCGCATTGGCCGCGCA
Organism: bacterium; assembly: GCA_021824285.1. Taxonomy (GTDB): domain Bacteria; phylum Patescibacteriota; class Patescibacteriia; order SG8-24; family SG8-24; genus JAKAKZ01. The sequence continues at coordinate 7,521 of JAKAKZ010000049.1, forward strand.
GCTCTTCGACGATGGCGATGCTGCAGGGCGCGCAGCAGGTGTGCAGCAGTATTTTTTCCGGCATACAGGAGAGATTGAGGACCGTCCGTCTGGCTGAGTCGGATACTCTATACCTAATAATGCGGTTCCAGTCTACAGTCGGCTTGACCGTTACCGCCAGGAAAGATAGAAAAATAGGAGCCCTTTACCACCGCGGAGCGGGCACATGGCCGGTCTCTCCTGCAAGTTGCGCGTGCCCCAATTCTTTCAGCCCTCCGGTTCCGACCTCTGCGGCAGTGCCT
>JAKAKZ010000050.1 GCA_021824285.1 bacterium
GATCTTGAGCTTGTGGCGCGGCAGGGTCAGCGAGACGTTCTTCAGGTTGTGCTCGCGGGCGCCGCTGATGATGATGTTGTCTTGCATGTTTTTGGCTTATTTCGGCTGATTTTAGGTGATGGTCGGTTTCCCCCGCCTTGACGCGGGCACAGAAACCGGTATAAGTTCAGTTATCGCCGTGATTGAATACGTTTTCACGCGCAACGCACTTTTCGACAAGGAGCAAACGATGGCGACCGACAACCTGACGAACGCCGCGGCCTACAGGCTGCTGGAGAACGTCCTGCCCTACCTCCAGCTCGCGCACCGCGAAGTGCGCGACGGCCGGCGCTTCGACGCCGCGAAGGTCGGCTCGTTTCTGCGGATGGCCGAGGAGCTGATCACCAGGGAGCTCGGCCCTCGGAACCGTCGCAACCCCGCCGAGCAGAGCGGCATCTCAAGCGAAGGGACCCGCCAGATGCTCGAGAACATGATCGAGTCGGCGCTTGCTGTCCAGCAGGAGCTCCTCGTGCCGCAGCGGCTGGCCACGGCCGGCGGCGACCCGCGACGGGTCGCGATTTGCCTGCAGGTCGACCTGCACAGCCTCCTCGACACCGCGACCTTCGCGCCGGCAGCGGCCCTGGAGGGCGTGACGTGACTCAGGTGATCGACCTGATGCCGCACCAGACGACGCGGTTGCTGCTCGAGCGCCTGCACTCCCTGCAGAAGGAGGCGGACACGCCCGGCGTGTCCGGCGCGCGCTACATCGAGCTGCTGCGGATCACGACCGAGGTGATCTCGGAACTGCGGCAGCGCAGCGTCGCCGAGGTCCGCATCCTGGCTGCGGCCATCGACGGCATCTTCGACTGAACCGCCCCGTCCTGGGGCGGTTTTTTTGAATGGACAACCGGGAGACGCCCGTCACGCCTCACCGCCGGCGGTTCCGCGGTGGTTTCGGCACCGCAGATTTCTTCGCCGCCTTCTCCGCGGACTGGCGCAGCAGCCGGATCTCGTCGCGCAGGACCGCCGCCAGCTCGAACTCCAGGTCCTTGGCCGCCTGCCGCATCGCCTTCTCCTTCTCCGCGATGATGGCCTCAAGCGGCTTGTCCTTCTCCGCCTTGGCCTCGAGCTCGAGGATCTTGGCCGCGCGCTTCTCCGCGTCCGACTCGATGCCGGCCATAATGTCCTTCACCGCCTTCTCGACCGTGCGCGGCGTGATGCCATGCGCGACGTTGTAGGCCTGCTGTTTGGCCCGACGGCGGTCGGTCTCGGCGATGGCGCGGCTCATGGAACCGGTGATCTGGTCGGCGTAGAGGATGACTTCGCCGCGGACGTTGCGCGCCGCGCGGCCGATGGTCTGAATGAGCGACGTTTCACTCCGCAGGAAGCCCTCCTTGTCCGCGTCGAGAATCGCCACGAGCGTCACTTCCGGCAGGTCCAGCCCTTCGCGCAGGAGGTTCACGCCGACGAGCACGTCGTATTCGCCGCGCCGGAAGGCCGTCAGCACCTTGACGCGATCGATCGTAGCGATATCGCTGTGGAGGTACACGGCCGCGACCTTCTGCTCCTTGAGGTGGTCGGTCAGGTCCTCGGCCATCTTCTTGGTGAGCGTCGTGACCATCACCCGCTCCTTTTTCTTCACGTAATCCGGAATGCGGAACAACAGATCGTCCACCTGACTGCCGACGCCCTCCGTCGGCTTCGCGCTCACGGGCAGAACCGTGATCTTCGGGTCCACGAGCCCGGTCGGGCGGATGACCTGCTCGACGACCTGAGCCGAAACGCGGCGCTCGTACTCGCCTGGCGTCGCCGAGACGAAAACGGTCTGCGGCACGCGCGCGACGAACTCCTCGTGCGTCAGCGGCCGGTTGTCCGCGGCCGACGGCAGGCGGAACCCGTACTCGATGAGCGTCTTCTTGCGGGCCTGGTCGCCGTTGAACATGCCCTGGATCTGCGGCACCGTGACGTGCGATTCGTCGATGACGCAGACGAAATCCTTGGGAAAATAGGCCAAGAGCGTATCCGGCGGCTCGCCCGGAGCGCGGCCGGAAAGGTGCCGAGAGTAGTTCTCGATGCCGTGGCAGTAACCGACCTCGAGCAGCATGGCCAAGTCGAAATTGGTGCGGCGCTCCAGACGCTCGGCCTCGAGCAGCTTCCCGGCCTTGCTGAACTTCTCCAGCTGGATATTGAGCTCCTCACGGATGGCCTTGGCCGCGCGTTCGCGCTCCGGTCCCGGCGTGATGAAATGCTTGGCCGGGAAGATCCAGACCTCGGCCGTGCGGCCCAACGAATGGCGCGTGACCGGATCGATGCGCACGACTTCGCGGACGGTGCCGCCCGCGGCCTCCACCCGCACGATGACCTCCTCGCTCGCCGGCATGATCTCGAGTACGTCGCCGCGCGAGCGGAACTGGCCGCGCTTCAGGTCGGCCGTGGTGCGCTCGAACTGCATCTGCACGAGCTGGCGCAGCAGATCCTCACGTACGAACGGCTCGCCCTTGGTCAGGCGCAGGTGCATCTGCTCATACTGGGCCGGCGCGCCGAGGCCGTAGATGCAGGACACCGAGGCCACGATGATGACGTCGCGCCGCGTCAGCAGCGCCTGAGTGGCGGCGTGGCGCAGCCGGTCAATCTCCTGGTTGATCATCGCTTCCTTCTCGATGTAGGTGTCGGAGGTCGGCAGGTAAGCCTCGGGCTGGTAGTAGTCGTAATAGGAGACGAAATACTCGACCGCGTTCTTGGGGAAGAATTCGCGGAACTCGTTGCAGAGCTGGGCCGCCAGCGTCTTGTTGTGCGCGATGACGAGCGCCGGCTTCCCGAGCCGGGCGATGACGTTCGCCATGGTGAAGGTCTTGCCGGAGCCGGTCACGCCCAAAAGAGTCTGGTAACGGGCATCCGAAACCAGGCCGCGGGTTAGGGCCTCGATCGCCGCCGGCTGGTCGCCGGTGGGTTTGTATTTGGACTCGAGACGGAAATCCATATCGGAAGCGTGGGGCGTGGAGTTTGGAGTGTGGAGCTGGCGTTCTGGAAATGGCGTCATTGTCACTCCAAACCGCACACTTCACACTCCAAACTACCGATACGCCGAAGGCCCCCTTAAGCGTTCATGCTAGGGGGTATAGGACCGGTCGGTTGTGCGTTGGTTATATAACGAAAAACGCCGACAGTCAAACTGGCAGAGGGCTGCTTGACGCCTCGAAAGACCGCCGCTAACCTGTCTGTGGTGCTCTTTTGAAAAGGGAAAACCGTGGGCAAGCAAGAAGCGAAGGCGCTGCGCGCGGCCGTAAAGCGGTTCATCGGCAAGTTCAGCGGCCGTTTGGGCACCATCGATGGCGGCGACGGGGCGGAGGTCATGCCCGGCGGCTTTACCTACTCGCTCGCGTGCTCGCGTGAACTGCTCGATGAGATCGGCTGTCCAGCGGACGAACCGGCCATCATCATGAATGCGGTTCCGACCGCGAAAATCGCCGACAAGCGGCTGCTGTCCGGCCTGAAATCCGGCGCGGTCTTCCCCAAGGCCTTCGAAGGCTACACGGTCTACTACCGGCCGAGCGATCTTGCCGTGGCATACTGAGGCGCAACGGTCCAACGGACCGTTTTTTAGTTACCTCGTTGACTTTTGGCATGTACTCCCCTAGTCTCGAACGGTTCCTTACTAATGGAAAGGCCACCATGGCAACAGCGTTCGCGGTTATCCTGTCCTTGGCGCTTTCGGCCGACTCGTCCGGCAGCCGCACCAAGCTCACCCCGGAATCCATCGCCGTGGCCGTCGCCGTCCAGCGGAGCACCCCGGTCACGCTCGCGTACCGTGATGCGGGCTACTGGCAGATGTGCCTGGCCAAGGCGATACGGCGCGACAAGACGCGCATCTGGTTCAAGAACGGCAGCGTGTGCGCCTTGCCGAGCGACGGACGCAAAATGAGTCTCGATTCCGCCACGCGTCTCGTCGTCTGCGTGCCGCTTGGCGATAAGGGCTGGTGCGCAAAAGTCGCGGCCGAAAAAACCGACCAGGTGACCGGCAGTCCGCTGCCCACACTGGTCTCCGGCGATTTCATCGGCAACAACGAATCCCTGATTCCGCTCGCGGAGCTGATTCCGATCACGCCGGAAAACTGATTGCTGCGGCAACAATCCGCAGCGCTGCTACAGGCAAAGAGCGGCCGAAGCCGCTCTTTTTTCGTTAGAACGAAAAGTCAGTCCTTTTCAGACCGCACGCTATATATCGTACGGCTTCTCCGGTTCGGCGACCGTCACGTCCAGAAGTTTCTCGGTCCGCAGTTTTTCGGACAGCGCCGCCGCGGCCTTCGGTTCGGAATGGTTGATGAAGATCCGTTTGGGTTCGGTCTTGCCGCTCGTCACCCAGCGCAGCAGCTTGGCCTGATCGGCGTGCGCCGAATAGGCCGAGATGATGTCGACCTTGGCATGCACCTCCACGGGCACATGGTCGATGGTGACGTGCTCCGCTCCCTCGCTGATCTTGCGGCCGACCGTGCCGGCGGACTGGAAACCGATGACGAGCACCGTGGTGTTCGGGTCGTTAAGGTAGCTGGACAGATGATGCATGATGCGGCCGCCGTGCATCATGCCGCTGCCGGCGATAATGACCTTCGGTGACGGCACCTCCTCGATGGCCCGCGACTCGTCCGGCGACTTGGTGATGTGCAGGCCCGGGAAGACGAAGAAGTCGTCGCCCGCGTTCTTCAGCGAAGCGGCCTCGGAATTGTAGTATTTGGAGAATTCCTTGTAGATCGGCAGGACCTTGATGGCCAGCGGGCTGTCCAGATAGAACGGTACCGGCGGCACCAGCTTGTTCTCCACGAGGCCGTTCAGCTCATAGAGGATTTCCTGGGTGCGCTCGAGCGAGAAGGCCGGGATGAGCAGCGTGCCGCGGCGCGCTACCGTGTCGCGCACGGCATCCGCCAGACGGCGCGAGCGCTGTTCCGGTGCGTCATGCAGCCGGTCGCCGTAGGTCGCTTCCATGATGACCGCGTCCGCGCCGGCGTCCGGCAGGCTGGCGGTGCCGCGCAGAATCGGCACCTGGTCGTTGCCCAGATCGCCGGAAAAGACGAGCCTTTTGCCCGCGGCCTCGATCTCCACGAAAGCCGATCCGAAGATATGTCCGGCCTCACGCAGGCGGAACGTAAAGTCGTCGGAAACGCGGACCTCCGTGTCGTAATCCACGCCATGTATCAGGTCGTTCGTGGCGCCGAGCTCGTTGGGCCGGTAGAGCGCCGGCCGGTCGTAGCGGCGGGCCTCGTCCTTCATCACGTGCGCCGCGTCCTGGAGCATCAGCTTGGTGAGCAGGCGCGTGGGGTGGGTGGCGAAGATGCGGCCGGTGAAGCCTTCCTTCACGAGCTTGGGCAGACGGCCGATGTGGTCGGTGTGCGCGTGCGTGACGATGACCGCGGAAACCGAGCCGGGGTCGAACGGGAATGGCGTAAAGTTGCGCGTGTAGGCGTGTTCGCCCTGGAACATGCCGCAGTCTACGAGGACGCGCGTCGTGCCGGTATCGATGAGCGTGCAGGAGCCGGTTACCTCTCCCGCGGCTCCGCAAAAAGTTATCTTCATATGAGCAAATTATACCAACTCTGCGGCGGAAGTAGCCATATAAGTCAACGCAAAACAAGAGCCCAACACCAATATACTTCCATTCCCGCGCGGCAGCGGGAATCCAGAAGCGACGCGGTAGAAAGTTCGCAGTTGCTCCGCCACATGCCTTCAGCAATAAAGAAGGCGAGGTCCCGCCCAAAAGGCGGGAAGAGTTGAAAGTTGGGGTTCCGCCCCGTCGTCGCCGCTGGACCCAGGCTCGCGGGCCGGGGTGGTTGCACTGATTATTTGGTTTCGCGAGACGAAAAAACGCCCTTACGGGCGTCGGCGCTTCCAAGCCTCGATGGCGAGGCCGAGAAGAACAAGAGAGACGATCGGCAGGATGTAGGCCAGGTGCATCGCGCCGGACAGGGCGATGCCGCCCCGGAAATACCACCAGCTGAACCAGAGGCCGGTGCCGCCGATGGCGATGGAGGCGCCGAGCGGGACGTTTGTCGCGAGATGCGCCAGACCGAAGAGCAGGCTGCGCACGGCCGCCCCTCCCCAACCCGACGTATCCTGCCGGAAGATGAACTCCTCCAGCATGGCAATGGTCGGCAGGTTCATGAGAAGCAGCAGAGCCACGAACGGACCGAGGACCGGTACGCGCAAGGCGACGACCATCAGCGAAGAGTCAGCCGCACCGATCCGCTTACCGAACAGCAGGTCCGAAGGCTTCCAGCGGAATGCCGGATGCAGCCGCATCAGCGCCTTCGCGAGCAGGAAGGTCGCGAAAACGACGGGCAGACTAATGGCGAGCCGGAGCGGGCTCAACATGCGATAGCCGTCCACGGCCGTTTCGTGCAGCTTGACGGACATCAGGACCAGCACGGCCCCGAACAGCGCGGCCCAAGCCGCGCCGAAAACCCGGCGCCACAGGGGCGCTTGCGCCTGAAGCATCTGCATACCCATCCTTTGGAAATCTGTGAAGGAACGCACTGACCGCAACTTCGCAACAAAACGGCATTCTGTCAATCGACCGGAAAAACAGGAAGGGCGGCCTGGGGCCGCCCGTGCTCACCACCGCACGCCATGTCCCACGAAGTGCAGCAGGTAGTGCGGTAGGCCGTTCTCGCGGCAGATGTCGGCGTAGACGTAGGCGCTGCGGCGCGGCGTGCGCTTGAGCGTCTGGTAGTCGACCGCAATGAGTCCGAAACGGCCGCTGAAACCCTTTTCCCATTCGAAGTTATCCAAGAGCGACCAGTGGAAATAGCCGCGCACGTCCGCACCCGCCTGAATCGCGTGGTAGATCTCCTTCACGCCGTTGATGATGAGGCGCGGCCGTTTGGCGTCGTCGGCGTTGGCCACGCCGTGTTCCGTGATGTAGATCGGCTTGCCGTAGCGCGTCACGCTCATGATGGCGTCGAAGATGGCCGCGGCGTTGATCTCCCAGCCCAGATCGCTCACCTCGCGGTTCTCGGTGTGCACCTCGTAGAAGAACTGCGCCGCGCGGTTCGGCACGTAGCGCACGCGGTAGTGGAAGTAATAGTTGATGCCGATGAAATCGTGCG
>JAKAKZ010000051.1 GCA_021824285.1 bacterium
CAACGACTGCGATCAGGATGTGGCCTTCGCGACTTACGTCCTGCTGCACCCCAACCACGCCGACCGCCCGAAGCTCAAGCAGCTCATCCGGCTGGAAGATCTTCTGGACATGTCCGCTGGCCTTTACCCGGTGCGTAAGAGATGGGCGCTCATGCGCCAGCTCAACTGGATCACCGAGGAATACACGGAGCTGCGCACTCACGGAAAATTGAGCTCGCTCTCCGCCGACGAGATGGAGGCCGTCATCCTGCGCATGCACCGGCGCATTCGGGCCGCACTGTTCGGCCGTGTGAAGGAGATGGACATCGATACGCGCTTCGAGCGTCTGGAGGAGCATGATGGCTGGACGCTCATCATCGAGCGGGGCAAGCAGGCGCGGCTCGGCATGGCTGAGGCCGGGATCAAGGCCTATGTCACGGTGATGGAGGCGGGGGACAAGCGCTGGCGCTACGCGCTTGGCCGGCTCTCGCCGTTCATCCCGTTCCCGATCCAGGAGATTTGTGCGGCGCTCAACGAGGCCGAAGGCATCGGCCGGCGGGACATCGACCGCTGGGGCGGGAGCGAGAACAGCGGGGGTTCGCCGCGGCGGACCGGCAGCGCGCTCACGCCAGATATGGTGGCGGCCGTGGTGGACGATTGTTTGCGCGGTCGAGGCCGCAGCAAGTGACACGACCACGGACCGGCCCTTTCCGGGCCGGTTTTTTCGTTGGCCTAGGCATTGACATTTTAGCCAATTTAAGCTACAGTCCGGCCGGATCTTTCCATCAGGAGGACAGATTTATGAAGCGATTCGAGGAGCTGCGCATGGCGGCCGTCGAGGAGATGCGCAAAACGGTCCGCGAGCAGGTCGCGACCTGGCGCCTGGTTCCGAACCTGGCGCTCGAGGCCGACGGCAGCGTCGGTTTCAGCGACCGTTACCGCATGGCCTACACGTATGGCTACTGGGACGTGAACGGCCGCATGTCGGTCTTCGTGGACCTGCTGACCGGCGAGCTCGTGAGCGACTTCGGCGTGCTGGGCGGCAATCCGCCGCAGCCGGCGGGAGACAGCGCGATCATGGACTTCTCGGCCGAGCTCCTGGACGCCGAGCGCGTCGTGCGCGAGCTGCGGCAGGAGGCCAAGCCGCATCGCCGGTACAACCACCTCGACCAGGACGTCATCTCCTGGCGGGACGGTATCCGCGCCCAACTGGGCGGCCTGGGGCAGGTCTACCGGCCGGAAAACCGCCGCGGGTATCCGCACTTCAGCATCATCGATTGAACCGACCTCATCCGAGGCCGGTTTTTTCTTTGCCCCATCTGGGGCTTTGCCATTTCGCAGTATCGCCTGTATGGTGGAGCCGTCCTTTTATTACTTGAGGTAACGGCTATGAGCGAAAACAAGCGGCCCTTCAACGAGCGGCCCATCGCCATCACGGACATCGAGACCACTGGCACGGACCCGCGGGTCCACGAGATCATCGAGATCGGCCTGGTCCTCGTGGACCAGCCGACGCTCAACGTGATTTCGACCTACGAGGTCAAGATCAAGCCCGAGCACCTCGAGCTGGCCCAACCGCGGGCGCTCGAGGTCAACGGCTACAACGAGGCCGACTGGCGCGGGGCGCTGCCGCTCAAGGCCGCGCTCGAGTCCTACGCCGCGTTGACGCACGAGGCCGCCTTCCTGGCCCACAGCGTCACGTTCGACTGGCCCTTCATGGAGGAGGGCTTCCGCAAGACCGGCGTCACGCAGACCATGGATCGCCATCGGCTCTGCAACATGACCTTGGCCTGGGGCCTTCTGCGCCAGAAGGGTCTGGTTCACGTGAACCAGAAGGAGGTCGCGCAGTTCCTCGGCATCGAGCCGGAACCGGACGTGCATCGCGCCATCAACGGTGCGATGCTCGCCTACCGCATCCTCCGCAAGCTTAGCGGACTCTGATACTAACGCCCCATGGGCGTTTTTTTCAGATGCGGAGATGCGCAGCGGCGGAGGCTCGGAGTAGCCGACGTTCCGACCGATAAAACTCCGCCTCTCCGCGCCTCCGGCATTGACCAGCAGCCGCAAATAGTCTTAAATACTGCCGATGTTGACCCTCCTTTAAGGAGCTTCATCGTGATCATTGATACCCACACGCATATCGGTCTGGATCGTGAGACGATCCGCGCCACTTCCGGCGAGCTCGTGAAGTCCATGGATGCGGCCGGCATCGACCGCGCGCTGGTTTTCGGGGGCGCCATCAACGACTGCCCGAACTCCTGGCTGCTCGATCAGGTGGACCACTTCCCGGACCGCCTGTCTGCCGTGGCTTCGGTCTCGCCGCTCCGTTCGGACGCGCCGACTCCGAAGGCCGTCGACCGTCTCGCGGCCAAGGGTCGCATCGCCGGGCTCAAGCTCTACCCGGGCTACGAGCACTACTACCCGGCCGACGCGGTCATCCGCCCGTACCTCAAGGTCGCGGCGGACCGCGGTCTGCCCGTGGTCTTCCACAGCGGCGATCTCTTCAACAAGATCCCCGGCGCCAAGCTGAAGTACGCGCAGGCCATTCACATCGACGATTTGGCCGTGGAGTTGCCGAACTTGAAGATCGTCATCGCCCATCTCGGTTACCCGTGGATGGTCGACGCCGCCCAGGTCTGCCAGAAGAACGCCAACGTCTACGCCGACATCTCCGGCCTGGTCTACGGCCGGTTCACCTCGTCGACCGAGGCACAGATCGTCACTTACCTGCGGCAGTTCGTCGCGGTCTGCGAGTCGCCGGAGAAGGTGCTCTTCGGCACCGACTGGCCCATCGCCGACCAGAGCGACTACGTCGTGGCCATGCCGTGCATCGTCAGCGCGGTCTTTGGCGAGACTGCGGTCCCAGGCGTCATGGGCGGCAACGCGCTGCGCGTCTTCGGATTGCACCCTTAGGACTTCGACCGGCCCGCTCTGGGCCGGTTTTTGTTTTCATTTATCTACAAGGGGACAGTCCCTTTTTCATCAAAAAGGGACTGTTCCTTTTTTGGATGCGCCTTATTTTGGTGAGGGGACTGTCCCTTTTGGCCTGTGTCGAGGCCTGGACAGAACAGCGGAAACATGTTAAGTTCGGCGCGTCGTTATTTCCATCCGCGCAGTCCAAACGGGAGAAATCCGCATGCTCACCGGCCTGTTCGCTCTCGGAACTATCGGGTTCGGCATCCTGCTCGCCGTCGCCACCATCGTCCTCATCGTCTGCGTCGAGTACGAGCGCCCCACGTTCGCCACGCTCACGGTGGTCGCCGCCTTCCTGCTTCTGGGCTGGCTCGGCGACTTCAACCTGATCGCCGCCGTGCGCGCCAACCCGCTCGCCGCGGTCGCGGCCGTGGCCGCCTACTTCGCCCTCGGCGCGGTCTGGGCCATGGTCAAGTGGTGGTTCTTCCTGAAGAACGCTCGCGACGCCTACGACGAGGCCAAGCGCCAGTTCCTCCGGAACAACGGCGTGGCTTCCGGGACTACCCGCATCCCCGACCATCTGCTCGAGAAGTGGCGGCAGGAGATGTGGAGCGGTCACCGCTCGGCGGCAGACCTCAGTGACGAAGACGGCGGCAAGGTCGGCGCGCCCAAGGTCAGCCGGCACAAGGGGCGCATCATGATCTGGATGGCCTACTGGCCCTGGTCCTTCGTCTGGACCATGGTCAACGACCCGGTCAAGCGGGCGTTCAAGGCCATCTACCGCGCGCTGAAGTCGGCCTTCCAGAAGATCTCCGACGGGGTCTTCAACCAGGTGGACGACGACTTCCGCCCCAGGCCCGACAGCCTCGAGGCGCGGCAGGGCGTCGACGGCGTCATCGGGGATGGCGCGCCCAAGGACCGCAGCTCGCGGGGCCTGGAGGGCAGGACGTATTGAACCTTCCGTAACCGGCCTTTCGGCCGGTTTTTCCTTATCCACAAGGGGACAGTCCCTTTTTCATTAAAAAGGGACTGTCCCTTTTTTGGATGCGCCTTATTTCAAAGTGAGGAGTGTCCCTTATGTGAAAAAAAGACCCCGGATGGGGTCATTTGCGGAGCAGCGTGCAGTCCGGGGGCGGTGGGTTTGCGCCCAGTCCGAGCGCATCGCGCCGTAGCTGCCGGAGCAGGGAAGTGCCCCGCTCACGCAGGTCGAAAGCCAAGGCGTCGGTCTTCGTCACATAGCCGAGGTCGCGGTCCGCGAGCGGGTTCATGACGGCGCGGCCGCAAACGTGCTGGCCGGAAGGGTGCAGCGGGCTTTTCGGCCCGCATCCCGGGGTCACGTGCTCCCAGATGCCGGCCACATGGCCGATCTCGTGGACCGTGACCGCGTGGAGCAGCTCCTTGTCCACCTTGTTGCCGTCCCGCAGGCAGGGGATGAAGAGCTCGATGCGCCCTTCGTGGTAGGCGTAGGCCAATGTGATGTTGCCGTCCTTGCCCGGCGTGCAGCGGCTGTCTTGGGCCATGATGCGCACATCCGCGACCTCCGGGCTCTGGGCCAGGCTGCAGACCACGCCCTTCACGGACCACTCGCGGCAGGCCTGCAGGATTTCTTGGGCGTCCAGGTCGGGATTGCGCTCGACCCAGAGTGAAATGCTGAAGGCCGGCGCGTCCCTCTCGGTATAGCGCGGCACGGCGCAGCTCGCAGCGGCGAGTATCGTCAGGCAGACAAGCCGACGCTTCATTTTGACGCCTTATCGCAAAAAGACCTGCTTCCATGGAACCGAAACGGCCGGGAAAAAGCAATCGGCCGCGCCGGAATCGAAAAGCGTCCGGTCGGACCGGACGCCTTATTTCATCCGTCGGCCTCGGGCGCTCACTTTACGAGCGGCAGCTCGAACCAGAAGGTCGAACCCTTGCCCTCCTCGGATTCGAAATCGATCGTGCCGTGGTGCGTGTCCATGGCCGATTTGCAGTAGTAGAGGCCGAGACCCGTGCCGGTGACCGTGCTCTTCAGCGCGTTCTCCGCGCGGAAGAACTTGTTGAACATCTGGCTGTGGTCGGATTTCGGTATGCCCATGCCGGTGTCCTTCACGGCGAAGCGGACGCTTTCCGCCCCGACCGTGACGGTGATGCCGATGGCGCTGTTCTCCGGCGAATACTTGCTGGCGTTCGAGACCAGGTTCTTGAGCACTTCGCCCATGACCAGCGCGTCGAACTTGAGCTTCGGCAGATTCGCGGGGACGACCAGCTTGAAAGTCTGGCGCTTGCCGGCAATCAGCGGCTCGAGCTGCTTGAGCGTATCTCCCAGGAAGATGCCGGTATCGTTGATCGTGAGGCTCATCTTCACGCCGGACTCCAAGCGGGAGATGTTCAGCAGCTCGTCCACCAGCTCCGACAGTTTCGCGCTGGCGAGGGCCAGTTTCTGCCCCCAGTCCAGCTGCTTTTCCGTCAGTTTGCCGACGTCGCCCTTGATCAGCATGTCCACCATCCAGCGGATGGCCGTGATCGGCGAACGGAGCTGGTGCGAGGCGATGGAGATGAATTCCGACTTGCGGCGGTCGAATTCCACCTCGTCGGTGATGTCGTTGAAGATGAGCAGCGTGCCCATCATCTGGCCGTTCAGCAGGATGGGGGAGACGGTCATCTTGATCGGGAAGCGGGTATGGTCGTTGCGCCGCAGGTAGAACGGCTTGGCCGGCGCGGGCGTCACCAACTTATTGCCGGTCTCCAGCACTTTGACCGTCGGCCAGTCAGCCGGATCGACGATCTCCTGCTTTTCGCTCTCCAGCCGGAAGGCCGAATGGACCACGGCGTTCTCCGCCGCTTCCGGCGTCCAGAAAAGGCCTTCCTTGGCCACATCGTTGAGGAAGGTGATGCGGCCGTCGGTCTCCGTGGCCACGACGCCCTCGCCGATGCTCGTGAGCAACGCCTCGGTCCGGGCTTTGTCCAGCTCCGAGATTTCGCGGCTGTACTCGAGCGCGGAAGTCCTGGTCTTGATGTTTTTTTCCATTGTTTCCTCGGCCACGCGGAGTTTGCGGGCCAGCTCCTCGTACATCGCCGTCACGCCGTCCAGCTCGCCGAGACCGCGGGGCAGGTCTTCCGGATCAAGCTTTTTTTGGATGACGAGGGCGATGGATTCGGCCACTTTCCGCGCCCGGCGCGCGATAAGCAGCCGACCGATGCCGAGCATCATCAGGTAAACGAGACCGGAAAGAGCGATCAGGCCGCCGCCGGCGAGCGCCGCGCTGGTCCAGGCCTGCCGAAAGGCGTCGTTGCGGTCCGCTCCGACGTAGAGCCGATAGACACCGCCTGCCGTCTGCACGGCGCGGAAGGCGAAAATCCTGATTGTGCCGTCGGCATCGACGGTCTCCACGGTGCCATCCGGGGACGCGGCCAGCTGTTCGGCCAGCACGGGCGGGGTAGTGGGGGAGACGGTGCGTTCGGTCCGCGCCGCGTTCAGCAGCAGGATCGTGCGGCCCTGCCCGTCGGCCAGGCCGATGACGTTGCCCTGTGGCGGGTGCATGATGGCGGCGAGCGTCTCGCTATTGAAGATGCCGAAGGCCACGGCCGCGATTTCGCCGGCCTGGTTCTTGGCCGGATAGGCGAAGGCAATCTCGTTGCCGATGCTGCCCATGGACAGCACCGCTGAACTATAGGACCCGTTCTGCGCCGTCCGTATCAGGAAGTCCCTTTCCGCGGCCGTGAATTGGCCGCCGCGCGAGTCGCACATGACCGCGCCGGAGGGCGCCACCAGGCCGACATCGGAGAAGGTGAGTCGGGACGCGGCCAGCGAGGTCAGTCGCGCGCAATCGACCAGCACCGTACCGGTCGCCGCCGCGTCGCCCAAATCGCGTAGGACGCCTTCCGCCCCGTTCAGTTCTGCCGCCATTTCTGCGGTCGCCGCCGTCGCGAGCCGCAATTGGGCGGCTAAAATATCCTGGCGGTAGTTCAGGAACAGGTGGATAAGCGACGCAGCGCCGATGGCGAAAAGCAGTATGACGGTCATGGTGACCGTAAAACCGACGCGGGCTTTAAGC
>JAKAKZ010000010.1 GCA_021824285.1 bacterium
GTTGACCCGCCGGCTCACTGAGCGGCTCGGCCGTAGCGCGCTGGCCGTGGAATTCGACGTCTGGTCGAGCTCCTACCCGGCCTTCGAGGGCAAAATCCCGTTCGAGGGCCGGCCGAAGCGCTTCGGTCTGGACTGGGACTGGCAGACGCCGCTCGACGAGCGGATCGCGCAGTTCAACGCCGCGACCGCGGACGTGGTCTTCGGCGACCTGCCGGGGGCCAAGATCGACGCGGCGACCGACCGCATGTGTCGCGAGGCGAAAGCCGACGGCGCCATCGTGGTCAGCCGGACCCTCGAAGGGCTGAAGCTCTGGCGTCAGGCTTTCGAGGAACGCGGCGTCAAAGTCGTGCTCGAATGCCTGTCCGTGCAGGGTGAGGTGCCGCTTGTCCTCCGGGACACCAACCGCACCATCGACGCGGCCCACCCCGACGTGGCCCTGCTCGCGGACAACGTGCTCGACCCCGAGCTCCTGGACGCCGAGACCGCCGAAGAGGAGCGGCGGCGCTTCCTGGATGTCTTCCGCCGCAATTACGCGCGCCGGAGCCGCACGACCCACGGGCGCGACGAGAACCTCGGCGGACCGCTCAAGAAGCCGCTGACGCTCGTCGGTACGGACCTGCGCCGCCGCGCCGTGTCGAACGGCGAACGGCTGGCCACGCTCGTCCTCGAAACGCCTCGGCCCGCGGCCTGGACACCCGATGTCCTGCGTGCCAACTGCGAGCGCTGGTTCGACCTGGCGAACGAGGGCATCTGCGGTCCGGAGTGGTACGCCGACAGCTTCGGCGCGCTTGCCGCCGACGCCCAGACGCTCACCCGGAGCTGCGGCCGGCCGATCCGTGCCAATCCGCGCTACCGCCTCTGGACCCCGGAGCACACCACGCTCAAGGTCTCGCCGCTGCTTCTCGAAGACGAGATGGACCGTTTCTACGGCCGGCTGGCGGAACTGCTGACGCGAGCGGAAAGCCGCTTCCCGTCCTGGAGCGACACCATCGAGGCCATGGCCTACGCTGACCTGATGACGGACGGCGAACTCCGGCCCTGGCTCGACGGCTGCGGACGCGTGGCCGTGGCGCTCGTCATGTGGATCGCCCACGTGCTCGGCGCTCCCCTGCCGCTCTTCGCGGAGAGCAAGGAGGTCCACAAGATGACCATCCGCGACCTCGACCGGCACCGGCTCTACTTCCTGGAGTCGATCCGCCGCGCCGAACTCGAACACCCGTGATCGGGAGGGCGGAGTCGGGAGCGTGAAGTGTGAAGCATCTTAAAGAATCAAAAACCGCGCCGCAGCGCGGTTTTTTCTTAAACTTCACGCTTCAACTCCAATCTTCGCACTCTCATATCAGCGCCTTGTTTTCCTCTCAAAAACCGCATAAAATCCCACCATATGAAACCGCTCCACATCGGTCTGGACTTCGACGGCGTCATCAGCGACTGCGGCCGGCTCAAATCCGAGGCGGCGCGGCTGATGTACGGCGTGGACATCCCTCCAGAAAATTTCAAGAAAGAGCTGGTGGTCGACGCCGGTCTTTTGACGCTCGAACAGTACCGCGACCTGCAGCGGCGCATCTACGGCACGGAGGAATACGGGCTCCTGGCCGAGCCCGTTCCGCAGGTCAAGGAACACCTGAACCGGCTGGCCGCGGACGGACACCGGGTACGTATCATCACGACCCGCGACGGTGAGACGCTCGAGGTGGCCAAAAAGTGGTGCGCCAAACACGGCTTGGAGCTGGATTTCACCGGCGTGGGGTTCGGCGTGACCAAAGCCGCGGCCGCCGAAGGCTGCCACCTCTACTGCGACGACGATCTCGATAAGCTGGAGCCGCTTGTCGGCGTCGTTCCCAACCTTTTCCTTTTTTCCTGGGGCTACAACCGCCACAGCGACCCGTCAGGCGTGGCCCGACGCATCGCCTCCTGGCCGGACCTCTACGCGTCCATCGTCGCCATTGCCACGGAATAGCGAAACGCGCCGCCAGGGCGCGTTTTCGGTTCCAGGTGCGCGGCGGCGCACAAAAGGAAAACCGGCCTGCTGGCAGGCCGGCCGGTTGTTCCCGAGGGGGTTGAATTATCTTACTGGCTGGTGACCGGGCCGCACGCCAACTTGGCGGACCGCCAGGTAGTATCGGCCGCCAGTTTGGCCGTCTTCCAGGCGATTTCAGCGTTCAGCTTGGCCGTCTGGAAGGTGGTATTGGCCGCGGTCTTCGCGGTCTGGAAGGCTGTCTCCGCCGCGGTCTTCGCGGACTGGAAGGCGGTTTCGGCCGCAATCAGCGAATTCTGAAGCGTCGTCAGGGCCGCTGAATCGGTGGTGGCCGCATTCTGATAGGCCGTCAGCGCAGCAAGCACGGACGAGGAGCGGATTCGGCGCGCGGCGGTCAGAGCCTGGCGCTTGGCCGTCGTCGCGGCGGCCATGGCGTCTTCCTGGGCTCGACGAGCCGTACGGAGAGCGGCATCGCGGGCATCGTCTGCGGTCGCGACCGCATCATCGCGGAGGGACTTAGCATCGTTCAGACAGAGATCCGAGGTCGAATAGCCGGATGGCACGGGGCGCAGATCTTTGTCGTCGCCCAAGCGCAGACCGCGGAACAGTCCGCCCATGCCGAGCGGCATCATCTTGCCGATGGCCCAGCCACGGCCCTCTTTTTCCTTTTCCTTAAAATGGCCCTTCTTTTCTCCGGCGAAAGCCGGCGCGGCCACGGAGGCCAGCAAGACTGCCGTTGTCGTGACTGAAATGACTGTTTTATTGAAGTTCATAAGCTTAAATTAAGGTTTAGCACGGATATTATGACGGATAAGGCGCCAAAACCTTACAGCCGAGATAGGCACAGCCCACGTGCCGCCCGCCGCCCAAACGTGCTATCATATTTATAATAGGCTTGAATTGACCGCCGCAATCATGGACCTTAGTTTCATCATCACGAACAACGTCACGCTGGCGGCCATCATCACTTTCATGGTGGGTCTGTGGACCTACATGAGCCGTCCGTACGACCAGAGGAACGTGACGTTCGGCCAGACGATGATCGCGGTATCCGCCTGGTCCTTGAGCATCACGATGCGGAACAGGTCCGTCACGACGCCGGAAATCCTGTTCTGGCTTCGGTCGATCTACCTCCTGGGTACCATCATCCCGATTCTCTTCTTCCGGTTCGCCTTAGCCTACGGCGGCGTGAACACGCGGAGCGCGCGCTATACATGGAGCACGGTCGCGCTGCTGGTCGCGCTCGCGGGCTATACGTACCTGACGAACGGCGTAGCCTTCAGCGATGGCGTCGCCGTCATGGCCAATCGCGGCGGGCTGATTCTCCTGACCGGTCTTTTCGGCCTGGCCTTGACGCTGGCGCTCTTGGTTTTCGCCAAAACCAGCCGCGAGCAGCCGAAAACCTCGCAGTTCCCCATCATCCTGATACTCACGGGCACCATCATCTCCTTCAACTCGGTGTTCGGCATCCTGTTCGGCACGGATCACGAGGCTTCCTCGACCAACCTCTTCATCGCCAACGCGGCGCTCGTGGTCGGGATGTTCATCATCGCCTCGGTCATCGTGGAGCGGAATTTCCTGTCGCGGCTGCGCCTGCTGGGTCCGCAGCTGTTTTTCCTCGTGACCCTCTTCGTGGTGGCCTTTCAGATGCTCATCACCCAGACCGACATCGACCTCCTGCTGCGCGCCGCCATCGCATTCGTGCTCATCTCCTACATCATCATCATGACCCGGACCATGGTGCAGAGCATCCGGCGCATGAATCAGGTCGAAACGCTCAACGAACAGACCATGCGCGCCAACCGCGAGCTGATGGAGGCCGACCGCATGAAGACACGTTTCGTCTCCCTGGCGTCGCACCAGCTCCGCTCGCCCATCGCCGGCGTGCGCATCTATACCGACATGATGATCAAGGGCGAGTTCGGCAAGCTGCAGCCGCAACAGACGGACATCCTCACCAAGAACCTGGGGGCGCTCGACCGGCTGATCGAGACCGTCGAGACCTTCCTGGACGCCGCCCGCATCCAGCTGGGCAAACTGGAGATCATCCGCACCGAAACCGATCTGACCAAGCTGGTCAATCAGGTCGTGACCAACCTGGAACCTAGCGCCAAGAAGAAAAAAATTTCGCTGATCGCCAAGATGCCGAGCGACCTCCCGTTTGTGAGCTGCGATGAGGGAAAGATTTATCACGTGATCATGAATCTCGTGGACAACGCGGTCAAATACACGCGGCAGGGCAACGTGACGATCAGGGCGGTGCAGGCCGGTGACGAGGTCATCATGGAGATCAGCGACACCGGCATCGGCCTGAGCAAGGAGGAAAAGATGGCCATTTTCGACGTTTTCCAGCGCGGCATGGAAGCGGTGCGCCTGGACACGAGCGGCGCCGGCTTGGGTCTATTCATCGTGAAAAGCATCCTGGACGCGCACGGCAGCGGCATCGACGTGGAATCCAAGGGTCGCAACGAAGGCACGCGCTTCAGTTTCCGCCTGCCCATGGGTTGAGCCTATTTCCCGACAAAACCGCCGGCCGCGCCAACCTTGGCGCGGCCGTTGACATTTCCGGTAAGGCAGGCTAAATTCGCCCGGCACCGCTGACTGTGCACGCTCGTTTTACCCGAAAGGACAATCATGTTCCGCAATGGCTTGACCGTCTCGCTTGCCGCCGTTAGCCTCTTCTTCCTGACCACCGCCTGCGGTCCCGACGTTACCGCGACGCATGACTCCGACTTCGGCTCCATCAGCCAAGGCTTGAGTCAAGACCCCACGCTCGACCGTCTGCAGGCCCGCCCGCCTTTCCACGTGCGCGGCAACGCCGGAGCCGGCCCGACCGGACTCTCGCCCGCCCAGGTGCGCCAGGCCTACAACCTGCCGTCCTCCGGCGGCACCGGCACGATCGCCATCGTGGACGCGTTCGACGCCCCGACGCTGGCCAACGATCTCGCGGTCTTCAGCGCGCAGTTCGGCCTGCCTTCCTGCACGGTCGCGAACGGCTGCCTCGAGATCAAGAAGATGGCCAACAAGCTGCGCGGCAACGCCGGCTGGGCCCTCGAGACCTCTCTCGACGTCGAGTGGGCGCACGCCGTCGCGCCGGGAGCCAAGATCCTCGTGGTCCTGGCCAAGTCGAACAGCGGCACGGATCTACTGGCCGCCGTGGACTACGCGCGCGGACGTTCGGACGTCGTGGCCGTCTCTATGAGCTGGGGCAGCAGCGAGTTCTCGGGCGAGCTCGCCTATGACGCGCGTTTCACGAGTGCCTACGGCGCGGTGTTCTTCGCCGCTTCCGGCGACAACGGGACCGGCGTCATCTGGCCGTCCGTTTCGCCGAACGTCGTGGCGGTCGGCGGCACGTCGCTGGCCTTCAATCCGGACGGGACGCTGGCGGCCGAGCCCGCCTGGAGCGGCAGCGGCGGCGGCCTCTCGGCCTACGAACCGTCGCCGGGCTTCCAGTCCGCCTACGGCGTGCCCAACGCCAACGGTATGCGGTCTGTCCCGGACGTGTCCTACGACGCCGATCCGGCTTCTGGCTTCTCGGTCTACGACACCACGACGTACAACGGACAGAAAGGCTGGTTCAAGGTCGGCGGCACGAGCGCCGGATCCCCGCAGTGGGCGGCCATCCATGCCCTCGGACTGTCAGCCACGAACGCGAACCTGTACGGCGACGCCGCCTCGACGTCTGCCGCGAGCTTCTTCCGGGACATCGTCTCGGGCACGAATGGCTCCTGTGGCCTGCTGTGCACCGCGGCACCTGGCTACGACCAGGTGACCGGTCTCGGCAGTCCTCTCACAGTCTCGTTCTGAACCACTTCTTCCCCGGCCCTTTGGCCGGGATTTTTTATCCCCAAACCAAATTTGACGGCACATCAGTCGCGGCCTATATTCGTGCAGCTTGAGCGGCTCCCACGCTCACCTAATGACGACACGAATTATGCATACCAAGGTCTGCGAAAAATGCGACAGTCCGATGAAGCTGATTCCGGCCGGCTTCAGCAAGGCGAAAAATCGTCCTTATTCGGCATTCTGGTCATGTGACTCGCGTAATGGGGGTTGCGGTGCCACGGCCCGGGCGGAAGGCGAAGCGGCGTCGGCCGGCAGCCCAGCAGCCGCGAACAATGACCGTCTCGCGGCCATCGAGGCCAAGCTCGACGAGGTCATTGCCCTTCTGAAGCGATAATTTGAGTGAAATAAAAAAACGCCGGCTTTAGCCGACGTCTGGCAGCAGACCCACGATCGTCAACTTGTCGCCGGCGAGACTGCCCAAGACGTGGGCGGTCAGGCCGACGGTGAGGTACGCATCGCCGGCATCGCTTTCAACCGAGAAACCGTCGCCGTCCAACCAGTACCCGATCTTGACCTCGTAGTGGTCACGCTCGACTAGAGGCCCGCGCGGCAGGCCGGTCATGTTCCCGAACATGCAGTCCTGCAGGAACGCGCTTAGCAGCTCATCGAGCGCCTCGGTCCGGGCGTTCGTCATGATGACGACGTTCTCCGGGTGCTTGTCGCAGTAATGGATCCGTATCAGGACATCGGGACGCGAAAGGGCCATTCAGCCTCCTAGCTTGAAGGAACCGCGGAAGGTTACCGCCTATCCGGGGAACGGTCAACAGGGCCGAACAGCTCCGCCGGAAACCCTGGAGATTTCCTTACCGAGCGATTCGCATACATGATCAGATACTCGAAGGCGTAGGCACCCAACAGCTTTTCCGGCGGCACGAAGAACAGACAGGTCGCCACGGCATCGCCGATCATGGCCGTAGGCGTCAGGGTCCAGACCGCCGTCACTTCGCTAGGCGAAGCTAACGTCCGAGGGTCGATGATGTGGTGAAAACGGTCCCACTTGCGGCGGCTACCGGCGGATCCGCAAAGACAGCGGTTGGCCAGTGCGACCGTACCGATGACCGCCTTCAGGTCAGAGGGATCCTCCAGCCCGACTGCGATTGACCGTCCGGAGGGATCGCGGTGGCGGAGGTCGCCGCCGGCATCCACGCAATAGGACCGTACGCCTTCGGCCTCAAGCAGTCCGCCGACCAGATCGATAATCCTGCCCTTGCCGGCCGCGCCCACGTCCAGGCGGACCGGCGTTTTCACCTTCAATTCCGGAAAACGGTAATCCAGGGCCTGCTCCCAGGATGGCGGCAGACGCAGTGTTTTAGGCTTCAGCGAGTAGGATGGATCGTAGCCGGCATCCTCCATCACCTGACCGATCAGCGGCGTGAAGGCGCCGCCGGTCAGTCGGTACAGGTCGCGGTAGGCGGTGAAAAGCGGCTCGGCGTCTTCCGGCATCCGATGAGTGCCCGGTTCGCCACCAGCGCGGGTGAGCCAGGAACCCGCTCGGAACCGGGAATAGTCCTCCTCGAAACGCTCGATGCGGTCGCGAGCCATGCTGAAAAGGCGGTCGGCTGAACCGACCGCCAAATCGTCATAGATGTCGATGGTCCATCGCGTTCCGATGGCTTCGAACTCCGTCCGGGCCATGGCTGACGGTCAGGAATCGCGGGCTTCAGACATGATTTTCTCAAGCGCCGCGTTGAAGCCCCTCGACGTCAGCGATGACCCCGAGACCTTATCCAGGTGGATCTGGTCGATCGGCTGGCCGACGACATACTGCTTGTAGTTGCCGTTGAACAGTCCCATGAACTTCGCGGACTTCTCCGCCTTCGGTTCATATTTCATGTCCACATCGACTACCGTCCCGTCTTTTATGGTCACGCTGACCGTTACTGTTTCCTCACCGGCCGGCGTCTTGTAAGAACCGTCTGCGGTGTAGCTGCCGTCTTTCCAAGAAACCGCGGCGGACGTCGGGACCAGCTCTGCGGCAGGCGTGGGCGCGATAGCCGAAGGCTTGGCCGTAACGGCACAGCCGGCTCCGGTCAGGGTCAGGGCGGCGGCGCCGGCGAGCAGTGCTGATTCGGTCAGTTTCTTCCTCTTGGTCGTAAGCATATTTCCTATTGCGGAGGTAGGTATTAAGCGCACCGGAAATAATAGCGGAAATATAAGTGACAGCGCAATCCGGCTGTCAAGAACCCCGCTTTTTTGGAGGGGGGGCAGAGCGACAGCGACCTCAGGTCAAAAATGACTGACGGTCAATGCGACCATCGGGACGGAAACGAATGCCGTCTTCCAGGAGCCGGAGGCGCTGTGCTGCGGGGCCGCCGAACTTGTATCCGTCCGCCAACCGGCCATCAGACCGGATGACCTTATAACAAGGGACAACGGCCGGATCGTGATTCTGCCGCAATATCCAGCCGACGTTACGCGGACAGCCTACACCGCAACGCGCCGCCACCTGCGCGTAAGTGACGCTACGACCTCGCGGAAGGGACCGCAAAAACGCGAAAACCTCCGGGATTTTTCCGGCCAGTTTAGGGACCCGAGACGGGCCGCTCATCTGGTCCGTTGGCGCAGGACGGAGCGGGGCCACAGCGGCCGGTCACCACGCAAGTGCGCGTAGATGATTAGGCTCAGAATCGCAGCAAAAAAACACCAGACCGAATAGAACGCCTCACGGTAGGACCAGAGGGCGATGGCTAACGCGCCCATCAGCGTGACGCCGAACACACGGATGAATTTATGGCTGGAGACGAAACAGGAGAAGCAGGTGACGAAGACGTAGGCCGCCAGACCGTAGGGCACGTCCGGCACGTTCAGCGAATAGATGATGCCGCAGCAGCTCGGATCCGCCGTGACCGGACCGCGTACGATATAAGAAGCCAGCCAGATGCTCAAACCGATTCCGAAAAGCGAGAATCCCTTCAGAATCGAGCGGCGGCGCCCCGGCGGCTCGACCGCACCGACGGCCAGGGGCACGTAAGCCGGCCATAGGATGTGCGAAAAGAAGACGTACAGCGACGCGGCCGTGGCCCGGATGCCGGGATAACCGGCGGAAATCCAAATCACCCCTTCAATCGCCTGCTGGATGCCGAAAAGAAGCGGGATGGCTCCAAGCAGCCGACTGGCGCGGTTAGGACTTTGCCTAAGAGTTACCGCGCCGGCGGCCGACAGGCCTCCGGCGGCCGCGAAACTGGCTGTAGCGGAGAAACACATGGATTCATTATGCCAGCGGCTTTAATGCTGGCCAAGTGGTTAAGAGGCTATTTCGTTTTGGCTTCAGCCACCGATATGGTGAGTTCCGCCGTGCTCTCGGTCACCGCGGAAATCTCCAGCAGGTAATCCCCTTCCTGCTGCCGTGGCGATCGAACGGTGCCGAGAATAACCGTTCGCTCCGCGCCAAACCTTCCGCCGGAGAGCCGAAATTCAGGCGACAGTTCGCCTGCCCAAACGCACTGTACACCCGCCGGACAGCGCGAATCGCCGATGTCGATGAGCGTGACCTTGAGGCCGTCGGAATACGTGACGGTCTGGTTCAGTCCCAGCCGCACGACAGAACCGAAGGGTTTTCCCTGTGCGCCTGGCAGGTCAACTAAAATTTCCGTCTGCGGCAGGCGCTCCCGCAGATAGGCCAAATCGACTCGGGCAATATCGTTGCCGCGTAGGTCGAGCACGCGCAACGCCGACAGCTCGCCTAACTCATGCGGCAAACCGGTAAGGCTATTGTATGAAAAATCGATAGTGGCCAATTGACTCAACCGGCCGATCTCGGCGGGTATGCCCGTAAAACGGTTATGGTCCGCCTTGAGCTCCTTCAGCCGCGTCAGCTTCCCAATTTCCGACGGCAAAGCGCCGGTCAGACGATTGTCCGAGACGTCTAGTCTGACGGCTTGGGTATCCGAAAATACCTCGGCCGGCACTGCGGTCAGGCCGCGTCCATGAAGATCGAGCGTCTCCGAAAATATCGCGCCGGGGAATGTCGCCGGTCGCGCGGCCGGTCGGGCCGTCGCACAGCCGGCACCCAGCAGCAGCAAGAGCGCGCCTAGGCCGACAAGCCCATGTGCGGTGTTTTTGCTTTCTGCGCGCCTAGCTCCGATAGGCGATTTTTCCGTTCTCATAGACGTGAAAGGCTCCGTTTTCTTCGGACACAGTGAAGACCGTCGTGCCGCGGAAGACGCGTGAGCTGGCTATCGCGGTCAGATGCCGCGTGTGGACTTTAGTCTCGAAACCGAACTGCTCGGAAAGGTCGGCGAAACGCCCCGGATTCACGGCCTGCGCCACGAGGCGCGGTCTCATCCCTTCGATCAGCACGCCGGAATGCACGATATTCCCCCGTCGGTCAATCAGGATGGCACCGTCAAAATTCACGGTCGCCGCCAAGTCACGTGCCGCCTTCGCGCCCTGACGGAGATTCATGATATTGAGACGATGGGCCGCAAACAGATCCTGCTCGCTATCCGGACGATCGAGATAATCCGACCATTTGGCGGACCAGCCGAGAATCACGAATAGACCGAACGACTTGCGCCGGCCCATGAGCCGCAGGATGATCTCGGCGGTCCGTAGCTTCAGCGGCAACGGTAATTTCACGTCCGAAGACGCCAGGCTCTCCGCCAGACGCCCCAAATTCGCTGAAAGTGCGGAGGGCATATGAGTGCATTATACATCTTGTCGCCACGATGTTCGATAAAACGCTGTTCAGTCCGCACGGCCCGCCATCAATATCCCGCGAGCAGCACGCCGGCCGTGACCAGCGCCGCGCCGAAACCCTTCTGGATCAGGTTGCGGCGTGAAAGGTTTTCCTTACCGAGCGCAGGGAAGAAGACGGTCAGCAGGACGCCGAAGCCGAAAATGAATAGCACAGTGGTGCTGGTAACGGCCTGCACCAGCGCTACGGGGGCCATGAGCAGCGCATAACGGGCACCCAGACCGCCGCCCAAGTTGATCAGTTCATTGGCCGCATTGACGCTGAACACCGCCGCCGGACTGCGCCGCAGCAGGGCCGCGAGCTGGCGAGAGTAGGCCGGCACAGCCAGGACCGCCACACCGAAAACCGCCTCACCGGCGAAAGTCCAGAAAGCGGTGGACCAGAACTCGTCTCGCACGGCGAAAAACTTGAAGATCACGGTGGAAAGAGCCAGGGCAAAAGTGCAGGCGGCCATGCGCAAGACCAGGCCGATCTTGAAACGCCGCAAATCGGTCCGTCCGTTCAGGGACATGAGAGCGCCGGCGGCGATGATCAGCGCGGCGCCGATGGCCTGACGCAAAGTCAGCATCTCTCCGAGCAGGACATACGCCAGAACAAAACCCCAGACGACGGTCGCCTGGAACAGCGGCGCGATGACCGAGGCTTCCTCCGACTGGATGGCCTGCAGGTAGAAAAGCATCGCGCCCATGTAGAGCAGGCCGGAGGCGACCATGACCGCGATGCCGAGTGGCGGTTCGGCCAGCACCTGCGGCCGCCACCACCAGATGACCGGCAGGGCCAAGAGACCGATGGCCGAAGTGAACACCATCAGCACGGCGACGCTGGAATGCTTGAAGTACTTTTCTACTAAATACTTGTCGATGTGCGTGGAGGCGGCCCAGAGCACGGGACCGGAGAAGGCGAAGAGGAGCCACATAGGAACTGAGAGGTCAGATGAGCGGAGCCGCGGGTCGAGACGACATCGGTGCGGCGGACCTCCGCCAAAGCGCGACGGCCAGTATCAGGCAGGCCAGCAACGTACCGGCGGCCGAGAGGCGGAACGACAGCGTCGGCGAGTAGCCGGTCCAGATGCGGCCCAACCCGTAACCGCCAAGAATCACGGCGAGGCCGCTTAGGGTGTGATGGACGGCGAAGGCATAAGCCCGCGATTCCGGACCGACGATTTCGGAGACGTAGGCCCGAATCGAACCCTCGGTCAGGGCATAGAAGAGCCCGTACAGCGCGAACAGGACGGCCGCGCCGGCCAAGGGCACATGAAACGAAAACCCCAGTTCCGTAATCGCCAAGATGAGCCAGCCCGCGAGTATGAGCGGCATCTTGCCGATGCGGTCGCTCCAAACGCCTAACGGGTAGGACAGGACAGCGTAAAGGAAAGTGAATCCGGCAAACATGACCGGCGCCAGAGCCGGGGCCACCCCCAGACCCACGGCCCGCACCAGAAACAGGGAATCGTTCATCTTGGTCAGCATCGCCACCGCTGCCGCGATAGTGAAGACCCAGAACCGGCCGGGCAACGTCCGGCGGGGACGCGGCGGGGCCGGCGCGGTCTGACGCTCGATAATGCCCCAGACGATCAAGCCGAGCGCGACAGCTCCGGGTACCGCGGACAGGAAGAATATCAGGCGGTAGGAAGCCAAAACCGGCGTCAGGTACCACAGGATGACGGCGGCCACCAACGGGCCGATCACCGAACCGGCGGTGTCGATGAACCGATGGAAACCGAAAGCCCGGCCGGACATCCCGGCAGCCGCCGCATCGGCAATCAGCGCATCCCGCGGCGCGTCCTTCGTCCCCTTACCGATGCCGTCCGCCAGCCGCAGGCCCGCCACGGTGCCGAACGACGTGGCCAAACCGAGCAGCGGTCTGGCCAAAGACGAGAGGGCGTAGCCGATCAGGACCAGCAGTTTGCGGTTCCGCATGCGGTCGGAAACGATTCCGGATACGAAGCGGAAAAGGCTGGTCGCGCCCTGCAGAAGGCCGTCAATCAGTCCGATGGCGGCGGGCGTGAAACCGAGCAGTACCAGATAAGCCGGCAAAACGGGCGCGATCAGGTCCTGACCGAATCCGGATGCCAGCGCCACAAATGAAGCGACCAGGACATTGCGCGGTAGACGGACGGATTTGTCGTGTTGGGTTTCCATGGCAGTTCAGGAAAAAGTAGCCGCGTAGAAACGCACGCCGGGATCGACGATGCGGATGCGCACCGTATGCCGGCCGCCGTTCGGAAAACGGGCCACCGTGTAGAGCGTCGCGGCGTTCACCGTCATTTCCTGCGGCGCTCCGCCGTCGACCGAAACCTCAATCCTCTTATCCTGGCCGTCATCCGAAGAGAGGACGATATGCAAGGCGCCGGCCTGGACGTTGAAGGCAAACACGGCGTCCTTGGAATCGGCTTCCGCGTACTCCCGCTCGAATTTCCAGACGCCGCCGGCGGTCCAGCGGTCGGCGGCAACGGCCGCAGCCGCCTGATAAGTATGCGGCTCGCCCTCCGCGCCGGTCCGGTCCATGAACGCGCTGCCGCGTCCCAGACCGAAATAGGTCTCACGCGTCCCGATGAGCGAGAAGTCAGGCGTAGCCACGGGTTCGCCGGCCGGCGCCAATGCGACGTCGGCCTCCGCCAGCAATGAGCGGATGGCCGCTTCGCTCGCGTCATAGTCCCCCTCCCCGAAATGCGTTTCGCGGAGCCTGCCCTGGCGGTCGAAAAGATACTCGGCCGGCCAATAGCTGTTGCCGTAGGCATTCCAGGTCGCGTATTTCGGGTCGAGAGCGATTGGATACTTCAGACCGTTCTTTGCGATTTCCGGCCCCACATTGGCCGGGTCCGCCTCGAAGGCGAATTCCGGCGTGTGAACACCGACGATCACGAGACCCTGATCGGCGTAGCGCTCCTGCATCAGCCTAAGGAACGGATAAGTACGGATGCAGTTGATGCAGGAGTAGGTCCAGAAATCGACCAGCACCACCTTGCCCTTGAGAGATTCCGGCGTGAGCGGCTGGCCGTCAGGCGTATTCCACCACTTGGTGATGCCCTGAAAAGCCGGCATCCCACTGTCATAGATCGGCAGCGCGGATGGGGTACCGCCGAAGCCGCCGCCGACCGTGGCCGGCGGTACCGGAAGTCGGCTGAAGGCCGCAATGCCGAAAGCGACCGCGGTCAACGCGACCAGGGCGAGGAGGACGAATTTGGTCGGCTTCGTCATAGATTCAGAGCTTGAGATTCAGGTTTGGAAACAGCCAAGGATAGTGCAGGATCAAGGATGCCTGAAAGTCGCGGTCCAATCCGGTATAGAGGGCGATGGCCGTCAGCACGATCAGGACACCGAAAGCCCGCTGGACTGTTGGAGCGTAGCGCGCCCAGGAACGCACGCGGACCGCGGCCGCCTGGCCGCCATAGGCGATGGCGAGCATCGGCAACCCAGCGCCGAGCGCGTAGGCGAACAGCAGCGCGCCGGCCTGCAGCGCATCGCGCTTGCTGGCGACGAGCGTCAGGATCGAACCAAGGATCGGGCCGGCGCACGGCGACCAGACGAGGCCCAGGGACGCGCCCAACAGAAAACCGCTGCCCAAGCCGCCATCTGCGGACCGGCCCACCGGCGCGATACGTGAAATCAGCGGCAAAAAAGGAGAAATGAGACGTTCTTGGAGCCGGGGAAACATCAGAGCCAGGCCGAACAGCGCGATGACCGCCGAAGCGATGGAGCGGTAGGCGGCCGGGGTCAAGCCCAGGAAGCCGCCGAACAGCCCGAAAATCACGGCGAAAGCCGAAAAAGACAAGGTGAAGCCGAGAACGATGAAGAGCGGCCGCGAAGGATGCCGTCGCTCCGTGGCCGTCCCGAGAATTATCGGCAGAAGCGGCAGGATGCATGGCCCGGCAATGGTCACGACCCCAGCCAGCAGGGCAAACAGGAAAATAAGCATGAGGTTGGCGGTACTGATGGTCCGATTATGGGCCAACTCATTATACCTTAATATTGTCGGCGGTCGGAGGATAACCGGCGCGTGTCTAAGAGATATGAAGTGCTATGATGTAACCGTAAGCAGGCCGCCGATGAACCTCCCCATCTGGCTGCGCCGCAGCCCGAAAACCACCGCGTTAATCATAGGAGCCGTGGCCGTCATCGCGCTGGCTGCCCACTTCGGTTTGCGCGGCACCTGGGAGTGCCGCGACGGCACCTGGAATAAGATCGGCTATCCGCTGCGTGGCCAGCCGAAAACCGTCTGTCCGGCGTCTCCCGTGACCGCCGCCAAAACGCAGCTCTGTTCCCCGCCCTGGTCCTGCGGCAAGCTGGCGTGGGGTGAAGCCGGCATGAAACGGGACACTTGGTACCTCAAGTTCGAGGACGTGTCCGGACCGGCCAAACTGGAGATTGTTTTCGAGCCGAATGCCGTCTGCCGCGTCGACATGGCAACCGCGGACTGCGCCCAGGTCTTTCCGCCGAACGATACGGCCTCGACCTTCAGCGGCTACCGGGAAGGCGACGTCTTCCGCATCAGCGAGCTGAACTTCACCTTACCGCCGCGGCGCTAGAGCGATACGAAAAACCGCCGACTTCGCCGACGGTTTTGCGCTGTCGCCTCCGGCAGCCAACAACTGACGTTCAAGCGCGAAGCGGCAAGGTATCCGGCACGTTCTCCTCGAGTTCGCGCAGCCAAGCCGCGGCATCAGCGTCCGAAGGCATGCGCCAATCGCCGCGCGGGTCCACGCTTGTGAGGCCGACCTTGGGCCCGTCCGCGGCCACCGACCGCTTGAACTGGTTGGCGAAGAAGCGGCGCAGAAACACGCCGGCCCAACGCTTCAGGTCGCCAATGGCGTATGGTTTGCCCGTCAGCTGGTTCGTCCGGCCGCTGAAGGCATGCCAGGCCAGCCGCACGATGCGCGACGGTTCGAAACCGTAGCGCAAAAAGTTACGGCCGAAGAAATCGTGCAATTCATACGGGCCAACCAGACTTTCCGTCTTCTGCGCGATCCCGCCCTTGGCGTCGGCTGAAGTCAGTTCCGGGGAGATTTCCAGGCTCAATACGAGCTCCAGCGCTTTGCGGGTGGACAGCTCGTTCGCGAAAACCTTGTCCTTGGCCCAACCGATCAGAAAGGATATCAGGGTCTTGGCCACACCAGCATTAATGCCGTAATGGCTGAAGTGGTCTGCGCCGTAAGTGCACCAGCCGAGCATCAGCTCGGAGAGGTCGCCCGTGCCGAGCACGATGCCGCCGTGCCGCGCCGAGGCCGCAAAAAGGATGTGTTTGCGTGTCCAGGCCTGGACGTTCTCGAAAAACAGGTCCTCGGCGTCGCAACCGCGCTTATAGCCAAACACGCGGAAGGTCTCGTCCGCGATCTTCGCGATGGGGATCTCCAGGAAAGTTGCGCCCACGGCCCGAATCAGATCGCAGGCCGCACGGTAGGAATCCTTGGTCGTTCCGAATCCCGGCATGGTGATGCCGATGATGTTCTCTCTGGGCAGACCGAGCATGTCGAGTGCGTAGCAGGCCACGAGGAGTGCGTGCGTGGAGTCGCGTCCGCCGGACACGCCGAGCACGATCTTGCGACGTTCTGGCGGCAGGGTTTCGAGCCGCCGCATGAGCGCGGTCGCCTGAATCATGAAAGTCTCATAGCAGCGCGCGTCGAGCTCTTTGGGGTCAGACGGCACGAAGGGGTGCGGCTCGACGAAGCGTTGGAGTGTCTCGTAAACATAAGTCGGCGCGCCGCCGAGCGGCTCATCAAAAACCACAGTGCGGAAGGGGCGGGCGTTGTCCGCCGCGTTCTGACTAAAGGAACGCCACATGAGTCGCTCTTGGGCCAGGAGGAGCAAATCCGCGTCGGCCACAATCACCTGTCCCTCGTGCCGCGCGGCCTTAACCCCGAAAGCCATGCCGTTGAACCGTTCGGTCCGCGCTAAAAGTGCACCGTTCTCCGCGATGAACCCGTCGCCGTCCCAAGAAAGGCCTGTCGAAGACTCGCCGTAGCCGGCCGCGCCGTAGAGCTGGACCGCCACGTTCTTGCCGGAGGAACTTTCCACGAGCGTCTGACGGTAACCGGATTTGCCGATGGTGATGTCGGATGCCGAGAGGTTTGCGAGCACGGTCGCGCCCATGAGCGCGGCGCGGGCGGACGGCGGAATCGGCACCCAGATGTCCTCGCAAACCTCGTTGTGCAGGACGAAGAGCGGCTGGCTGGACGAACGCACCAGGATATCGGTGCCGAACGGGACGATCTGGCCGAGCAGGGTGATTTCGGTTTGGAGTGCCTCGCGCGCGGCCGCAAACCAGCGGGCTTCATAGAACTCGCGGTAGTTCGGCGGATAGGCTTTGGGCACGACGGCCAGAATGCGGCCCTCGATGGCCGTCACGGCGCAGTTATAAAGTCCTGATCCGACCATGAGCGGCAGACCGACGGAAAAGACCATCCCCTGCCAGCCGCGCGATTTTTCCAGCACCATGCGCAGGGCCTCCAACGATGCGGCTAGGGTGACGCGATTCTGGAACAAGTCCGAGAGCGAATATGAGGAAAGCCCAAGTTCCGGCGCCAGAGCGTAGGCGGCGCCCTGGCGCCACGCGGATTCGAGCGACTCCAGGTGATACTGGGCGTTCTTGAGCGGATCGCCAACGCTCACGCGCGGCACGCAGACCGCAGTCCGCAGGAACCCGTGGTTCCGGACATCCAGGAATCTCCGCCGTTTCCCGCTGTCGCTGCTGGTCACCGCTTTCCGCTTGGCCATATGATTTAGTTAGTGTGTAATTTACAATTAGCGTACCACTGCGGCGCTAGGCGTCAAGAAAAGGCTGGAAAAATGGCCCCCATTCCCCACCCCGCCCTCTTCCACCATCCCGGCCCCCTTTATTCACCACCCCGGCGAAAGCCGGGGCCCAGCAATAAAAAAAGACCGCTAGTCAACCGGCGGTCTTGAGATAGTCGCTCAAACGCAGCCGCGGAAACCGCTCGGGCACGAAACCCAGCAGCTCCGCGGCCTCCTCGGGTGTCAGCGCGAAGAACGCATCACCCTCCCCCACGTAGATGCGCCCGCACAAGCAACTGCGCTTCGGCACCGTGCGCCCGAACCCGCCGTTCTCGCAGGACACCTCGATGGTCAGGTCGTCGTGCATGAAGGTAACGCCATTATGACGGAAGGCCGTGCCAATCAGGAACCCCAGCGTCGGCCGCTCACCCAAGACCATCGTCCAGGGTCGGCGGCAGTGCGCGTACCAGATGCCCTCGGACGTCGGCGGATATCCCAAGTCGCTTTTGGCCAGCGACGCCTGCCGCTTGGCGAGGAGGCGTTGCGCGAGCGAGGCCGTGAACTTGGGGTAGCCAAGTCCGTCGGGCAGCGACAGGGCGGCTGCGATAAAGCCGCGGACATCTTCGCGCCCCTGGGCGTCCGCCAGCTCGCACAGGCGGTAGAGCACGAGCGTGTAGGGCCAGAAATCCTGCAGTACCATGTCGCGGATCAGCCAGCGGCCCGAGGTCTCTGCACCCGGATTGTCGGCAATAGACCAACGGAACTCGATCTCGCCGACCAAGGCGTCAACGGTGACGGCGACGACGCCGCACCGCGCGCCGTCGCGGACCTCGAGCACACAGCGCACGGCCGCCTCACGGCCCTCACCCTCGTTCCGCTGCCAATCGGTCTGCAGGATGCGAGTGAAGCAGGACAGCTCCGGCGGCAAAAGGACGTTCGCCCCCTGAAGCCCGGTTTCACCGGCCTGCTGAACCGCATAAAGCCGGTACTGAAAAGCGGACATCACAAACGGCTTGTCGTCATCGTGCATGGGTGGATTTCCATTCTAAAGGACCGCGCTGAAATTAGCGCGGATGGAGCAGAAAGTCAATTTGTATTCTTGTGACGCGCTCGCTCTAAATCAGGTGCGTATTTGCCTCCGCCTTCCGCCGCTGCCGGGAGTGCCGCTTCGTCACTTCCGGTCCGTCGGATTCAAATCCCAACCCGCAAGGACGACAATAAATGGGCCGAGTGCCCTTCGAATCCCGGCACAACGGGAAATCTAAAATCCGGCCAACTGTGGAACCGGATTTTAGATGGCTCCGTATTGTGGATGACACACCTTCGCTACACCATTGAACCGATCTGTATGTCTCCTGCGCGCGTGTAGTTGGCAATGATGACGCCGAGCGGGGAAACTTTTGACTCGCTAAGATTGAAGGCCGCGGGGATAGTTCCTTCTGCGAACAGTTTTTTACCAGACCCCAACGTAATGGGAAAAAATTTTAACCACATCTCGTCCACCAAATCGTTTTTGAGCAATGTCTGGACAAAATTTCCGCTGCCATACACTTGCAAATACGGCCCATCGCCCGACTTAAGCTTTTTGATTTGGCCGATGACGTCGTCTGAGAAAACAGTCGAGTCTCTCCATGTCGCATCAAATGCCTCATGGGACACGACGTATTTGTGGCACGTGTTGAATAACTTGGCGATTGGGTTATCAGGTGATTGTATCGGCCAGTATGCGGCAAAGATATCGTAGGTCGTCTTGCCAAGCAGCAGATCAAACGGCTGCGACATTTGTTCGCTCATTGTTTTCATCGCGAATTCATCCATGTAGGGAGCGGTCCAGCCACCATATTTGAATCCGCCGGAGGTATCTTCTTCAGGCCCCCCTGGCGCCTGGATGACCCCGTCAAGAGACATGAACTCAAGAATGATAATTTTACGCATATCATTTATGTCAATAAATGTAGTTTAACACAAAAAACAAAACCCCAGCAAAAATACTGGGGCGTTGTTGGCTCCGAGGCTGGGATTCCTCCTCACCCGCGCTCGTTCGGTACAGTCGCCCTCACTCGCGCTCCTTCGGAGCCCGGGTTCCTCAGACGTGACTCGCCGCTGCGCCGGCTCGCGGCTCCTACTAGGCACGTCCTCGGATACCCTTCTCACCCAGCCTCTCCGCGCGGACTGAAAAACGGATACCAGATGGTACCCGTTTTTCAGTGGCTCGGTGGTCCGGTCGTCCACCAAGTATCTTAGGCCTTTTTGAGGCGGCTTTCCCCTCCCTTTGAGGAGGTGTTCCGGTCGGCAAAATTGAGACACCCTTGGACGGAAATGGGCGGATCGAAAAATGTCTCAAGAGTCGCCTAACGCTACTTTTTTCCGGGCGGTTTAATGCCGAGCAGGTCAGCCATTTCGTCCAACTCTTTCCGCGCCTTTTCGGTCGCTGGCTTCCCCGCGCATGTTTTCCCATCCTTTTGGATCTCCCAGTATCGCGAACTTCGACTTCCCCAGATGTTCGGTACCTGGATCAGCATGCCGATAGAACTAATCGACTGCTTAAGCATGATAACGGCCAACCGAGCCCGCTTACCATCCTTGTCATCACCCATGTAACCACCGATGTACAAGGTCGCGTCTTTCACCTCGTGCGGGAGCACGTGGAGACCTCCTGGATGAGTGAAGTAGTTCGAAAGCAGGCCGTATGACCCCCCAAGTACGCCGACCACCTTCTTCGCCTTGCCTACCGCCTTTGGAGAATCAAACTTATTTGGGTCTTTGATAAATTCTTTGTAAGAAGCCTCGTCAGCTGTAATGACGTGTGCGACGCAAGCCGTCTCGATGGCGTTTCTGACTAACATCATCGGCTCCTTATAGTAGCCCAAGCGGAACAACTCCACCGCGGAGAGCAAGGTGTTCAATACGCCCCAATTCATGGTCACTCCCATGAGCGCATTGTCCGGCAGCGGTGGGTCATGATCGATCATGGCACCGATGAAATCGAACGAGCTTCCGATATCATCAGCGATATCGTGAAAATCCGCAGCGAAACTTTTATCATTCGCCGCACGCGCAGCCGACCCCTTCTCGTGCATGAGCCTCTGTATCTTTATTACTGAGGGCTCGCTCGCACTGAAGCCGCCCTTACTCCCGCTCTTCCGTCCCTCGTAGTCCTCGATGGCCAGGTGTGCGAGCTGCTCCAGGTCGCGCACTACCTCGGCAGCCTTCTCGTCCGTCAGGGCCGGGTCAGCCTCCTTGGCCATTCTGATTTTTTCTTCCCTGTTCATAAATCATTCATTAGACCGGCGGCACCTTGGCGGCCTGCCGTTGCATCTCTTGGTATTCCGGATTGGCGGCGATCGTAGCGCGGATGCGCTGGATCGCTCCCTTGAGACGAGACACCTCGCCCTCGATCAGGCCCACCCTTCCGCTCTGCAGAAGCAGGAACTCGATGACCGGCAGCACGGCGAGCGCGTGCTCCATGGCGACGAGAACATGGATCGACCACGAGACCGGGCCGTGATGGACGATGCTGTTCCGGTTCTCATGATACTCCTTCAGCTTTTCGACATCCGCAGCGGCAATCGACAGCGGCTTAGCTCCGACGTAGCCGGACATCTTAGATGCGTCTTGAACCGCCTTAAGCGCGTCGTG
Organism: bacterium; assembly: GCA_021824285.1. Classification (GTDB taxonomy): domain Bacteria; phylum Patescibacteriota; class Patescibacteriia; order SG8-24; family SG8-24; genus JAKAKZ01. Next base: position 20,891 of record JAKAKZ010000010.1, read on the forward strand.
GAAACCGATGAGGAACGCCTTGGCATCGAATGGGTTGATGTCTCCGGCGGCATTGCGGGGTTCCGGAATTTTCCAAACCCCCGAGAGGTCCGTGTTCTTGAGCACCATGATCATGGAATGATACAACGCGCTGTCCGCAGCGAGGATCACCCATTTCAGGCCTGCCGGGTGCTTGTACTGGCGGGTAAGCCGCTCGGAAATATCCTCCAGATCCGTAAGTATGTGTTCTTTGAGGTCGATGTCGAAGTAGGCCATTTTTATGGTGTTACTGGCTCCTTAAGAGGGTGAAGAGGCAGCATACCAACTTGCCCCTCAACGCAACAGATGGCCTTGCGCGCGAACCGGCGTTTTCTGCTAATATCCCCGAGCTATGCCAGCACGCTTTAAGAAACTTATGATGTTCACCGGGGCCGGGTTCACCAAGAACTTCGGCGGTTTCTTGGGCGTCGAGATGTGGTCCAAGATCTTCAATAATCCGAAGGTTCAAGCGCACCAAAAGATCGCTGATCTGATGCGCGACGATTTCGACTTTGAGTCAGTCTACGCCAGGGTCGTGAGGGGCACCGGCTTCACGGAAGCCGAGGTCGCAGCCATGAAAGCTGCGGTGAACGAGGCATATAAGGGTCTCGATGGTGTCGTCCGTAAGTGGGTCTTCAACCACGACAATCCGATCGCGCTCAACACGCACGGCCTGAATGGCAATCTTCTCAATCTCCTGCATGGTGCTGGCGAGAATGGTCTGATCTTCACACTGAACCAGGATCTTTACTTCGAAAGGCATAACGGGTTTGTCACGCCCGGCGCGCCACGGCTCCCGTTCGGAAATGGAATCACGGACATGCAAGAGCTGACGACCGACCGTTTCGTCCAGTTGCCCGGCGCGACCGATGCCGCCGCCAAGTTTCAAACCGACCTCGACTGCATGGCCGGTATAGCCTACATCAAGCTCCACGGCTCGTACGGCTGGAGGTCCGCAGACGGCGGCAATCAAATGATCATCGGACACGACAAGGTCGGCGACATTGATCGCGAGCCACTCCTCAAAAGGTATTTCGAGTTCTTCAAGGAAAGAATCAACGGAGGTGAAGCGAAACTGCTAATCATCGGCTATAGCTTCAGCGACCAGCACGTCAATCTTGCCCTGCTCGAGGCGATTAAGGAGCGTGGTCTCAAGCTATATATCATTTCCCCGTCTCCTGCGAAAAAACTGCATGATCATTTCCAAAGCGAGGGTCATCTCTACGCGGCTGACATCTGGAAGGGCGTCGCGGGATATTTCCCGCACTCGCTAAGAGATGTTTTTCCACCGTCCCAGGCAACGACCGAACATTTCGAAGAAATAAAGCGAGCGCTTCTCACCTAACGGCTTAAGGCATCAAAGAGCGGACGTGGGGCCGTTCGTTTTGAATATCGACTATGTAGAGCCGAATCGACATCAGCGCCATGAATCGTTGACTTCTGGCCGATTTCTGCGCATCCTGTCCACATGCCTTCATTGCCCACCTATAAATTTTCAATCTACAAGCTCTCCGACCCGGCGGGCTGCAAGTCGGAGCTTACGGCCAAGGGGTACTCAATCGTCCCGCTGAAAGGCGGCTACGCCGATTTCGAGTTTTATCTGGAGCTAGAACCCCACCCACGGCAACCCAGGTGGGCCAAGGCGTTTAAGGTAATCCTTGCTGACGAACGAACCCTCAACATCAAGAACAGGAACTGGTCCTTCGTCTGCCTCATCACGGCGGGCACAATCACATATGCCGTCTGCGGCGGCAACGGCTCGCTTCTAATCCAGAAATACATATTCGAAGGCTTCGGGCTGGACGTCGTCTCGAGAGCCGTCGAGCCTGATAAGATCAAATATAAGAAATCGAAACCCCTGGCGGGAAGGACGGTCCAAGAGGAATCGGCCTATAAGGAGTACTACAACTACGATTTCGACACTTCGAACTGGGGCAAGATCACGAAGGAAATCCTCGGCGAGGTCAGCCAGACCGCCCTCACCGAACTGTTCGGCGTGACATTCTCCACAAAACACAAGATCCAGCTCGACGGCAAGAACTCCATCTCCGTGAACCGGTCAATCGGCATTGACGTCCTCCGCACCATCATCGAAAAAATCGCCGCCGTCGAGTCCATGCAGCCGAAGATCCGCATCCTGAAGGGCTTCAAGGAAGTGGACGATGCGGACCTTAAAATGAGCCTCGCGGCTGGTCTCGTCGACGAGCTGGATCGGCAGTACCGCGCGTTCATCGAGGACCAGGAGAATTTCGAGGAGACGGAAATCGGCGTCTCCTACTCAGATGCCAAAGAGTTCTTGCTCTGCGATTCCTTCGTCATTGAGCTTGGGGGAGCAGTCGCTTCATGCGAATACTTGGACCTGTCCGTCATCTTCGCCTTCCTCAAGGATCTGGGAAAGACAGGGTTCGCGGCAAGCCTGATGAGTAGCCTCCGGATCACCGGGCTCGATAGTGACGACAATCCGAAGTTTGACGGATCGCTCCGCGCGTTCCTCTACGCCGAGCTTCTGGTGCGGAGGATAAAGTACTTTTTCATCGACAAGAAGTGGTTCCAGGTCGGGCGCGATTTCGAACAAAACGTGGACAAACGCGTCAACGAGATACTCGCGGCGTCAGCGACGACGCTCGGTCCATTCAGTCTCGGCGGCTGGAAGCGCGTCGGTAGTAAGGGACTCAAGGATGAGGGCGGCTACATCAACGGCGTTTGCACCGGCAATCTCCACAAACTGCACACCAAACATGTCATCATCGCCGGATGGGACAAGACCGAGGTCTGCGACATCGTCGACCTCCGCGCTCTCCCCACGAAATTCATCTTCGTGAAAAAAGGTCTCGGCTCGACGTTCCGGGAACTCCTGGCCCAGACCAGATCTTCAGCCGAGCTCCTGGAACGGTCCGCTTCGTTCCGAGAAAAGGCCAAGGATAAAGTGGCGGCTGAATCCGGCTTGGCGGGATTCGACCTGCGCACTACACCGGTCTTCGTGCTAGCCTTCACTGACCATTCTGTCGGAAGGCAGGCGATGAGCCTGGTGAAGCGCCTTTCGACCGTGGTAAAGACGGACCTCGTGCACACCTTCGAATTCCTCGAGAACGACCTGCGCCTCCGCGCAGTCGGCCTCTACGAGATCAAGCACATCTGATCGAGCGATCGGAAAAATAACGGCCTTCCGGCCGCTCTTTTTCTAGTAACAATGCGACTGCCATAATGAAGATACGTATTTACTTGCAGGACAAAATAAGGAATCCCGGATCAGTCGCGGCGCGCTGCAGCGTGGCACTGTCCGTCTTTGATCCAGCCTTCTCAAGATCAATCAATTCTGTAGAAAGGTTGGCGACCTCCTGTTCCAGCCTTAAGCGCGTACTTCTGTCGAGAATACTCTTTGGGTCCAGCTTCGAAAGCTCCGACTGTAAGTCCTTTAACGTTCTATTTTTCAGGGCAACGACAGAACTCACTGCCATGGCGCGGCACCTCAGGGCGCGGTCCTTCGAACCGCCTTTGTTTGGGCTATTCTTGAACATTGAACGGACGGCCTCGCCGACTTGCTTCTCGTCCAACTCATAACCACCAAACAACTTGAGTCGTTCGGTCGTTCTAAAAACGTCGGGGCCATCAAACACCTTTGTAGGAGAACTGTGGCGCCAGAAATCGACAACCGCTTCCAGAACGCGTTCCTGCCCTTCGTAACGGAGAGCCGCCCTACCGAGCTGAAAAAGGTCTTTGTTATATAGGTAAGAACAAAAGTTCAGGAAAAGGATGGCGTTTGGCAGGAACGGACCATCAAGAAAGCGCCGCTCCATATCCGATCGATCATCGGCATTCGATCCATTTTTCCAAAGCACGATCTGATCGTTATCCTTAGGATGCAGAAAAACACGAGCGAGGAGACGGTCAATCGCATCGACGAAGCCTTCCGAATCGAGAATATGCATCGACAAACCAACGAAGGCCAAGCCCATGAGCTTAAGAACCTCATTATAATCGACGATCGTCAGCGACTTTTTTTCCTCATACTCGGATACATACCGAATCAGCTTGTTTGCTATACGTTCCTTTTGATCTGAGCTGAGTCGTAGGACCTGATCTGTCTCTATGTCCTCCGATCCACCGGACACGTCGCCTGCGTCCGTTATTTTTTCCGAGGACATCCTTCTGAGCAGACCGAAGAAATCGAAGACCGATGAGTGTCGCTCCCTTGGGTCTACAATGAATTTACGTAATTCTTGCTCGGAAAAATTTTCAGTGACGTAAATATCCGCCTTCAGGATATCGCTCACGTCTTGCTCGATCCCCGCCTCTTCAGACTCTGTCTCCTCCAGAACCCTCGTTTGCTTCTCTAGCTCGTTTTCCCTGACATTGAGAGTTGTATCGAGCCGCTGAATCCACCAATAGTAACTTGATAAAATCCGAGTCGACTCATCCAAGTACAATTGACGGCCAAGTTTTCCGAGTTCGGAATTCGTCTCCCTACGTACGAATACCTCATGCGATATCCAGCAGGGAGCGGTCAGGTAAGATATTCCATTTTTACCGGACCTAACAATTTTTATGGCGGCGCCGCCCGAAATGAGTTTTGCTTGAGCATCCGATGGTATTTCCGCAACCGATGCGTCCGCTTCAATATCGGACTTCCACTTAATCGGAAACTCAACCGTGAAACCCGATACCGTCACTTGCGCTAACGCATTTTTCGTATCATCGATGGGGTCAACAAGACGGACCACGATCCTCCCATCAAAGGTAATAACGCACTCCTCTATCTCGGCATCGTATTTCTCTTGGGTCGTGGTTTCGAGTATGTCCGCCCTGACGACCTCAGACTGCTTCAGGGCACCGCCTGTTTTTCCGACGAGCAAGGCGTCGAATGCTTCCTCGCTTTTATCGTATTGCATCATGCAGACCTCGAAGTTCCCGGGCTCGAATCGGTCGCACAAGGCAGGTCTCGAAAAGTTGGCGCTTCCGGAAACGAGCACCGCTCCCCTGTTCGTCTTGAGCAGCAGAATTTTTGCGTGAAGAGGGCGCGCGCCTTCTCCAACCAGTTCCTTGATCACCACCCTGGCACCTTTCGCGACGGTCCCAGGATCGATTCGAGGGAGGTTATTGTGTCCCTGACTGAGAAGCAGTGTGACGTTCTTACATCCAGTTTTCTGAACCAGCCGCTTCATCGCCTCGAGCTTGTCATCGAAGAACGGCGAAACAACAATGGCGTCTTTGACGTTAGCCTTGTGATCATCAAGAAATCGAACGACCTGATCGAGGATTGGACCGTCGGTGCTACTCAAGAGCCACTCATCGGTTGGTTCGGACTTGGTTTTGCTCTTGAGGACATCGCCTACCCAGGGGCTGTCCGCCAATAGGCTACCCCACCTCGCACGAGCGACGCTCCCGCCACGCGTTGCTAATTCGGCCAACAGCCGCACTGTAGCGACAATGGGCTGAGGTACAACCTCGTTTGCGCCATGTTCATATCGCAATTCCCAGAATGTTTCCTGATTCTGACTGAAGCCAGCCTGTGTGGTATTGCCGCTGCCCACAAATAGGGCGGCACCTTTTTCCGAACAAAGGAATGTCACCTTCGGGTGGAACGTGGAAGCGGTGCGAATGGCGGCGCAAACGTAGTCCGTGCCCACGGCCGACGGACGGGACAACTCGAAAGTGCGACGATACTGCGCCCGATCCATGAGGATGAGGTTGTTGTCACAGCCGCGCCGCAACAGATCCTGCAGCAAAATCCCCTCAAAAAAATCGAGATTTGCCGTGTACGTCAGGAACACCGCATTCCGGAAATGGAAGGCACCGTCGGCGGCGTCCAGAATCCTCTCGATGATATTTTTCTTTTCAGCTCGCATAGAAGTCCTTTCCGGCTTCCAACGCGTCTTTGCCACGTTTGGTCAGCACGTATGATTTGTCGCCTTTCCCGGCAATGAGGCCGATGTCCTCGAGCATGGTGAGAATCTCCTGAAGTCGCATGTTGTTGAACTGCGGATTTTTCTTGATCAGCCCATGAATGGTATCGCCGTCTTGCACGAACGCGAACGTGTCGTTCCCTGTCCGCCATTTAGCGAATGCGACTCGCATGTGCTGCGAAACGGCGTATTCCTCAAAAATCCATCTGACGAATTTGGCCACGGTGAAATCATTGAGGGCAAGTCGGGTTTCGAGCTCACGAAAGAACGACGAGGTCGAAACCCGATAATTATTTCCCTCTTCACCAAATTGCAGAAACCCAACGTAGGACGTATTAAGGTAGGGCCGGATCCGCAGGAACACAGCAAGGAGACAGATGGTCGCGCGGGCAACGAACGTCCTGGGGGTGGCATTTTTTAAGTCGCCGTAGATTGCATCGATGATGCGTGATTCGCTGAGCGGCGACGTGTGCCCGTGCAACCGATCAAAGGCGGTCCAGTCGTCAGTCTTAGAATTTTTCATTCCTACTGTTTTTTGCATGGCGCTTATCAGGTCGCCCACAAGCAGTTTTTCAGGATCCGTCCACTTCAAATCGACCGACAATTCGCTCGCGAGTCCCTTCAGGTCTAGTGACTCAATCGTCTTGGTCAAAAATGATCCGAGCGTAACGGTGCGCCCGTTGATATCGGACAGAAGATAGGCGAAGTACGTGAGGATTGCGTAGACGAGCTGCTGTCTAGCCCAAAAGAGCCTCCAGTACTCCGCAATCTCGGTGAGATGCTTCGGAGGCGCGTAACCCGCCCTAGCGTCGTGCTTCCAATAATAAGCCAAGTCCTCGAAATCGCTGCCCTCAAACTTCTTGCCCGCCCTTTGCCGCACCATGTCGAGGAATAGGAGAAGGGTTTGTCGCCGGTTCCCATACTGGATTGGCGCATCAGCACCCTTCAAATCAAAACGAAATAGAAGTTCTTGTAGGGTGTCGCGTTCCTTCCCGCCATCAGTCATTCGACACAGGCACGCACGGTCCGCGAGCTCCAGGAGCGCCTTGCGGCTAATTTTGGTAAGGGGTTTACCCTTTTCAAGCAGCGCGTAAAATTCAGTTCCTTGGATGTTGTTCTCGAACTCCTCGGCCAAGGTCTTGCCTAACGGATTCACGAGGCTGCCAACGAGCCGGTCGTCGGGATCATCCTGCGCAATCTTGAGTTGTCGCATGACGCTGTGATAGATCCATTCGCTGCTGCGAAATGGGTGCTTGTCCTGGTTGAGGTCGAATTCCTTTTTTTCGCTTGACCACAGCGACCTAAGCACATCAGACTGGTCGATGCCGGTCAGCCTGTTTTCCGCGTGGTGGAGGCAGAATGAAAGCGCGAAAGCCATCTCAATGGGCGACCTAAATTTCCTGAATTCCTTCTCGGAATGGTTGCTCGAAGCATCAAGGAATCGCTTGAGTAGCCATGCGTGGAGCGAATAGTAGCGGGCATGCTTCGTGATGTTCGTGATGCCGGGAACAAGAAAATCCAGCATCGTGATACCGACGCTCTCCATCGCCAGGAGCCACCTGCCGGACGAGACCTGCCGTCCGTATCTCGCGTTCCAAAAAGGTATGTTGTCGCCACCTTCCGTACCCATAACTTCAGAGGCTGGTTTTATACGAAAATCTAGGTTCAATGTATGAAATAAGTATACCACGACAAAAGAGCGGCCCTTCAGGCCGCTCTTTTCCGGGTACCGATGGCCTCATGCGAGCCAGCCGTAATTTAGTGGGTTTGGGCAATTATCAGAACTGTACCCTGTCCGGGAACAGGATCGACATCTGTGCCATGGCCTCGTTCCAGTGCCTCGCGGGCAGCGTCCAGGACTGGGTGATGTCCGCCTGCGCGAGCCACAACAGCTTCAGCAGGGCGTCGTTGTGCGGAAAGACCGTCGTGGTCTTCGTGACCTTACGGAACTGGCGGTTCAGGTTCTCGATGGCGTTCGTGGTGTAAATCATCTTCCTGATCGGCTCGGGGTATCCGAAGAACGGCGCGAGGTCGCCCCAACGGTTCTCCCAGCTCTTGAGATAGGAGCGGTACTGCGGCCAGCGGTCCATGACCTCCTTCAGCGCGTCCATCCCGGCCTCCTCGTTCGGCGCGGTGTAGATATCCTTGAGGCTGTCGCAGAACGCCTTCCTGTCCCTGAACGGCACGAACTTCATCGTGTGCCTGATCTGGTGAGCGATGCAGACCTGAACCTCCGTGTGCGGGAAGACCGTCTTGATCGCCTCCGGGAATCCCTTCAGGCCGTCGACGCAGGCTATGAAGGCGTCGTCGACGCCACGGTTCTTGAGGTCGGTGAGGACGCCCATCCAGAACTTCGCGCCTTCCGAATCGCTCGTCCAGATGCCGAGCACCTCCTTAGATCCGTACTGGCTGATGCCGAGGGCGATGTAGGCGATCTTCGAGATTATCTTGCCGGTCTCGCGGACCTTGAAGTGCAGTCCGTCGAGGTACAGGATCGGGTAGCAGGACGCGAGCGGGCGCGACTGCCACTCCTTCACGAGCGGGTAGACCTTGTCCGTGATGGCCGAGACGTTCGGCTGGGACATTTCGACATCGCAGGCGCGCTTGAGGTGGCTCACGATGTCGCGTGTTGTCAATCCCTTGGCGTAGAGGCTTACGACCATGGCCTCGGTGTCGTTCGCCACGACGTCATACCACGGGCTCGGCATTGAGCCGGGCCTCTCGGCCTTCGGCACGACATGCCGGACCCGACTGACCGGCTTCGGCACCGGTTCGGACTCCGACTCGTCTTCCTGCACTGTTTCCCGGACGGTCCGGCCACGACGGGCTAGGCCGGACAGCATCGGCGCAAGCAGCTCTTGCGCGAATGCAGCGGCCTCCTCGGGCGTCCTGATTTCCTTCAACTTGTTCTGATACTCGGCGTACGTAAGTGCGTTTTTCATGGTAAGAATATATTAGCTGGCGCGGCCTGAGCGCTCGCCGATACCCGGATCGCGAAGTATATGATCGAAATGGCGAAACCGAAAAGCCGCCTCGTGGGAGTGCGGCTTTTCGGTTGATGTCGTTAATTTTCTATACCACTCATTTTTTCAAAGTGACGTAGGTGGTCAGCTTCGAGCCCGGACCGGCCTTTCCTGTTTTTTTGACCGATGTCCAGATGCCCGCTCCAAAGGCAGCGTTCAGCGCCTCGCTGACCATGTCATAGGCGATCTTATTGCGTTCGTCCCCCAGACTCGCAGGAAGGCCGTCCTCCAAAGCCTTGACCACGGCCCTCCATGGCTTGCCGTACTTCTTTATATCGTCCAATAATGTGACGTTCTTCTTGAACCCCTCGATGGCGCTCGCCTTGTAGGCGCCCAAAGCGTCCACCGGGCGTTCGGCGGAAAGCTGTTCCCCGCCGTCTTCATCGCCGCTCGTGTCAGCGCCCGCTTCTGGCTGCGCTGGCGGCACTGCGGCCAGAGCGACGTCGACGGCTGCGGCGAACTCCTTGGCCACGCGGCTCGCGTATGTCGCGATGCCCGGCTTGCTGTACGTCGGGTCGATGGCCTTATACAGGTTCTCGAAGGACAGGACCCGCAAAGGGATCGGATAAGGCTTGCCGCTGGCGCTTCCCCAGAAGATGGAGTTGCCCTCGATCGGCTCGTTCAGCAGCGAGCTCAGCAGGTCGTCGCTGAAATGGGCGTTCGCCCTCTTGAGCGTGACGAGGTCGTTCGACGACAGCAGGTGGAACACGAACCAGTTGTCGCCCTGGCTGAGGA
>JAKAKZ010000011.1 GCA_021824285.1 bacterium
CATCGCGGCCGTCGGAGCGTATCCTCCGCTCGACTGGCTGAAAGGATCCGGTCTCGAGACCAACCGCGGAGTCATCGCCAATGAGTTCCTGGAAACGACCCTGCCGGACGTGTGGGTCGCTGGCGATTGCGCGGAGTTCAACGACATCGTGCTCGGCGAGCGGACCTGCGTCGGCACCTGGGTCAACGCCCAGATGCAGGGGCGGCAGGCCGCGCTCAATATGACCGGCGCCAAACAGCCTTACCGGCTGGTCTCGTTCTATACGGCCAAGGGTTTCGAGCTCAATGTCGGTTCGGTCGGCAGTCCCTGGCCCCTGCCCGGCCGCGACTTTGTCCTGCGCGGCGTACCGTCCGACGGTTGGTATGAGCGCTTCGTTTTCAAGGGGCCAAAACTCGTCGGCGCGACCATCGTCGGCCGCACTCAAGACGTCGGCACAATCACCAGACTTATCGACAAGGGCATCGACCTGACCGCACGGAAGGCGGAGCTGGCCGATCCCCAGGTTGATCTCAAGACCCTAACGGCCTGATTTATGGCTGACGCCACCAAGAAGATCCGCGTAGGCTGGTTCTCGTACTCCTGCTGCGAGGACAGCACTATCATGTTCACGGAGATCATGAATGACCACTGGCAGGACTGGAAGAAGATCATCGACTTCCGGCATGCCCGTGTCCTGCAGTCCAAAAACCATTGGGACGAGATGGACGTGGCCTTCATCGAAGGGGCCGTCGCCAACGACCACCAGAAGCAGGAGGTATTGCGCATCCGTAGCCTGGCCAAGAAAGTCGTGGCCATCGGCGCCTGCGCCTGCACCGGCATGCCGTCCGCGCAGCGCAACACCTTCAACGAGAAGCAGAAGGAGGAGATTGAGATACTGCGCGTGCGCTTCGCCTCGCTGCCGATGGTCCTGAAGCTGTCCGACGTGATCAAGATTGACGCCGAAGTGCCGGGCTGCCCCATGGACACCAAAAAATTCCTGGAAACGCTGACCGCGCTCGTCGGCGAGTGGCAAGCCGCGCAGTGATGAGCGTGGAGCGGGAAGCGTGAAGCTCCGCCGCCGCACCCCGCTCGACCGAACAATTCGCCGACTCCAAACTCTCCACTCCACACTTCAAACTTCCGATATGCATCAAGCCGACATCTCCCTCGAACATGTCGCTAAGGTCGAAGGCGCGGCCGACATCCGCGTCCAGATCCGCGACGGCAAGGTGACGGACGTCAAGTATTCGATCACCGAGGTCAAGCGTTTCTATACCAAGGCGGTCGAGGGCAAGCCGGTGGTCGCGATTCCCGGCCTTTTGGCGCGCATTTGCGGTACCTGCTCCAACGCCCATGTCCAAGCCGCCATCGAAGCCTGCGAGCACGCGGTCGGGCTTCAGCCCACGGAGCAGACCATGGCCCTCCGGCATCTGACGATGAACGCCCTGAACATCCGCGACCACACGCTCCATCTCTATCTCTTCGTCCTGCCCGACATCGTGGGGAAGGACAATTTCTTGGAGCTGGACGAGAACGATACGGCCCAGCACCAGATGCTGCATGATGCTTTCGACCTGAAGGCGGCCGGCAATTTCATGTCGGAACTGGTCGCCGGCCGTTCGGTGCACGGCGTCCTGCCGGCGGTGGGCGGATTCCTGAAGATTCCCGATAAGAAAGGCCTTGAGGAGGCGGTCAAGCGGCTGCAGTCGGTCCGCGAGGCGGCGCTGCGCACCGTGAAGATTTTCATGGATGCCCCCTTCCATTTTGATCGGCATACGCACTTCATGGCGCTCGTGCCCACGAACGGGACCTTCGGTTTCCTGGACGGAGAAATCGTGACGAGCCAGGGGGAACGCATACCCGAATCGGAATACAAGAGGCACGTCGAGCATTTCGTCATGCCGTATTCGCAGGGCTCGGCCTACAAGTATCACGGCGAGCCGTATATGGTCGGCGCCTTGGCGCGCCTCAATCTGAGCAAGGACCTCCTGCACCCGAAGACCAAGGAATCCTGCGCTGAAGCGCTGGCGCGCTTCCCCTCGACCGACATCTATAACAACAATCTGGCTCAGGCCATCGAGATCGTGCATTGCATCGACCAGTCCATCGAGATTCTGACGACCCGCGAGTTCAAGCCGGAAGCGCCGGTGAAGTTGGTGCCCAAGGCTGGCGTGGGCATCGGGGTCATCGAAGCGCCGCGCGGCACGCTGTATCATCTGGTGGAGACCGACGATAAGGGGATTTGCGTGCGTAGCGAGGTGATGGTGCCCACGGGGCAGAACCAAGTGAACATGGAGGCGGATATCGGGGGCATCGTTCAGGCCATGCTGCCGGATACGGACGAAGCGAAGATCCTGCACGAGATCGAGAAGTTGGTCCGCGCTTATGACCCCTGCATGTCCTGCGCCTCCCACTTCCTGAAGCTGAAGATCGAACAGGCGTGACGGGAGCGTTACTCGGGGAGTCGGGAGTTTGAAAAGAGCTATTAGACATGAAAACCGCGCTCCAGCGCGGTTTTCACTTTGGCTTCACGCTCCGAACTCCACCCTTCACACTCCCCTAAATGGTCAGATTGGCGAAGGCCGTATGCATCAGGGTGTATTTCCGCAGCTGCGCCACCTGCCGCTCGGTGACGACTTCGCACGGCACGCCCCAGTGGAAAGTGATCCATTCTCCGGGCCGGAGCTGCTCGATGTCCGAGCGCGACTCCAGCGCGCGGCGTAGGATGCGGCGTGTCGGCGTGCCCAGCGCCAGCTTGCCGCCCAAGAGGAGCAGCGGCTCGGTTTCGACCGTGATTTTGGGACCGTCCACGGCCACCACCTTGCCCCAGGAGATGCGGCAGGAATCCATGCTCTCGAGCGTGTGGTCGGTCTCCGTGTTGCCGGTGCGTTTCCAGATGTCGAGGACGTGGAAAGAATGGTGCGGCACCGCGCCCGCGCCGATCTTGTCGGCCACGCGGTCAAAACTGCGGATGCCGATCCGGTCTTTCACCCCGCGGTCCTCGAGGTGCCGGTACAGGGACCTCTTGCCCACGGCCTCCAGCAGGTGGTTGCCGATCCAGTACGCTTCCACGACACCTTCATCCAGCGGATCGCGGATGCCGTTCGCGTCCGCGATGAGCTTCAGGTAGGGGTACATCGTTTCGAAGCCGCGTAGCAACTTCGAAAGACCCGGGTCTTCCGCCCCGGCGTCGATGTAGGCCTTGATTTCCGCGTTCGCGTCCGGTCCGCAGTAATGCAGGCGGTTCGGTCCGAAAGCGTAGCGGCTGCAGCGGAGAATCCCGTCCACAGATCAGGTCGCTGGCGTCGGCGCGGGCGCGCGGCTGGCGCGAGCGGCCGAAATCGCGGCGATCAGCCCGACCGCAAAGAGGGCGGCGGCCAGAGACTGCGTACCGCTCCATTTATGCGTTACGAAAACGGCCGACAGCACGTTGGTGATGAGGGTGGCGGGCACGAGCAGGGCAGCGGTCAGCGTGGCCGGCAGACGGCGCAACGCCGCGAACCAGCCGAAGGCGTAGCCGGCGAGCAGGATACCGGTGAGCATCGTCCAGCCCCAGGCCGCGGCGCTCATGTGCATGACGGGCGCGAGCCCGCCGCGCGCGAGCGCGAGCGGTAGAAGGACCAGCGTACCCGCTCCCATACGGACGGCGGCGAGCGTCAGCCCCGGGATATCGGCCAGCGCCTTTTTGGCCACGATGTTCTCGACCGACCAGAGGAGCGTGGCCACGACGATCATCAGTTCGCTAAGATTGAACTTGAATCCGCCGAAGCCGCCGATGAGCAGGTTGCCGGCGAAGAGCGTCAGCACGCCGCCGTAAAGCGCCTGACGGTGCCGTTCCGCGAGCAGCGGAACAGCCATGGCTGCGACCCATAGCACCATAGTCTTATGGATCAGGGCCGCATTGATGGCCGTGGTGCCCGTGAGTCCGGTGAAATACAGCGCAAAAGGCACGGCGCCGCCGAAAACGCCGATCCAGGCCATGGCCCAAGGATGGCGACGGACATGCCCGAAGAAGCCGCGGAAGCCGCCGACGGCGGCGAGAGCCACGACGAGCAGCAGGGCGGCTGCGCCGTTCTTTACGGTCGTATAGACGATGGCATCCCTGACTTCGGTGACCGCGATTTTCGTCAGAAAATTGTTGACGCCGGAGATGGCCGCCGCGCCCAAGGCCAGGGCCACGCCGGTAGAGATGACCGTAAGATGTTTGCGCTCGGACATAGCTAGTCGGTTAGGGTTTTGAGCAGTCGCCCGACCGCCGCCACGGCATCATGTTCCGTAATCTGCGGCGGGAGACCGATGATGGTAAGTTTGGGTAAATGGCCGATCTTTTGGCGCAGGCGCAGTTCCGCGTACAGGTCGAAGTCATGCACAGTCATCCGTGGCGCGTGCTCGAAGTCCTCGAGCCCATGGAAAATGCGCGGTTCCGCGAGGCCGACGACGGTATCCAGGATAACGGCATCCGGCCCTAATTCCCAGCTTTCATTCGGGTCCTTATGGCTAAAAGAAACCGATGGCAAATCCCGGCGCAGCCGCTCCAGAATCCGCAACGGCAGAGAATCCAGCGCCAAATCAGGATTGCCGAAGGCAAAGACATTCATATGGTTGTGGATAATCCGCACCTAATATATTACCGCAACCTTCGCTTTAGCGTTAATCCGGGAGTATACTGGAACGGTAAGTGGAGCCCATCATGCAACAAGTGCCCCACCGTTTTACAGTAGGTGCGGCCATCGGCCTATCGGCCTTGGTCGCTGTTTTGCTGCCTCTGGCCACCGACCACATGCGCGCCACGGTCGGCGTTCTGCACGCGCAGGAGACGGCTACCGGCGTTGTCGGTGGAGAATTATTGCGCGCGGCCGACGGCCCTGGTCCAGAGGCATCGGAAATTACGAAGTTGGAACATGTTCTTGGCGCGCCGCTCGAGTCCTATGATGGCATCTCACCGTTTACGCCGCAGTTTGAAGGCCCTGGGGCAGTCCCGGCCGGCCTCAAGGGGATGGTGCCGGACAGCGACTTGGTCGCCGTCCAGTGCGCTTTGACCAACTGGAAAAGCGGCGAGTTCTATCGCGCGATGGATGCGATCAAGACCATTGTCTATCCAGTCGTGGCTAAGTCGCGTTCCGTCGTGCGGCTGGATGCCCGCCTACCTAACACCGATGCCCCGAAGACGGAGATGAAGAAGCGGGCCGCCGCCATCTGTGCGGCCCAGGACTCGGACACTGCCGCGCGGCTGATTGCGGACGCCTCCCGTTGGGCCGCACAGGAGTCCCAGGCGTTCGGTGATTTGCGCCGTGAGTTAGAGTCCGCTCTCAAGATCAAAGGCGATGAGCTGCGGCAGATGGTTTCGGTTCAGCTCAAGGATTTCTCCGTCGAGGAGAGGGCGCGTTTTGGAGCGGCGGTTTCTGAACGCGCCAAAAGTCTTAGCGATGACGCAAATGGCGCGGTCGCCGACGGCAGCGGTGGAGCGATGACCGCATCGCGCTCTGGTTTTGATGTTCAACTGGCTGATTTTGTTCAGGAACAGTCCGCGGCACTGCGCGCCTCCGTCGACGCCAAGGCTGCAGAGTCGGTCGGCAAGGACGGAGCCAGATTTGTGCAGGTCGCCGAAACTGTCCGCGTCATGGGCCAGAAGGTCGATGATTATATTATGGCCGGAGAAGCGGAATACGGCGTTTATCGGCGTGCCGCTTTCCGCCTGCGCACGGATTTGGCCCTGAAGCTCTTCGATCGGGGCGCGGCCGATGCGCTGGGCAAGCTCGCCAAGATCAAGGATGAGCTGGCCGCGGCCAAGTTGGCCGATTCCGCCGTGCTGTCCTATGACGACGCGGTCCAAGAGCTGGCGAAGTCGCGGACTGCGATACAGACGGCTGGTTATGCCGCGGCCGAGACCGGTGACGAGAACGCCCTGCAGAATGCCCTGAACGGCTTTCGCGAGAAATGGGCGCTTGATCAATCCCGCGCGTCGGCTGCGGCGGGCGGCTCGGCTGACCGCGACTGCCCGGCTGTTTTAAGGCAGGTGACTGCGGCCAAAGGCCGGCTGGACGCGCAGGCGTCGCAAATCGACGGCGTTATCGGCCGTTGCCGCGGTTCGTCCGACGCGGCTTGCGTGGCCGTGGCTCCGCATTTGGCACGGTTGGGTCAAATCCGGCAGAAGACGGCTGATCTGGAAGCGACGATGACTGCGGTCGAAAGAGTCTGCGCCGCTCCTTCGTCTGCCGATGCCGGCCGGCTGACTGAACTGCTCGACCGTCTGCAGTCCGATGGCGGAACGCTACGCAAAATGGGACAGGCGCTCGAAGCCGACCGGGTCATGGCGACGACGACATCCGTTGAGGCCGTGTGCGCAGCCGGGGTGGCGCAGCTGGAGGCGGCGGAGAATGTCCTCTTTCGCGAGGACCTTCCGGAGCTGAAGGGTAATTTGAAGGCCTGCGCAAACGACGGCGAGGCGATTTGCCCGTCCGTCAGCTCCACCGGAGAGGATGTCGCCGACTTGGAGCGTCGGGCGAGGGTTTTTTCCAGTGGCGTTGATCGTCTTCGTGGCCTGTGCCGCAGGGACGGTGGCAATATCGACCTTGAGTCCGTTGATTCGGCCTTGCGGCTCTTGATCGACTACGGCGGCGCGCTGGCGGTTCATGCCGACCGTCTGCGCTCGGTCCAGACGGAACAGCGCTCTGCCTTGGCTTACTGCCGGTCCGCGACCGCCGAGCTGGACTCCGAACGCGTGGAAATCGCCGCTGTTTTGACCCAGATTCGGGGATTAATCGGCGAGTGCAAAGGGAAAAAGGATTCGCGCTGCGCGTTCGTTGGCAGCAGCACGGCGCCGGACCGTCTTGAAGGCGATGCGGCGGCGGCGCTGTCCGAAATGGCTTCTGTCGCGGCCAGGTGCGCGGCCGCCAGCGCGCTTCCGCCCGGCCCGGACCTGATTTCCAGCGTCCGTCTAGTCCGTGACGGCAGCGAGAGGTTTATCGCCGATGCCGCCGCCTTCCGGCGTCAGGCCGAGGATGCGGAGGCGTCAGCCGGCTTCCGGCTCGAGGCCGAAATGGCTAAAAAATTCAACGTACGTCAGGGCGTCGTGGACCCCATGGCCCGTGAGGCGTATCCCGGATGGCGTCCACCGACTTTCGGAGACGGGGATTGGTATCTGGGACGCGGCGGCGATTATCTGGAGTATGAGATCACGCCGCGCGAATCCGGCAGATATTGGCTATGGGTCCGCGACTATTCTTCGGCTTTTTCGGAGCAATGGGGCGGCCGGCAGATTGCCGTGGAGTTCGACGGACGCGCTCTCGGCCTTTTCGCGGAAAATACGGAGGGACGCAGCGCGCCGTACCCGAAGGGAGCATTCCGCTGGCAGCGGCTCGGTGCGGTCGATCTGACCGCCGGCAAGCATACGATGCGCGTCACTAAAACAGCCACGACGTCCGCCGCGGCCATCTTGGATGCTTTTTGGTTCACCACCGACGGTCAAGCCGTGCCGCCGGAAAAGAAATGACCTATGGATAGCCGCATGAAGGAACGCACCATCGTCGTCGCCCTCGCTCTGGCCGTGTTCGGCGCCAGCGCGGTTTTGGGCGGGTCGGCGGTCCGGCTGCTTGGTCCGTCAGATGCCGCCTTGGCGGCCGCGCTGCGCGGTTCTGCGCCGCGGCCGGTACCGGCCCTCACCGCGCCGCTTGCCACGGATGATGTCCGCCGGGTCATCGCCGGACTGAAAATCACGGCTCCAGATCTTGATTTCGGGCTGTCGCCGCTTCCGTCGCTGCCCCTGTCCGCGTTCAACCTGGCGGCGCCGGACTTGCCGGCGACGGGGCTCTTTACGAATATGGGCATTGACCCGAAAGTAGATTTTCGCGGCGACCTGACTGTCCCCGCGCCGCCCACGAGGGCGCCTGATTTCAGTACGGCAGGCGGTTCCGATCCGCCGCCGTCCGCTGAGTAGGCTGGTCGGCGTCAGCCGCCGGCCGACCTCCAGGTAACTGCCGCGACCGAAACGTTCGGCAAGAGAAATTATGTCCCCACGACGCTACTTCCTCCTGACCCTCCTGCTTTCCATCGGCGGTACGCTTTTTGCCGCCTATCAGAGCGGCTATAAGTTTTTTGTCCGCAGCTGCGCCTTCGGTGAGGCTTGCCCCTACGTCTGGGGCTTGCCGGCCTGCTATTATGGGCTAGCGCTGTTTCTGATCTTGCTGGGAGCTTCGGCCGTCGGCCTGCGGTATCATGCGGCCGGATTCGGTCCGATATCGCGCCGCATCATGCTCGGAGCGTCGTTCGCTGGGCTGATCTTCGCCGGCACGCTCTCCGTCCAGGAGCTTAACGGTATCCTGCACGATACCGGTGCCGTCTACGGTCTCGGTTTGCCCACCTGCGTCTACGGCGCGATATTTTTTGCCGCCATTTTCGTGTTGAGCGTAACGGCGCCGCGCGATGCGGCACGCGGCTCTTCGCCGGCTGGCAGCCCACGTCGATGAATCACCCCCAGACCAGCAGTTGGCGCGAACTGTTCGTGCCGGTACGCGACATCTTCCTCATCTTATTCGTGGTGGGCTGTTTTGGCGTTGATTTCCTTTGGGTACACCTCTCAATAGTGCTGTATATCGGCGCGGTTCTTGGGTCGTTGCCGACAGCCTGGTCCGCTGTCGTCGGTCTTGTCCGGGAGCGCCGTATCACCATCGATGTCTTCAACACCATGGCCCTGGCCGTTTCGATTGCTACGCAGGAGGCCCATTCGGCGGCTTTTATCGCGCTCATGGTCACCTTCGCGCGGCTGATCGACTGGCGGACCGAGACGCGCACCCGCGATGCTATCGGCGAACTGCTGCGCCTCAAGCCGTCCATGGCGTTGCGCGAGACCGCTGGCGCGCTGGAAGAGATTCCGGTCGATTTGATCAGACGGGACGACGTTCTGCTGGTGCGCAACGGCGCCCGCGTGCCCGTAGACGGCGTGGTGGTGCACGGCCGCGCCTGGTGCAATGAGGCGCCGGTCACCGGCGAATCGGTTCCGGTCGAGAAGCTGGTTGGGGATGAGGTGATATCGTCGACGCTCGTGGAATCCGGGGCGCTGAAGATGCGCGCCGTCCGCGTCGGTTCGGATTCGACCATCGAGCGCATGGTGGCGTTGATGCGCGAAGCCAGGAAACGCAAGTCCCGTTCCGAAAAGATGGCAGACCGCTTTGCCGGCCTTTTTCTGCCCTTCATTGCCGTTTTGGGCGGCGCCGTCTTCCTGGTGACGCATAGCCTCACGATGACCGCGGCCCTGTTCCTCGTGGCTTGCGCGGACGACATGGCGGTGGCGATCCCTCTCGCCGTGACGGCGGCGTTGGGCCAGGCGGCCCGCCGCGGCGTCATCGTCCGGGGCGGCGCTCGGCTAGAGAAACTGGCCGCGCTACGGACCGTGGTGTTCGACAAGACGGGCACGCTGACTTACGGCACGCCGGCGATCGCGGCTATGGAGATTGCCGATGGTGTGGATGAGGAGGAGTTCTGGCGGCGTTTAGGATCTGCCGAAAAATTCTCCGAACATCCTGTCGGCCGCGCGGTACTGCGGCATGCGCTTCAGCGCCTCGGCAGCGTGCCCGATCCGGCGCAGTTTGCGGTGCTGCGCGGGCAGGGCATCTCCGCCACGGTCGGCGGCCACGCCGTCTTGGCCGGGAGCCCAGCCTTCGTGGCCGAGGCGGGATGCCGCCTGCCGCCGGAACACCTGGAGCGGTACGAATCTGGCGGCGAAGAGACCGTCAGGACCCGGTTTTTGGTCTGTTTTGACGGTCAGTATGCCGGTGCCGTCGCCGTTGCCGATCAGCCGCGCGCTGAAGCTGCAGCTGGCGTCCGTGACTTGGAACGGTTGGGGATTCGCCCAGTCATGTTTACCGGTGATAATCCTGCCGCTGCCGCGGCAGTGGCAAAATCCCTGGGCATCGCGGAAGTCCGTGCCTCCATGTCGCCGGAGGCCAAGTTGGCGGAGCTCGAAAGGCTGCTGCCCGGCGGAGCCGTGGGCATGGTCGGGGACGGGGTCAACGACGCCCCAGCCCTGTCCCGCGCTGATGTCGGTATCGCCATGGGCGGCGGCGGTACGGCGGTCGCGGTGCAGGCGGCAGATGTGGTCATTCTGACCGATGACCTTTCGCGCCTGCCGGAGATCGTGCGGTTGGCGAGGCGCACCATCTCGGTCATTCATGTCGATGTGGCCATCTGGCTGGCCACCAACTTGATCGGGTTCGCATTGGTGCTGACGGGCATCGCTGGTCCGGCCATCGCCGCCTTCTATAATCTGGTCACGGATTTCTTTCCATTGATCAATTCGCTACGGCTTTTCCGCAGCGAAAGGCATCCCTAAGGGACGCGAACAAACCGCCCCTTATACGGGGCGGCGGTTTTTCGTCGCTCATTTGCTAACCGCGTTTCAGGCGATAGGCCAGGGCGGCGACGGCTGTCGTGAGGTAGAGACCCCAAAGGACCTGTGCCTCGATGATGCGCGAGGCCGGACCGACCATGCCACCGTGGACGAGAGCCAGCACGAAAGCCGTGCCGCAGAACCAGTCCACGAGCCGGCGCCGGTCGCGGAAGAGAGGAACGCGGATGAGGATCATCGTCAGACCGGCCGCCAAGAGGCAAAACAGCGCCAGCTCGCCCACCATTATGCCGGTCAGCCTGTCCTTCGCCACGAACTGAAAGGCGAAGAACCTGGACGGCGTCAGCGCGATCATCAAAGAAAGAGGATGAAGCGCGGCGAGCGCTATCGCCGCGGCGGCAGCGCGGCGCAGCCAGGCGTCTATCTGCGGAAAGTAGATGCGCAGCGTCGCGCGGTTCATGGCCGAGACCGTATAGGCCCAAAGCAGAAGCAGGGCTAATGCCGCCGGCAGGCCGAAGAGGGAATATAGGACGGAGCGCAGGTCCTTTGGCGCGGACCAGAAAGCCTGCAGGGAGGTGCGATAAGAGAGGTGCAGCACCAATATGGTCGGCACGGCAGCCAGCCCCAGGATAATGCGTCGGCCTCGGCGGTGCGTCCAGGCCCGCCAGCGCGCCAATATCGGGAATATCCGATCTGTGACCGGCCTGACACGCTCCGCTATGGTTTTGATCCAGGACGCCGCTCGTTCGGCAGCGTGGCGTAGATCGGGTCGCTTCATAATGAGGATGAGGGGCGGCAGCCGCCCAGATGACTTATCTATGATAGCACAATGCGTCAGCCGGTGGGGGTCATGCATCAAGCGGCTGTCCGTGCTATCCTTAGGGCCATAAGGGCTTAATCGAGCCCACAACCCGCAGAATTATGTCTAAACGGACCTTATTGGCTGGCGCGGCCGGCATACTCGTTTTGCTCGCAGTCGCGGCTGCAGTACTGACGGCCACTACCGGACCCGCGGCCCAGCGCTTCGCCGCTTCCGGTGCGGCTCTCAAGGCTGGTTATGGAATGGGCTCCGTCACCTCGGCCCCGGCCATGATGCCCGAGGTCGGACTGGCGGTTCGGGATATGGCGCTGTCCGAAGATTTCAACCCGAGTCCCATCATGCCGCCGGTGCCGATGCCGAACGGCGGTCAGACCGCGGCCGAAGTGGACCAGAAAATCATCAAGAACGGCACTTTGCGCCTTTCCGTCGACGATGTCGGCGATGTCTCGGAACGTATCATCGAGGCGGCCAAGGCGCGGGGCGGTTACGTTCAGACCGCTAACGTTTCGGAGCGTCCGGACGGCACGCATGCCGGCTACGTGGCCGTCCGCGTGCCGGCCAAGTCTTTCGAGGAGATGCTGGGGGCAATCCGCCTGTTCGCCAAGGCCGTGAAGGAGGAGACGACTTCCGGCCAGGACGTGACCGAGCAGTACACGGATCTGCTCGCGCAGATCAGGAACGCCCAAGCGCAGGAGGCGACTTACTTGGAAGTGCTCAAGTCCGCGCGCACGGTTGAGGATATCCTCAAGGTTCAGGAGCGGCTCGGATCCATCCGCGGCCAGATCGAATCGCTGCAGGGCCGGCAGAAGTACCTGGAGAACGCGACCGCCTTTTCCACGATCAGCGTCACGCTGGAAGAGGAGCCGAAGGTTCAGGTTCCGACCAAGGAGTTCCGCTTCGGCGCCCAAGTCAAGGAGGCGATTCAAGCGCTGGTCGGGGCCTTTCAGTCCTTGCTCGTCGGTCTCATCTGGTTCGTCATCGTCATCGGCGGTCTGCTCCTGCCGTTCGTCCTGCTCGGTGGCCTCGTCTGGTGGCTTGTCCGGAGGAGAAAGGACCGCCGCGCTTAGACCTGTTCGCTTGCCTAGGGGAAAACCGCCCATACCAGCGGTTTTTTCCCTTAAATAAGCTAAATTATGGCGAAGTGTGCATATCCCGCAACCATGTTACCGCTATAATGTGACGGTGCCTGTATGCATGTAGCCGAAGCCAAAGATAACCCCGTCGGACTGGCCAGGACACTCGGTGTCGGGGAAATAATTTTCATGGGCATCGGTTCGCTGATCGGCGGCGGCATCTTTTCGCTGCTCGGTCCGGCGGCAGGCATGGCCGGGCCCGGACTTGTGCTGGCGATGGTGTTGGGCGCCGGCGTGGCGTTCCTCAACCTGCAGATGTACCTGGCCTTGGGCACCACCTTTCCCGAGGCCGGCGGCGGCTACTTGTGGGTGCGACGCGGCTTGGGAAACTTCCAGGGTTTCCTGGCCGGCTGGTTGAGTTGGTTCGCCCACGCCGCGGCCTGCGGCGTCTACGCCCTCACTTTCGGCTATTATTTCGAAGTTACGCTCCGGCTGATCGGCCTGCCGATACCGGAGGTCATCCTGATCCCGACCGACAAGCTCCTGGCCTTCGCGGTGGTCCTGTTTTTCGGCTACCTGAACTGGCGCGGGGCCAAATCCACGGGCAGCGCCGGCAACTGGCTGACGGCCGGACTGCTGGGGATTTTGGCGCTTTTCATCCTTAGCGGCCTCGTTCGGATGTTCGGCTCGCCGCAGCCGCTCGCGCCGTTTTCGCCGTTCCTGCCGCGCGGCCTGTTCGGCATCTTCGCCGCCACCTCTTTTTTCTACATCGCCTTCGAGGGCTCGGAAATCCAGGTGCAGGCCGGGGAGGAGACCAAGGATCCATCGCGGACGCTCAAATTGGCCCTCATCTCCTCGTGGGCCGTCGTCACGCTTATCTACGTGCTTGTCAGCCTGGTGGTCATCGGAGCGACCGCCACCGGCGGAGAACCGTCTTGGCAGTTTCTCGGCTCCTTCAACGAGGGCGCCATCGTGGCCGCGGCCCGGACGTTCATGCCGCTCGGCGGTCTGCTGATGACCGTGGCGGGCCTTTTGGCGAACTTAGCCGCGCTCAATTCCACCATCTTCTCATCGAGCCACGTGTCGTTCGCGCTAGCGCGCGACAAGAACATCTGGTCGGGGCTGTCCAAAATCCACGCCCGCAATTTCACGCCGCACCTGGCGGTGATCTTCTCTACGGCGCTTATCTCCGCCATGGTCCTGTTCCTGCCGCTGTTCGATGTCGCGAGCGCCGCCAGTCTCCTGTTCGTCCTGCTGTTCCTGCAGCTCAACATCGCCGGCATCCGCCTGCATTTCCGCCAACCGGACACCAAATGGGTCTACCGCGTGCCGCTTTTCCCGCTGCCGCCGCTCATCGCCACGGCCGTCTATATCCTCCTGGCGCTCACCATGCTGCGGATCAACGCCATGGCCTGGGCGATCACCGTCGTCTGGTCGCTCATCGGATTAGTGAATTATTTTTCATATGCGGCGCGCAAGGGCCGCGAGGAGTTCGAGGAGAAGATCGTCTTCGAGGAGGCGGTGCGGATCGGCCCCAAGACCGGCCGCCGCTTCATCCTGCCGATCGCCCCACGCTTGTCGCTGGACCAGCTGCGGCCGCTCGTGGATGTCGCTTTGGCTTTGGCCAGCCGGATGAAGGGCGAGCTGATCTTCCTGAAGGTCCACGAGGTGCCGCCGCCGCTCATGCTGCTCGACGACACCAGCATGCTGCAGGACAAGAAGGTCTTCGAGAGCATCAAGGGCTGGGTCGAGGAATTCAACGCCGCGACCCCAGGGCGCGAGAACGATGTCAGCTACCACAATCTGGTCCTGATCGGCCGCGACGTGACCGAGGTCATCCTGGAGGCCGTGCGCATGGAGGGCGGCGACCTGCTGATCATGAACTGGGAAGGTTACACGCAGTCGAAGCGCGTCATCTTCGGCAGCAAGATCGACCGGATCCTGCGGGAGGCGCAGTGCGACCTGCTGGTCGTCCGGAATCCCGGAGCGGTGCGCTCCATTTCGCTGGCCGCCAACCCCAAGGGCAAGAACCCTCATCTGGGCCTGATCGGGGAGATCTATCGGGCAATGCGCGGATACCACGGCGCCCGCGGCGAGCTGGTCTGTGTCTTGGGACGCGAAGTTCCGGTCTATTTCAAGCCGGATGCGGCCGCGGTGATCAGGGGACTGGGGCTGACGGAAGAGGACTTCGACGAAGTCTGCTGGGTCAACGGCCGGTCAATCGCCAACACGCTGATTGCCCAGACCAGGGACCGCGATCTGGCCATCGTCGGGGCGGCCAAATCAAAGTTCCTGAAGGATATCCGCTTCGGCAGCATCCCCGAATCCATGGCCAAGCATTCCGCGGTCCCGCTCTTCATCGTGAAGGGGCACGGCGGCGTGGCGAAGGCCCTTCTGGTTCGGCTTCAGTCGATTTTCCGGTGGAACAGGGCGGTCGATTGAATCGTCTCGCGTTATTTCTCCTCAAAAAATCGCGCCTCATCGGCGCGATTTGAGTTTCCGCGGCAGGGTGGCCCCGGCTCCATTCTAGATCTCGATTTTCATGAACCAGCGGTTGACCCTGCCGCCGCCGGCTGACTCGTCGGTATCCCACCAGAGCTTTTCGAACCGGCTGATGCTCAATTCCGTGATGCCGTCCTCCTTTTCCGGATCGAGCAGCAGGATTTTCCGGTCCGTGACTTGGGCGACGACGGAAAAATGGTCCTCATCGGGCTGCGGCCGCCGCGGATCGGTCGGCGAATACCACCCTACAATCACCGGCAGGCGCTCGGTATGGACGATCTCGCGCAGTTCCTGCACGGTTCCGCCTTCCTTGGCGGTCACCGTCGCTCCGAGACGGCGGGCCGCGGCCATGAGATGGACGTGGTCCGTGCCGTATTGCGGCGTGGCCCGGCAGAGTTTCGC
The DNA here is from genome assembly GCA_021824285.1 of bacterium. Taxonomy (GTDB): domain Bacteria; phylum Patescibacteriota; class Patescibacteriia; order SG8-24; family SG8-24; genus JAKAKZ01. The sequence goes on from JAKAKZ010000011.1 coordinate 15,119, forward strand.
CAGTTTCCTTTCCGGCATATGGATACCGAAGTAGCCCAAGGCGATCTTCAGGCTGGCCGGACCGCAAAGCCCGGCTGATTGGCGGAAGGGGATAAGAGGCAGCGGGGCGTTGAGGTCGAGGGTCAGGCGGCGGGCGCGGTGGACCAGCTCGTGACTGATCGCCCGGGCATGCGCCTCGCTGTAAGTCAGGCCCCGTCGCGCCATCAGCTCGCGCTCGCGCAGCTCATGCATGATGGTGAACGGGATTTCCCGCTGGTCCTGCGTCAGATCGATCCACACCTCGTTTTTCGGGATGTAGCCGTAGACCAGGTCATGGCCGCCGAAGATGAAGGCCGGATCCACGTATCTTCGGATGACCTCGCCGCGCACATATTTGATCTTCAGTTCCCCGCGCCGCTGCTCGCGGACGAAAAAATCAGGAATCGGCCCGGGTAGGCAGAGCCGCCGCTTCAGTTCCGCGCGGATGCGGGAATAGGGCGATTTGCGGAACCGCGGCGCAGCCTCGATGCGCATCACGTCAATCAGGAACTGCGCCTCTTTCTTGTAGCGCCAGTCGATCCAGATCTCGTTTTTCGGGATGAAGCGCGAGGAGGGGACAGATTCCTTTTCTCGCCAGAGGCAAATGTCAAAATCCGGGTTCATGTAGCGCAAAAGGAACCCATCGAAGAAACGGATTTCGGTTTTGCCGGGCGGCAGGCGGTATCTGGGGCGGCGCATAGACAATTGAGCTTATTTGCCGTATAATATCACTATTAAGGAGTCCGGTCGAGAGTGCCTCATTTTGTGGCCATATCCATTACGAATCCCATGTATCCCGTCCTGACCCTAGTCCGCGGCAAGGAAGCCAACGTCATCCACCGCCATCCGTGGATTTTTTCGGGCGCTCTGGCGACCAAGCCCGACGCTCTGCACGACGGCGCCATCGTGCGGGTGGCCGATGAGCGGGGCCGGATCCTCGGCACCGGTACTTGGTCGCGCCGCTCGTCCATCGCGGTCCGGATTTTCGAGTTCGGCGAGGCCGAACTGGATCGCAGCTGGTTCGCGCGTCGCTTTGCCGAGGCCGATGATCGCCGCCGGCTGTTGGGCTTCGGTCCGGATTCTCCCACGACCGGTTATCGCGTCGCTTTCGGCGAGGCCGACGGCCTGCCGGGCATTGTTGTGGACCGTTTCGGCGATGTCCTGACCCTTCAGCTCTCCACGGCCGGCACGGAGATGCTCCGTGAGGCCATCCTGAATGCGCTTGGCGAGGTCTTCCCCGGAGCCGTGATTGTGGAACGTTCCGATATGCCGTCGCGACGCGAGGAGGGGCTCGAGCCCCGCAGTGAGGTCGCGCGCGGCCAGCTGGCCGAGCCCGTCCCGTTCCTCGAGTACGGCCTGAAGTTTCTCGCCGATCCGCTGACCGGCCAGAAGACCGGTTTCTATCTCGATCAGCGTGATTTGCGCGTGGCGATTCGCGGTTTGGCCGCTGACCGCGATGTCCTGAACCTCTTTTCCTATACGGGTGCGGCCGGCGTGGCCGCGCTGGCCGGCGGCGCCAGCCAGGTGCTGAACGTGGACTCTTCCGCGCCGGCCCTTGATCGCTGCCGTGAGCATGCCGCCCTGAACGGGTTTTCCGCCGATCGCATGGCCACGGCCGAGGCCGACGTGTTCCAGTTTTTGGGCGATGAGCGGGCGGAACGCTACGGTATGGTCTTGCTCGATCCGCCGGCCGTCATCAAGTCGCAGAAGGATGCGGAGGAGGGCCGGAAGGCCTACCATTTCCTGAATCGCGCCGCCCTACGGCTGGTGGAGGATGGCGGTATTTTCGTGACTTCCAGCTGTTCCCGTCACTTGCCGGAGGAGGATTTGGCGTTCACCTTGCGCCGCGCTTCCGTGCAGGCCGGCGTACGGCTTGATCTGTTGGGTGCCGTGCGCCAGGCGGCGGACCACCCCCTGTCGGTCTATTTCCCGGAATCCTTCTACCTTAAGTCCTTCATTTGCCGCGTGCGCCGCTGAAGTTATGCCGCTGAAGAGACGTCTGCCGACTTCCCGTCGCGTCAGTTCAGGACACCGTCCGGCCATGCCGTGGGCCGGCGCACCGCGCCGCCGCGTCCTGCCGAAACGTATCGTCCTGCCGAAGAAAATACTGCCGCCGAAGCAGGCGGTCCCGGCCCACCAGCGCGCGGCCGCCACGTCCTGGGGACCGGTCGCCGATTGGTACCGTGACCTGCTCTACGGTCAAGACGAGACGTTTCAGCAGACCGTGATCCAGCCGAACCTGCGCCGGATACTCGGTCTGCGGCCGGGCGCGAAACTGCTTGATCTGGCCTGCGGCCCCGGTTTCTTTTCGCGCTCCTTCGCGCGCCTCGGAGTGGACGTGACGGGTGTCGACATCGCGCCGGAACTGGTCGCCGCAGCCGAGGAGGCATTGCGCCGCGAGGGCACGGACGTCGCGGAGCGGGCGCGATTTCATGTGGCAGAGGCCGACCGCATCAGTTTCCTGCCCGAAAGCTCTGTTGACGCCGCAATCATCGTACTCGCTCTCCAGAACATACAGCGGGCCAAGGAGACGGTCGCGGCCGCGGCCCGGGTGCTGAAGCCCGGCGGACGGCTGGTCGTGGTGCTCAACCATCCCTGCTTCCGCGTGCCGAAGGGCAGCTCCTGGGGCTGGGACGGCACGAACATGTTCCGCCGCGTAGACCGCTATCTGAGCGAATGGACGGCCCGCCTCCAGGCGCATCCGGGCAGCGATCCGCTGGCCGTGACCGTCTCGTTCCACCGACCGCTGCAATATTATTTCATGTGTCTGGCCAAAGCCGGACTGCTCGTGGCCGGGTTAGAGGAATGGATTTCCGACCGGCAGAGCGGACCCGGGACGCGGGCGGCGGAGGAGAACCGCACCCGCAAGGAGTTTCCGCTGTTCCTCTGCCTGACCGCCGTGAAGCCGGCCTGATACTTTCGCGTAATTGGCGCCTACGATATACTTATTTGGCTATGCCGTCTATCCACACCATCCTGTCGGTCGATGACGACCCGTTCTACCAGGACCTCTACCGCAACATCTTCGAGAACAAAGGTTACCGCGTGATTACCGCCTCGGATCCCGCCGAGGGCTATAAGGTCGCCCTGCAGGAGAAGCCCGACCTGATGCTCGTGGACGTGATGATGCCGGAGCGCGGCGGCTTCCGTGACGGTTACCATCTGTTGGAAGAGCTGCGCAAATTGCCGGCCTTCGCCAAAACGCCGATTGTCATGGTTTCCGCCCTGGGCGAGGAGGAAGACATCGCGCACGGCAAGGAGCTGGGCGCCACGGCTTATGTCGCCAAGCAAGATATGATGCCGGATCGGCTGCTGAAGATCATTTCCGACCTGCTCATGGGCGGTCAGGAATCGAAACTGGTGGTCTGAACGGCTGGTCTCCTGCTGCATAAATGGAAAATCGCGCCTCCCGGCGCGATTTTGTTTACCCGCAGATTCCTGTCCCGCGGCATCACCCGATCATTCCCAAGGGTTGACCGTGACGGCGGGTACGGCCGGTGCCGTGGCCGCTGGAGCGGCGGCATCTGTCGTGGCATCGGGCGAGACGGTGTCCGTCGTGGCCTGGTCAGCATCCGGTGGATTAAAGTTTCCCAGGCCGGCATCCAACGTCAGCGGGGCGCCCAGCTGGTGCAGGTCCAGGGCGGCCGGAATCGTCACCAGAACATTGTCCCAGTCGTAGCCATAGGCCAGGAAGGTTTCCTCGGAGGCAATCGGGCGCTTCTTTCCGCCGGAAATGACGTAGACGGACGCGCTGCCCTTGGTGCGCACCAGGTTGCCGTCATAGAAACCGAGCGGTTTGCCGTCCTTGAGGGCCGCAATGGTCTCGTGCGCGGTCATGGTCGGTTTGCGGTTCGGAAAATCGGCTTCCAGAATCGCCTTGTCCCAGATGGGGCGTTTTGTGCCGTTGGTCACGTAGAAAACCGCCCCCGTGGTCTTGTCCTGCAGCAGTTTGCCGGTCACGCCGCTGCTGTCCGCAGTGATGTCGTCGCCGACCGCATAGTCCTCGATGTCCGCCAGTTCGGCGCTCTCCACCTCTTCCGGATTGAAGCCGTTGGCCCGGAAAGCTTCCGGATCGGCGAATCGACGGCGCTCGTTGCCGATGAGCAACCAGATTGATCCATCCTCCGTTTTTACGAGCGATTCGTCGGCGAAGCTTATGGGTCGGCCCATGCTGGTCCGCTGCAGCGAATCGAAATCGTAAGGATTCAGGTCCACGATGTTCCGGCTGTTGAACCGCGAGGTGAGCACGGAGCGTGAGGTGATGGGCCGGAACTTGCCACCCTGCATGAGCGCGACGGCGCCGGACTTGGTGCTTCGCACGAGTGTACCGTCAGCCAGCTCCAGACCGTTCGTGCCTTCGCCGAACCAGCGGTTCCAGATGCTCCAGAGAAGGCGATTGCCTTGCAGATGCGGCGTGTAGCTGTAGAGTGCGGCCGTGGCCGTATTGATCGGCGTTACCGTGGTTTTGCTCTGTTTTAGGTATTGCGGCACGCCCGGCTTGCTGAGCCCCCGCATCTGGTCGACGTTGTCGAAAAACCACTTGATAAAGCCTGCGCCGGCGTCGATCTGCTTCGCCAGCCCCTGATTCTTCACGGCCGTGGCGTTCTTGCGCCGGCAGCCGTCGCAGAGCGCGTAGCCGGTCGCCCAGTCCAGCTGTTTTTTGGTCGGCTTGGTGGCCGAAACGACACTCGACTCCTTTTCCATGAGCGAGATGATGTATTTCGGGTTGACGCCGTAGCGTTTCGCCGCGTCATCGATGATTTGGGGCACGTTTTTAAGCAGGCCGTCCATGGGATCGACGTCGAATTTTTCGGCCAGCGTGCCCCTGGCCGACAGGAAACTTAAGATGGCCGAATAGTCCATGGAATCGGACCGGCGTATCTCATCGTCAGAGATGATGAGGTGGGGATTGAAGACGTTGGCCTGGGCCGGCAAGGCCGCTGCGATGAACATGAGGGAGGCCAGCGCGGCGCGGCCAGTGGGGCGGAAATTGCGCATACGGAAAAAGTATACCGATGCGGACAGATTAGGTCTACGCGGGCTGGTGGAGAACTCGAGGAGTGGCGGTGTTCGGGCCGACTCCGCCTTCGTCTTTTGGGCCGTGCTATACTTGATTGGAAAATATGACTTTCTCGCTCACGCCCGCGTATCGCCGCATCGAGAAGCCTTGGGGCTTTGAGGTTATTTTTACGTCGGAGGGCGAGCGGCACACCGGCAAACTGCTGTTCCTGCTGGCCGGGAAACGCCTGTCGCTCCAATATCATGACGCTAAGGAGGAGATAATCTGCCTGCAGTCGGGCCGGGCGGTCATTTGGTTGGAGGATGAGGCTGGAGAGGTGCGTCATCTGCCCATGGAACCGCTCAAGGGGTATGCCGTGCGGCTCAACCAGAAGCACCGTTTGGAGGCGTTGGACGACTCCTGGTTCGTGGAAGTTTCCGATCCGGAAAAGGGGAATACCGTGCGGCTGAGCGACGACTATGCCCGACCGACGGAAACGGAGGAACTGCGGAGCAGGCCGGATCGCGGTTGGGGCAGCTGACCGCCATGTTGCGATTGGACGCGTTCGCGTCTATACTTTCCACATGAAACTATCATGGCGCGCCATCTTCATCTCGGCCCTGCTCGCAGTCGCGACCATTCATGCCATGCCGCAGATGGTCCACGCCGGTCCCGCATCTGCCTTGGAATCATTGGCCTGTACGGCCTGCGGCCGCGCCGCCGGTTCCGCTGATTGCGCCACCGAATGCCTGAAAGCCGTGGACGTCACGCGCAATGCCGTTTTGCCACGCACGGCGCAGATGCCGACGCCGATCATGTTGCTGTTTTTCGGCGTCTGTCTGATCGTTTACCGATTTCTCCATCGCCGCATTGAAGCGGACCCAGACCTCATCGGTCCCAGGCTGATTGCCGGCCTGGTCATGCGCGAATGAGCCTCCGGCATCGGAGCGCTCATTAACCGTAATCCGCGGTGCTGCGGCACCCCGGTTAGCTATGAAAATCATCAGGATGAAAGTTCCCGGACTTGATCGGCACACGGCCGCCCGCTTCGAATCCGCGATAGGCCGCCTGCCCGGCGTGGCGTCCGTGGAAACCTGGCCGGGACGCGCCGAGATCCATGCGAACGACGAATCGGTCGGGCCAGCGGCCGCCGTGGCGATCAAGAACATGGGTTTCGATGGAGTCGAGGTCGATTGCGGCGATGCCTGCCAGACTTCGGTGCGCGTTGCCAACATGACCTGCCGCAGCTGCGAGCTGTTGGTTGAAAGGAAATTCAAGAAAATCCGCGGCGTGCGCGCCGTGGAGGTCGATGCCGCGACGGGCCTGGCCCGCATCACGCACGAGCCGGGACAGGTGCCGGACTTGGCGGCGTTGGACGCCGCCGTGCGCAAGGACGGCTATGCCGTCGGTCCGGCCGAGATCGCCTGGAACGGCGCGCCGCGACCGCCATTTTGGCGGGTGCTGGCGCTGTTCGTCATCGTTGCGGTTCTGGCCAAGCTGGTCGAAAGCAGCGGTCTTGCAGCCAGGTTCGGCACGTTCGACGCCAAGGGCGGGTTCTGGGCCGCGGTCGTGTTGGGCCTTGTGGCCGGCACCTCTTCCTGTATGGCGGTGGCCGGCGGCCTGCTGCTCTCCTCGTCGGCCAGATGGAATGAGGCCCATCGGGCGGCATCACGGTTGCGCCGTTTCCAGCCTGTGGCGGCGTTCGTCGGCGCCCGCATCGTTGCTTATGCCCTGTTCGGTGGTCTGATCGGACTGGTCGGCCGCGGGGTGGCCCCGTCCACCGGCGTCGTCTCCTTTTTGCTGGCCGCGGTCTCGCTCTTCATGGTCGTCATGGGCCTGGAGATGCTGGGCTTGGCGCCGGCCTGGCTCGTCGGTATCCTGCCGCGGCCGCCGAAAGCGCTGGGGCGACGCATCGTCGGCAATGAAGACCGTCACCGGCCGCTCGGGCCGGCCCTCATCGGCGCGGCGACTTTCTTCCTGCCCTGCGGGTTCACCCAGACGTTGCAGGTCTACGCGCTGACGGCCGGGAGTTTTCAGGCGGCGGCGGTCGTCTTAGGCGGCTTCGCGCTCGGTACCGCGCCGGCACTGCTCCTCGTCGGCTACTTCTCCAACGCCGTCAAGGGAAAGATTGGCCTGCTTTTCCGTGAGTTGGCCGGTGCCCTGGTTGTGATCATGGGCGTGGCCAGCCTGTCGAACGCGCTGACCTTGGCGGGATTCTCCTGGCGGTTGCCCGCCGCGTCACCATCCTCGACCGGTCAGGGTGTCAGGCAAGCTGATCCGAACGTGTCGGTTGAGAATGGCACACAGGTGATTAGGATGAAACTTACCGGTTCGGATCCTTACTATTATCCTTCGGACCATTTTACCGTGGTGGCGGGCCAGCCGGTCCGGCTGGAGATCGATGGCCGCGGTTACGGCTGCCGGACATATTTCGAGCTGCCGAAGTACGGGATCAGCGTGCCGCTGAACCAAGACTCGACTACCGTGGAGTTCACCCCGGACCGCGCCGGTACGGCCGTTTTCAGCTGCAGCATGGGCATGTATCGCGGCTCCATCGAGGTCGTTAATCCTTGAAATTCATGGCCATCATCAGCTTTAAGGTCACGGGCATGCACTGCCGCTCCTGCAAGAAACTGGTTGAGTCAGTGCTCTCTGATCTGCCCGGCGTCGAGTCCGTGGAAGTCGATAAAAAGACCGGTTTGGGCACCTTGCGGCATGACGGGCAGGCCGATTACGGACAGCTTGCGTCGGTCGTTGCCGAGTTGAAGGACTACAAGACGGAACCGCTGTGAAGACAGAGCGTTTTGCCGTCGCGTGCCCGCGTCGCTTTCGGGTCCCGCAATAAGTCTAGCCAAGTGCCGTCATGCCCGATCGCTTCTCCAAGGACGTCCGCAGCCGGATAATGTCCAGAATCCGAGCCAAGAATACGGGCATCGAGAAGACCGTGTTCCGCGGCTTGAGGGCCTACGGCGTTTATTTCCGACGTCACTACCGCGGAGCGCGCGGCACGCCGGACATCGCGGTGCCGTCCCGCAAGCTCGCCGTTTTTATCGATGGCGACTTCTGGCACGGGTACCGCTATCCGCTGTGGCGCCGGAAGCTGCCCTCCGCCTTCTGGCGCACCAAGATCGAACGCAACCGGGCCCGCGACCGCCGCAATTTTGCGGCTCTGCGGCGCTCCGGTTGGCGCGTGTTGCGCGTCTGGGGCCATGAGGTGCAACGTGACCCATTCGCCGCCATCCGCCGGGTGCGCGAATTTCTGGGAGCCAGCCGTTAAGGCGGGTTTCGGAATCGCTTCTGGGGGCGTGATATAATGTATAGGTATGATGGGTTTTCGAGGCGAACGGCCTCCGGCAGCGGAACCGGAACGGCCGCCGGAAAATCAGGAGCGGAAAGATGACCCGCCGTCCGTTCCGGAAGCGGAGATAGATATTTCGTTCGTGCGTTCGTCCGGTCCGGGAGGCCAGAACGTGAACAAGACCTCGACCAAGGCCCAGTTGCGCTGGAATGTTGGGCGTTCCGCGGCGTTTGACGAAGAGCAGAAGGCTGCTATCCGCGCCGCCGCTGGGGGGAGGCTGAATTCTGAAGACGAAATCGTCCTATCAGCGCAGTCCGAACGGTCCCAGCCGCAGAACCGCGCGGAAGCCATCGGGCGCCTGCAGGCGCTGGTCGCTGAAGCCCTTTTGCCCAGGGCGGAGCGCAAGGAGACCAAAGTCACCGCCGAGGACAAATCTCGTCGTCTCGACGAGAAAGGGAGGCAGTCGGACAAGAAACGCGGCCGCCGGCCGCCGAAAGGCGGCTGGAAGGATTGGTAACGTCAAATAATCAGACGGAATCCGCGCCTCCTGCGCGGGTTTTGGCTTTCAGCATTCGGATTACCGCCAGGCGGACCATTGCCAAAACGGCGGAAACATGCGACGCTTCCCGCAGTCACGCATTGCGTTGCCCTTTCCAAGGAGAACAGATGGATCTGAAGGATTTCGACCTGGATGACCCCGGCCTGACACCCGAGCGCCGCGAGCTGCTGAAACGCGCCCTGGAGCTGACGCGGAGCGCGCCGGATTCGGCCTCCGCCGTGGATGCGGTGCGGCGGCTGATGCAGAACCCAACCGATGCGGCCGCCGCGGAAGATTTGGACCGCGAGACTGGGCGCCTCAAGGCCCACCTCGCGCGGATGGACGAGTTGAACTCCTCCTTCCCGGAAACCAAGAAGTTCCTGGCGGCGCGTGGGCTGACCCTGGTCTCCCAGCTCGATGACGCTGGGCGGGCCGAACTGAAATCCCATCTCGAGGCCGTCTTGGCCCTTCTGACGCGTCAGGACTGACCGATCATCGACCCGCGCCCGCGGGTCATTTTATTTTCTTCTCCGCGTGCGGCTCGCGGCCGAGGGCTGGTCGCGGTTGCGCATTAGACTGCGGTAATCTGTCGGCGGATTGACAATCAAGCGTTATGGCGTTACACCGTATGCGGGTCTTTTCAGATTCGGAGCCGCTCATGGCCCGTTCCCGCCGCAACGACCCGACGCCGTTTCCGGACGGCACGCGCTTCGTCACGGTCTACTTCGATACCGGTCTCAACCGGCGCGCCCTTTTCCGTCTGGCCGTGCCGAACTGCACGGACCGGCTGCGCCACGTCATCCAGAGCGCGTTTGCGCATGTGGCTCAGCATGCCAACCGCGATACTGGCCTTGAGCTGCAGCAGGCGATGGACGCCGGTCTCCAACCTGGTGACATCCTGGTTTTCGAGCGCAAGCACGGATTGACGTCGTTCCGCGTGACCGCGGCGCCGTCAGCCACTGGCGCCTGGGCACTGGACCTGCGCGTCTGGGACGAGGGCATCTTCTCTTTCCATGCCGCCACCCTCTACGCCTACCCGCACGGTTCGGCCGGCGAGCCGCAGAACCAGCTCAAGATCTTTCGCGACTACGCCGGCTACTGGGAGCATTTTCTGAAATAGAACCGCCTTAAGGCGGTTTTTTCGTCGGTGCCGTGGGAGTTGACGGTTGTGCCTTATTCTGCTAATCTTGGCGGGCTTCAGGTTCCTTTTGACACGGAGGTCGGATGAACGAACCGCAGAACGTGACCATGATGGATTTCAACGGCGAATTCCGCGCTTTGTTGGAGGCCATCGGCAACTCGATCGTCATCGGCGCCATCGTGCTGACCGTCCTCGTCGTCGGCCTGATCGTCGCCATGTTCTTCCTGAACCGCACCGAGGCCCAGCCCGTGCCGGTGAAGGATGACGCGGACCGGAGGCGCTAGTCATGCGTTTGCTCCGGCTCCTCATCGCCCTCGCGCTTCTGTCGGTGTCCGCCGTGCTCGTGCCGCAGCTCTGGGCCGCGCACTGGCGCTTTTCCGCCATCGTCATCGCGTTGCTCACTGCCAACACCCTGTTCCTGATGTGGTGGCAGCACGTGATGTCACTCAACCGTTCCCATGACGCGGCTCTGGGTCAGCGTCGGGATGGGGAGTGACAGCGCCTCGATAGTCAGTGAGAGCCGGTACCGTTTGGTGCCGGCCTTTTTTATCGCGTAACGCTTGACGTAACCGTCGGGTGATGGCATAATGCCGCCCAAACGCAGCACTTTAAAAAGGCCGGAGGTCAGATTGTGACGAGCCACCGAATATCGCGCGTCCTGCAGCGGCTCATGCTTGTCCTGTTCTGCTGCACGGTCTTTCTCGTGTCGCAGTTGGCTTGGTCCCTGCGGGCCCGCTCGCTGGCCTTCCTGCTGGCGCTCGCCGGGCTGCTGGGCCTCATCGTTCTGATGTACCAGAGCCGGGCTGGCGCGGCGGAGACGCAGCGTGCTTAAGAGATTTGATGCAGTTTTCCTGCAGAGTATCCTGGGTGCGGTCGTTCTCGCCATCTTGAGCGGCTGCCTGCTGGCCAGCGAAATACCCATCTTCGGACTGCTGCTCGGCATCCTCACCGTTTTTCGCCTCACCGCGGCCTTGGTTTACCTCTCCCTCCAGGACTGATCGTCCCGCCCGTCTTCGGGCGGGTTTTCGTTTCTCGCAGACGGAATACAAAAAACCGCCCAATGGGGCGGTAAGCGATGGTTTCCTGTCAGCGTTCCGGCGGCAGGGCCCGGACGGTCCGGGCCGTGGCAAAAAGCTGGGCTGTGCGGATGCCTTTGACGTCGGCATCACGATCCCAGATGCCGAAGACGAAGAACCAGGTGTCCGGCTGTCCGGGCACGCGGCCGAAGGCGACTGCACCCTGCGCCATCCACTCGGTGACGCCTTCTTTGGGGAGGCGCTCGAACTCGAAGACGGTCAGTTCGCGGTCGTCGCGCAGCGGCGTCACGGATAGGCCGGCGGCCTTCAGGCTTTGGGCCAGACGTTCGAGTTCACGGCGCGTCTCCGTTTCCGATCCGCGCAGGATCTCGAACCGGAAGGTGGTGCTCGGCTGGCCGTGGCAGAGCGTGAGCACCGTGGTCGGATGGAGGCGCGGATTGGGGCCCGGACCGACCAGGGCGATCCAGTCAGTCCCAGGGCGGTCGACCATGAAGAGTCCATCGACCCGTACGGCGAGGATGTCGGCCGCTTCGGAGTCAATCATGGTGGGGCCGGACGCCAGCAACGCGCTGGGGCGGACCGTGACGTCGGTCTGGACCGCGGGCGCCGCGGGGCGCTGCGGTCCGAAGAGCAGCGTCAGCAACAGGACGAGTGTGATGCCGCAGAAAACCGCGATGTAGCCGCGCATGGGGCCTCCGATGGAAGGAACTCCTCGGCCTTACGCCGAATCGGGTACACGTTATTTCATCGGTCGGCCGCGGTCAAGGCGCGCGATTTCCACGGATCGGCGCGCTGTGCCTCCGAGGCCGGATGGACTATACTGCCATAATGAACATCATTTTTTCCTTTTATGCCCAAAACTAAACTTAAGGTAGGCGATTCGGCGCCCCAGTTTTCCCTGCCGGACCAGGACGGCCATATCCATGATCTGAACGAGGCTAAGGGCAGCTGGATTTTGCTTTATTTCTACCCCAAGGATTTGACGCCCGGCTGTACCGTCGAGGCCTGCGGCATCCGGGACGTTTATGCCGATTTCCGCAAGATGAAGACCGTCATTTTCGGCATCAGTACGGACAAGGTCGCGAGTCATCGCAAGTTTGCGGACAAGCATACGCTACCCTTCACGCTATTGGCCGACGAGGAGAAGAAAGTTGTGGCCGCCTACGGCGTTTGGGGCAAGAAGAAATTCATGGGGCGCGAGTACATGGGCACGAACCGTTGGTCTTTCCTGATCGGTCCGGACGGCCGCATCCGCAAGATCTACGAGGCAGTCAAACCGGCTTTGCACGCGCAAGAGGTGCTGAACGATCTGCGCGCTCTGAGCGCTTAAGTCCCTTATGGTTCTGGAGAAGGTGGGTCGGCACTTGAGGCGTCAGGACGCGACCGGTCCGCTGCCGGTAGTTTTCGTCGGCCACGGAAGTCCGATGAATGCCGTCGAGGATAACAGCTGGACTCTTGCCTGGACGGAAGTGGGGCGCGAGTTGCCGCGACCGCGGGCTGTCCTCTGCATTTCTGCCCATTGGTTCACTGACGGCACCTACGTCCACGTCGGCGAACGGCCGAGGACCATTTATGATTTCTACGGTTTTCCGCCGGAGCTTTATCGCCTGGATTACCGCTGCCCTGGTTCGCCGGAGTTGGCGGAAGAGAGCCGGAGGCTGATCAGGACGGCCGATGCCGAGCCGGACCGCGGGTGGGGACTGGATCACGGCGCCTGGGTACCGCTCCGGCGGTTTTTGCCGTCGGCGGATGTGCCGGTGTTTCAGTTGAGCATCGACGGCACTAAGCCCGCCGCGTTCCATTATTCCCTGGCTCGTGAATTGGCGCCGCTGCGCCGTCGCGGGGTGCTCATATTGGCGAGCGGTAACATCGTCCATAATCTCGGACAAATCGAACCAGAACGGGATGCCGCGCCCCGCGATTGGGCCGTGGAGTTCGACCGGCTGACCGCCGAACTTATCGCCGACGGCGATCATCAGCGGCTGATCGGGTATCGTGACTTGGGAGATGCGGCGCTCGCCTCCGTGCCCACGCCGGATCATTATTTTCCCCTGCTCTCGGCTTTGGCCCTGCAGGAAAAAGGGGAGGAGATCAGGTATTTTGCCGACGGCTTCGCGCATGCCAGCGTCTCGATGAGGTCATTCGTTATCGGCTGACGGCGGCCCCGGCGGTTCAACGGCACCGCGTTGCGCGAAAAGACGCGCCGCGGCGCGCCTTTTCCGTTTATGCCGTCGGGTCAGCTCCGTGTGCCGGAAGCCGCTTCACGCACCGCTCTGGCAATGGCGTCGCGGATCTCGCCGAGCCCTTCGCCGGTCACCATCGAATGGGCGATCACCTTCGCGCCAGGATATGCCGTTTCAATTTTTTTCCGGCCCAGCACCGCGGCGGATCGCGAAACCTTGTCGGTCTTGTTCAGCACGATCACGAATGGAATCCGCTCCTCGATCAGCTGGCCGATGGCGTGTCGGTCGCTCTCTGCGAGGTCATGGCGCGCATCGACGATAAGCAGTACGAGCTTCAGTCGTTCCGCTTCGGAGAGATACGCGCCGATCAGCGGCGCAAAACCCTCGTGATGCCCCGGTTTGGCTCGGGCAAAACCGTAGCCAGGCAGGTCGACGAGCAGATAACGGCCGTCGAATTCGTAGAGGTTGACGGTCTGGGTCAGGCCCGGCGTGTTGCTCGAATAGGCCAGACCCTTGGCGCCGGCCAACCGGTTGATGAGCGATGACTTGCCGACGTTGGAACGGCCCAGGAGGGCGATCTGCGGCTTGTTCGATTCCGGGATGTCGGCGGCCCGCAGGACGCTTTTGAGGAAGACGGCATTCATATATATAAGACGCAGATAACATACGGCCCGAGCCGCGCAGCTGATTCTAGCCTATTAGACGTATTTTTTCAACGGTGGACATCTTGGCGGGAAGCGGCCGCGGAGAAGTGCTATCATGCCAGCATATGCCTCTCCCTAATTTGCCGCGCGGCGCCGGCCGCGGTCGGGTGTCACTCCCGATCGCCTGCGCCGCCATGCTCCTGGCCCTCTCCCTCTCGGCCATGGGCATCCGGGCCGCTTGGGCCCAAGACGAAGGCGGTCCCACACCCGAGGAGATCGCGCAGTTCGAACAGGAGTTCACGCCGCCGGCCGAGAACGGGCCGGGCGAAGGGCAGATCGAGCGCCCGACTTTCGAGGAGCCGGGTCAGGTGCCGCCGGAGATCAAGGGTCAGGTGCCGGAGCGCGACCTGGTCGCGATCTACTGCGCCATGTCCAAATGGAAATCCGGCAAGTTCTTCGCCGCCATGGACGCGCTGCAGAACGTCGTTGCACCCGCGATGGCCAAGGTCACGGCGCTCGGCCTAGGCGCGCCGATGCCGGACCCGACAGCCTATAAAGCGGAAGGCCAGAAGCGGCTGGACGCCATCTGCGCTGCGTCCGACTCCGCTGCCGCGGATCGCTTAGTGCGCGATTTCATGGCTTGGGGCCAGGACGGCGTCTTCGCCAAGTATGCGGATTGGCGGGCCCAGTTGCGTTCGAAGATCGAAGAGTTTGCGGCCCAGATGAAGGCGGACGTGAAGGCCCAGCTGGATCCGTTCATCGAAGAGAAGAAGAGCCAGATCTCGGCGGAAATCAACGCCAAGGCCAAGGAACTGGCCGCGGCGAAGACCTCTTCGCTCCAGTCCTCCAAGCGTCAGCCGACGGAAGCGGAAATCGCGGCCATGAAGAGCGAAATCCGCAGCCAGCTGCAGGGACTCATCGATACGCGCAAGGCCGAGGTGGCGACGGCCGTCCAGGCCAAGGTCAGGGAAATCATGGGTGACAGGCAACAGCAGCTCGAAGATATCGGCACGTCCTTCAAGGGGATGGAACAGAAGGTGAACGCGGCCATCGCCGACAACGCGAAAGCCTATGACCGGTACAAGGACGAGGCCGACGGCCTGCGCAAGAAAATGGTGCTTGACCTGCTCGACCGGAAGATGGCCGACGGTCTCGCGGAGCTGGACGCGCATGCCGCCGAGATCGATGAGGCGCGGCAGCAGAATCCCGACGTGCCCAGCGTCGGCGAGGTGAAGTCCAAGCTGGCCGAGGACCGGCGCGCCCTGGAGGCGAAGCTGGACGCGGCCTTGAAGAGCGGCGATGAAACGGCCTTTCAGAATGCGCTCGCCGACTTCCGCGTGCGGTGGGAGACCTATCGCGCGGACATGGAGAAGGCGGCTCAGCAGTCGGTGTCCAAGATCTGCAACGTGGCG